>NZ_NBIM01000009.1 GCF_002242685.1 Oceanimonas doudoroffii
AACATCCTGCGAGTGCCCACACAGTTTGCTTGATAAATTGTTAAAGAGCGTTGACCCTTCAGCGGG
Organism: Oceanimonas doudoroffii; assembly: GCF_002242685.1. Taxonomy (NCBI): domain Bacteria; kingdom Pseudomonadati; phylum Pseudomonadota; class Gammaproteobacteria; order Aeromonadales; family Aeromonadaceae; genus Oceanimonas; species Oceanimonas doudoroffii. Next base: position 67 of record NZ_NBIM01000009.1, read on the forward strand.
TCAGGGCTGCGTATTCTACGCAATCCTTGGTGTTCGTCAAGCGTTGAATCAAACTTTGTTTCGTGTTGTTTCAACCCTGGTGACCGTCGGCGTGTTCCGCCGTGTCAGTGAGGGCGCATTATAGGGAGCCGCCGATTTTGCGCAAGGGCTTTTTTGACATTTTTATTAAAAAAAGCGATTTCGTATGAAAAACATACCAAAACCGCTTTTTGCTGTATTTATGTTGTGCTAAATCAGCCACGTCCTGCGATTTTCTTCGCAAACTCCCTGACCTTGTCCCAGTCGGTGAACTCCAGATCCTGACTGGTATCCGTGCTGCCGCCGGTGATTTTCATGATCAGCTGAATGATACGGGTCTGCCACCAGTTGTACTCACTGTATTTCAGTGCCCCGGCAAACACGCCTATGGTACGCGGCCGCCAGGGAGAACGGGCCAGAAACTTCTTGATGTAGGCGTTATTGCCCGGCACCGCCTTTTCCTGCTTGCGGGCGGTCAGGCAAACACAGAAGAAAGCGGAGTCGGCGACCGCCAGCTGCTCACTGTGGGTATGGATAAAGGTGTACAGGCTGTCGTGAAAACGGCCGTAGCGAATGGAAGCCCCCAGCAGCACCTTGTCGTACTTGCTCAGGTTTTTCTTGGGGTTGGTGTGCAAATCCACCAGTTCCACGTCATAACCACTGAATTCCGGCCGCATCGCCTCAATGATCTTGTGGGTCTGACCATTGCGGGATGAATAAAGCACCAACAGTTTTTCCATAGACTCCTCAATCAGCTGCGCCAGAAGGCCGGCGTAAACAGCACCAACAGGGTAAATATTTCCAGACGTCCGAACAGCATGGCCAGCACCATTATCCACTTGGCACCGTCGGTGGTCGTGCCGAAATTAGCGGCCACCTCGCCCAGGCCCGGGCCCAGATTATTCAGGGTAGCCACCACGGCGGTAAAGGCGGTGAGTTCATCCATACCGGTAGCCAACAGCGCCAGCATGCACAGTACAAACACCAGTGCATAGGCGGCAAAGAAGCCCCAGACCGCCTCAACCACTCTATCAGCTAGCGCCTTGTTGCCAAGCTTTATTCTGTAGACGGCCCGCGGGTGGATCAGCCGCTTGAGTTCGCGCATGCCCTGCAGGTTGAGCAGCATGATACGCACCACCTTGATGCCGCCGCCGGTACTGCCGGCGCAACCACCAATACAGGAGGCAAACATCAGCAATATCGGCAAAAACAACGGCCACTCTGCAAAGCCGGTGGTGCTGAACCCGGCGGTGGTGGCAATGGACACCGACTGGAACAAGGCCTGATCCAGGGCTTGCCAGGGATCACTGTAAACCTGATGCGCCAGCAGCACCGACATACAGATCAGGGTGAGCGCCAGCTGCACACCGATGAACACCTTAAGCTCGGGATCCAGCCGGTAAACCGACAGTCGCGTGCCCCGGCTGGAAAAGGCGGCAAAATGCAGGCTGAAGTTAACCCCGGCGATGATAAGAAACACCACAATAACCAGGTTGATCATCGGGCTGTTAAAGTACCCCACACTGGCGTCGTAGGTAGAGAAGCCGCCGATGGCTACGGTGGAAAAGGCATGACAGATGGCGTCGAACAGATTCATGCCCGCCAGCCACAGCAGCAAGGCGCAGGCAATGGTCAGCACCAGGTAGATATACCATAGCGCCTTGGCAGTTTCGGCAATGCGCGGCGCCACCTTGTTGTCCTTGACCGGACCGGGAATCTCGGCCCGAAACAGCTGCATGCCCCCGATGCCCAGTATCGGCAGTATCGCCACCGCCAGCACGATAATGCCCATGCCGCCCAGCCACTGCAGCATCTGGCGATAAAACAGGATGGCCTTGGGCAGATGGTCGAGGCCGCTGATAACGGTGGCGCCGGTGGTGGTCAGGCCGGAAAAGGATTCAAAAAAGGCCTCAGCGACCGTCATGTCCGGCTCGGCGCTGAGCAAAAAGGGAATAGCCCCCACGCTGCCCAGCACCGTCCAGAACAACACCACGATCAGAAAGCCTTCCTTGGCTCGCAGATCCTGATGGTGCGCCCTGTTGGGGAACCACAATGCCAGCCCCAGGATCAGACAAATGACAAAAGCACTGAAAAAGTCGAGCCCGGCGCCATCCCGATAGATATAGGCGACCAGCGCCGGTGCCAGCATGGTGACACTGAACAGGGCGACCAGAATGCCCACGATGCGAATAATGGTGCGAATATGCATGCTTGTTCCAAAGCTCGAGTGTTAATCGGTGATCGGGCGCGCAATCACCCTTCCCTGGGTTCTGTCTTTTATCTGCCGCACCAGGGTGTCGCGCAGTCGCATGTCTACCCGCAGTACCCCGCTGACGACGGCGCCATAGTCCACCTTTTCCCAGCCAGCGCCGTTTTGTGCCAGCAGGCTCTCCAGCTGCGCCATATCACTGTAGTCGGCAGACAATGCCAGCCGCCCCTCAATCACCTTTTCCATGGTGGTGAGCTCGGCCAGGGCGCCGTTCACCGAACTGCCATAGGCGCGCACCAGGCCACCGGTGCCCAGCTTGATGCCACCAAAGTAGCGCACCACCACGGCGGTGATTTCACCGATGCCCGCCCCCTGTAGCACGGCCAGCATGGGCCGACCGGCGGTACCCGACGGCTCTCCGTCATCACCGAAGCCCAACGCCTGGGAATCGTTCGGCGCACCGGCAATAAAGGCCGAGCAATGGTGGCGGGCATCGGGATATTCCGCCCGTAACCGTTCGATAAAGGCCTTGGCCGCCTCGGCATTGGGCGTGTGCGCCAGACAGGCGATAAAACGGCTTTTTTTGATTTCCTGCTCCCACACCACGGGGGCAGCCGGAATCACGTAAGGAGTAAAGGCCATAAACCATCCCTGAACAGGTCTCACCGCCCTCGATCGAGGGGCGTTTCTTACAAGGCCGGCCATGATAACACAGCCATCAAAGGCCACCGCCTCTTCACTGTTCCACCTTTGCCACGGATTCAAACACATGTTTTAAAGCACGTTGAAAAGTACCTTGTTACTGTCCATAGTGATTGCATCACGCCCGGTTGTATCAGGCGGCGCGTCAGGGACTTCAAGGAGCGATTGACATGATCTACCAAGGCGAAACCCTTTCGATCACGCGGCAAAGCAATGGCATTGCCGAGCTGTGCCTGAATGCACCCGGCAGCGTCAACAAGCTGGACAGCCGCACCCTGCTGGCGCTGGAAGCGGCCCTGGACGCACTGGCGCAACGGCAAGACATCTGCGGCCTGATGATAACCAGCGCCAAAGACACCTTTATTGTGGGCGCCGACATCACCGAATTTCTCGACAAGTTTGCGCTGCCCGAGGCCGAGCTGGCCGGCTGGCTTAGTCGCGCCAACGCCCTGTTCAACCGCCTGGAGGACTTGCCCTTTCCCACCCTGAGCCTGGTGCGTGGCTACGCCCTGGGCGGCGGCTGTGAATGTATACTGGCCACCGACTTTCGTCTGGGTGACGCCAGCGCCCGCATCGGCCTGCCGGAAACCAAGCTGGGCATCATGCCCGGCTTTGGCGGCACGGTTCGCCTGCCCCGGCTGCTGGGTGCCGATAACGCCATGGAGTGGATCACCACGGGCAAGGAGCACGGCGCCAGCGACTGCCTGCGGCTCGGCCTGCTCGATGGCATAGTGAGCACCGACAAACTGCATGACGCCGGCCTGCGCTTGCTGCAACAGGCCGATGAGCACAACTGGCAGGACCGCCGCCGGCAAAAAAACGGCCCCCTTACCCTGAGCCCGGAGGAAGCCGCCATGAGCTTTACCACCGCCAAAGGCATGGTGGCGGCCAGGGCCGGGCACCATTATCCCGCCCCCATGATGGCGGTTAATACCATTGAAGCCGCCGCCGGCATGGGCCGTGATGACGCCCTGCAAGTGGAGCAGGATAACTTTATCAAGCTCACCCGCACACCGGCGGCGCATGCGCTGGTGGGCATTTTCCTCAATGACCAGGTGGTCAAGGGCAAGGCCAAACAGGCCGCCAGAAACGCCGCCCCGGTCACGCGTCTGGCGGTGCTGGGGGCCGGCATCATGGGCGGTGGCATCGCCTGCCAGGCGGCGGTCAGGGGTATTCCAGCGGTGATGAAGGACATCAATAATGACGCCCTGGCCCTGGGCATGAATGAAGCCGGCAAGCGACTCACTCGGCAGCTGGAGCGCGGCAAAATCGACGGCGCCCACCTGGCCGGGGTGCTCTCACATATTCGCCCCACCCTGAGTAATGACGAGCTGGACGGGGTGGGCCTGGTGGTGGAAGCCGTGGTGGAAAACCCCGATGTAAAGGCCAAGGTGCTGGCGGAAGTGGAGCAAAAGGTCGGTGCGGATACCGTGATTGCCTCCAATACCTCCACCATTCCCATCTCCACCCTGGCAAACAACCTGCGGCGCCCAGACAAATTTTGCGGCATGCACTTTTTCAACCCGGTGCACCGAATGCCCCTGGTGGAAATCATTCGTGGCGAGCACAGCAGCGACGACACCATCAACCGGGTGGTGGCCTGTGCCGCGGCCATGGGCAAGACCCCCATAGTGGTCAACGACTGTCCCGGCTTTTTTGTCAACCGAGTGCTGTTCCCCTACTTTTTTGGCTTTAACCGGCTGCTCGCCGACGGCGCCGACTTTGCTGATATAGACAGGGTGATGGAACGCCAGTTTGGCTGGCCCATGGGCCCGGCCCGGCTGCTCGACGTGGTGGGTATGGACACCGCCCACCATGCCGCCGCGGTGATGGCACAAGGCTTTCCCGACCGAATGCAGCAAAACGGCAGCACCGCCATCGACCTGATGTTTGAGCAACAATTGCTGGGCCAGAAAAACGGCCATGGCTTTTACCACTGGCAACAGGACAAAAAGGGCCGGCTGCAGAAAACCGGCGACGATACCGCCCGAACGCTGCTTGCCCGGCACCATGGCGAGCCGCGCCCCTTTGAGCAGGACGACATCGTGGCGCGCATGATGGTGCCCATGGTCAACGAGGTGGTGCGCTGCCTGGAGGAAAACATTATCGCCTCGCCCGCCGAGGCGGACATGGCGCTGGTCTATGGTCTGGGCTTTCCGCCCTTTCGCGGCGGCGTGTTTCGCTGGCTCGACACCCTGGGGCTGAACGCCTACCTGACCATGGCGGAGCGCCATACCGGGCTGGGCCCGCTCTATCAGGTCAGCGACCGGCTGCGCCACATGGCGCAAAACGGTGAAACCTTTTACTGACTGGCGGCAGGAGACTGAGCATGAACGACGTAGTCATCGTGGATTGCATTCGCACCCCCATGGGCCGCTCCAAGGGCGGCGCCTTTCGCCATGTACGCGCCGAGGATCTGTCGGCGCACCTGATGCAGGGGCTGCTGGCCCGCAACCCGGCGCTGGCCGCCAAGGATATCGACGACATTGTCTGGGGCTGCGTGCAGCAAACCCTGGAGCAGGGATTTAACATTGGCCGCAACGCCGCCCTGCTGGCCGGCCTGCCCAAATCGGTCAGCGCGGTCACCGTGAACCGGCTGTGCGGCAGCTCCATGCAGGCGCTGCACGATGCCGCCCGCGCCATTATGGTGGGCGACGGCGACATCGTTATGATCGGCGGCGTGGAGCACATGGGCCATGTGCCCATGGATCACGGCGTGGACTTTCACCCCGGGTTGGCCCTGAACGTGGCCAAAGCCGCCGGCATGATGGGCCTGACCGCCGAAATGCTGGCCAGAATGCACCACATCAGCCGGGAACAACAAGACGCCTTTGCCCTGCGCTCTCACCAGCGCGCTCATGAAGCCACGGTACAGGGCCGCTTCAATCACGAAATTCTGGCAACACGGGGTCATGATGCCGACGGCGCCCTGTTTAACCTTGAGACCGACGAGGTGATTCGGCCCGACACCAGCCTGGAGTCACTGGCCGGCCTGCGTCCTGTGTTTGATCCTGCCAACGGCACCGTCACCGCCGGCAGTTCCTCGGCGCTGTCGGATGGTGCCGCCGCCATGCTGATGATGTCGTCGGCCCGGGCCGCCGCCCTCAAGCTGAAACCCAGGGCCCGAGTGCGCGCCATGGCGGTGGCCGGCTGCGAGCCGTCCATCATGGGTATGGGGCCGGTGCCGGCGGTACACAAGGCGCTAAAGCGCGCCGGCCTCACTCTTGATGACATTGAGCTGTTCGAATTGAACGAAGCCTTTGCCGCCCAGTCGCTGGCGGTGCTGAAGGAGCTGCAACTGCTCGACACCCTGGACGACAGGGTCAACCTTAACGGCGGCGCCATCGCCCTGGGACATCCGCTGGGCTGCTCGGGGGCACGCATTTGCACCACCCTGATTAACCTGATGGAGCAGCGGGACGCAACCCTGGGGCTGGCCACCATGTGCATCGGCATGGGCCAGGGCATCGCGACCGTGTTTGAAAGACTGTGAGGGGTGAGACACGAGGAGTAAGGGGTTGACCATTTTTTCGGCAGCATTAAGATAGGCGGGTTTTTATAACCTGATTGACCGATATGACCGCTTCTCTTTTCGATGCTCACCACCACCTCGACGCCACCGGCCTGCGCTGCCCGGAGCCGGTGATGATGGTGCGCAAACAGGTGCGCACCATGGCCGCCGGTGAAACCCTGCTGATCACCGCCGACGATCCCTCCACCACCCGCGACATTCCCAGTTTCTGCCGCTTTATGGACCATCAGTTGTTGTCCAGCCAGGTAGAAGAGCTGCCTTATCACTTTCTGATTCAAAAAGGCGACTGAGCGCGTTTCTTCACCCGCGCCAACCGCTTTGACCAAAGGCCTGTGGGCGCGCCGACACAAGGCTGCTAAGCTGGCATTCCCTCTCCCGATATCCAGAAGGAATGTCCATGCTCGCCGTCAGCCATGCCCTTGGCCCCCTGTTTCTGCTGATCCTGACCGGGGTACTGCTCAGGCGCCTGCGCTTTCCCGGGGAACACTTCTGGGCAGAGGCGGAACGCTTTATCTATTTCCTGCTGTTTCCCGCCATGCTGATCAGTACCCTGGCCACCGCCGACTTCAGCCAGGTGGCCTTTGCCGGCATGGTCGGCCTGCTGGCCGGCATGCTTTCCCTGTTTGCCCTTGGCCTGTGGCTGAACCGCCATCGACTGGGAGCGGACATGCCCGCCTTTACCTCGGTATTTCAGGGAGCATTGCGTTTCAATACCTATGTGGGTGTGGCCGGGGCGGCCGCGCTCTACGGCGAGACCGGCCTGACCGCCGCCGCCGTGGCCATCGCCATCATGGTGCCGCTGGTCAACGTATTATGCGTGCTGATCTTTGTGGCCAGCGGCAGCTACGGCCAGGCAGGAATCTGGGGAGCATTCAGGGCACTGGCCAGAAACCCCCTGCTGTTGGCCTGCCTGGCCGGCATCGCCCTCAATATCACCGGCATCGGACTGCCGGGATGGAGTCAGGACACCCTGGCGCTGGCCGGGCAGGCGGCCTTGCCCCTGGGGCTGATTGCAGTGGGAGTCGCCCTGCAGCTTTCCGCCCTGAGAGGCACCGGCTTTGCTTTCTGGCAGGCCTGCGCCATCAAGTTCGGCCTGTTTCCGATGTTGGCAGCAGCCATCGGCTGGGCGATAAATCTGGCCCCGGTGGAGCTGGGAGTGGTGGTGTTGTTCAGCGCCCTGCCCACCGCCACCTCATCCTACATTCTGGCGCGCCAGATGGGCGGTAATGCGCCCCTGATGGCCGCCATCATTACCGGGCAGACCCTGCTGGCCATGGCGATATTGCCGCTATGGATGGCTCTGCTGACGCTGATGTCATAAAAAATGCCCGCATATGCGGACATTTTTCATCAACTTGCCGAGTGTGTCGCTTAACCCATGGGGCTCAGGGTGATTTCTACCCGGCGATTCTGGGCGCGGCCCTGTTCGGTGGCGTTGCTGGCGATGGGCTGGTTGAAACCCACACCGCGAATATTGAAGCGATTGGCAGCGGCACCCTGGCTGATCAGGAACTGACCCACGGTGGCGGCACGACGCTCGGACAGGGTCTGGTTGTGGCTGGCAGAGCCGGTGTTGTCGGTGTGGCCCACCACGTTTACCCAAGTCTTGTCGTACTCTTTCAGCACCATGGCCACGCCACTCAGGGTATTGTAGAAGCTGGGGGACAGCTCGGCGCTGTCGACCGCAAAGGTCACATTGCTGGGCATATTGAGAATGATCTGATCACCGTTGCGGGTCACGCTGACGCCAGTGCCCTGCATGCGATCCCGCAGCTTGGCTTCCTGCACGTCCATGTAGTAACCCACACCGCCGCCCAGGGCAGCACCACTGGCGGCACCGATCAGGATGCCTTTTTCACGATCGCTGGAGCTGGCGGACGCGCCGCCGATCACCGCGCCGGCCAGGGCACCAATGCCGCTGCCGATGGCGGCCTTGGAAGTCTGACGTTCGCCGGTGTAAGGATTGGTGGTACAGGCGGAAAGAGCCAGTGCCGCCGCCACGGCCAGACAAATCTTCTTCATGGTATATCCCGTTCAAAAAGCACAAGTAAGCGACAATATAGCCCCGCTGCCCGCCATAAACCAAGTCCGGAATGAAGCTTGCGGTCAACGACTGACGTTGGCGGGATGGCAATGGCAAGTCAGCAGGTGATCGTTCACCATGCCGGTGGCCTGCATAAAGGCGTAGCAGGTGGTGCTGCCCACAAAGGCAAAGCCCCGTTTCTTGAGCGCCCGCGCCATGGCATCGGACTCCGGCGTGGTCGCCGGCACGGCGGCAGACTCGGCCCAGTGATTGATGACCGGCTGGCCGCCCACGAACGCCCACAGCCAGCGGCTGAAGTCGATGCCTTCCTCCTCCATCGCCAGGTAGGCGCGGGCATTGGTGATAATGGACTCGATTTTGCGCCGGTTGCGCACGATGCCGGCATTCTGCATCAACCGCTCCACATCCTGCTCGGTAAAACCGGCCAGCCGTGCCGGCTCAAACCCGGCAAAGGCCTCACGGTAGGCCGGTATCTTGCAAAGAATTACAAACCAGCTCAGGCCCGCCTGCTGGCCGTCGAGACACAGCTTCTCAAACAGGGCGCGGCCGTCGCGCTCGGGCACGCCCCATTCATGGTCATGATAATCAATGTATCGCGGGTCCTGATTGACCCAGGCACAGCGTTGCACCATGGTTCCTCCCCAATTCAGCCTATATTCGCACCGGACCAGCGGGTATACTCGGTAGCCTAGTTTCACTCAGCGAATGCACCTATATCAAGGCGCTAACATCATGCAAAAATTCGATATCAATACCTTTCAGGGACTGATCCTGACATTGCAGGATTACTGGGCCCGCCAGGGCTGCACCATAGTGCAGCCGCTGGACATGGAAGTGGGTGCCGGCACTTCCCACCCCATGACCTGCCTGCGGGCCATCGGCCCCGAACCCATGGCTGCCGCCTACGTACAGCCTTCCCGTCGTCCTACCGACGGCCGTTACGGCGAAAACCCCAACCGTCTGCAGCACTATTACCAGTTTCAGGTCATCATCAAGCCGTCACCGGACAACCTGCAGGAGCTGTATCTGGGCTCGCTCGAGGCATTGGGTCTGGACCCTCAGGTGCATGATATTCGCTTCGTGGAAGACAACTGGGAAAACCCCACCCTTGGGGCCTGGGGCCTGGGCTGGGAAGTGTGGCTCAACGGCATGGAAGTGACCCAGTTCACCTACTTCCAGCAGGTAGGCGGCCTGGAGTGCAAGCCGGTGACCGGCGAAATCACCTACGGCCTGGAACGACTGGCCATGTACATTCAGGGCGTGGACTCGGTTTACGATCTGGTGTGGTGCGACGGCCCCCTGGGCAAGACCACCTACGGCGACATCTTTCACCAGAACGAGGTGGAGCAGTCCACCTACAACTTTGAACACGCCGACGTCGACTTCCTGTTCGGCTTTTTCGAACAGTGTGAAAAGGAATGCCAGCGGCTGCTGGAGCTGGAAAAGCCCCTGCCCCTGCCCGCCTACGAGCGCATTCTCAAGGCCGGCCACGCCTTTAACCTGCTGGATGCGCGCAAGGCCATTTCGGTGACCGAGCGTCAGCGCTACATACTGCGCATTCGCACCCTGACCAAGGCCGTTGCCGAAGCCTACTACGCGTCCCGCGAGGCCCTCGGTTTCCCCATGTGCAAAAAAGAAGGATAAGGGCATGGCTGAACAGAATTTCCTGGTAGAAATCGGTACCGAAGAGCTGCCGCCCAAGGCCCTGCGCAGCCTGGGTCAGGCCTTTGCCGACAACCTGCAAAATGAACTCAACAGTGCCGATTTGGCCTTTGCCGACATTCGCTGGTTCGCCGCCCCCCGCCGGCTGGCGGTGCAGGTTAGCGGGCTGGCCACGGCCCAGCCCGACAAGCAGATTGAAAAACGCGGCCCCGCGGTGCAGGCGGCCTTTGATGCCGACGGCAACCCCACCAAGGCAGCCATGGGCTGGGCCCGGGGCAACGGTATCAGTGTGGAGCAGGCCGGTCGCCTGAAGACCGACAAGGGTGAATGGCTGGTGCACCTGGCCGACATTCAGGGCCAGCCCGCCGCCGAGCTGCTGCCCGCCATGGTGGAGCAGGCCCTGAACAAGCTGCCTATCCCCAAGGCCATGCGCTGGGGCGACAAGGCCACCCAGTTTATTCGTCCGGTGCACACCCTCACCCTGCTGCTGGGTGAAGAACTGTTGCCTGCCACCATTCTGGGCGTGGACTCTGCCCGCACCATTCGCGGCCATCGCTTTATGGGCGAGCGGGAATTCCAGCTCGATCACGCCGACCACTATGCCGAACAGCTTGAAAGCCGCGGCAAGGTACTGGCCGACTTTGAGCGCCGCAAGGCCATTATCGAAGCCGGCGTCAAGGATGCCGCCGCCGCCGTGGGTGGCGTGGCCGATCTGGAAAACGATCTGCTGGAAGAAGTGACGTCACTGGTGGAGTGGCCGGTGGTGCTGACCGCCTCTTTTGAAGAAGCATTCCTCAAGGTACCGGCCGAGGCCCTGGTGTACACCATGAAGGGTGATCAGAAGTACTTCCCGGTATACGACGCCGAAGGCAGGCTGCTGCCGAAGTTCATCTTCGTCACCAATATCGAGTCCAAGGACCCGAGCCAGATCGTGCAGGGCAACGAGAAGGTGGTGCGTCCGCGCCTGGCCGACGCCGAGTTCTTCTTTAACACCGACCGCAAGACCACCCTGGCATCCCGCCTGGAGCAGCTCGACAGCGTGCTGTTCCAGAAGCAGCTGGGCACGGTCAAGGAAAAGTCCGAGCGCATCAGCGCCCTGGCCAGCTATGTGGCCGCCGCCATCGGTGCCGACCAGGCCCAGGCCGAGCGCGCCGGCCTGCTGTCGAAGTGTGATCTGGTCACCAACATGGTGTTTGAGTTCACCGACACTCAGGGTGTGATGGGCATGCACTACGCCCGCCACGACGGCGAGCCGGAAGCCGTCGCCCTGGCCCTGAAGGAGCAGTATCAGCCCCGCTTTGCCGGTGACGATCTGCCCGGCCAGGACGTGTCCGCCGCCGTGGCCCTGGCCGACAAGCTGGATACCCTGGTGGGTATTTTTGGCATTGGCCAGGCGCCCAAGGGCGACAAAGACCCCTTCGCCCTGCGCCGCGCCGCCCTGGGTGCCCTGCGCATCATCGTGGAGAAAGGCTACCGGCTCGACCTGCTGATGCTGATCGACCAGGCTCGCGCCCTCTACGGCCACAAGATCTCCAACGAGAACGTGGCCAATGACGTGCTGGAGTTCATGCTGGGCCGGTTCCGCTCCTGGTATCAGGATCTGGGCTACGGCGTAGACGTGATTCAGGCCGTGCTGGCCCGTCGCCCCACCCGTCCCGCCGACTTCGACGCACGGGTGAAGGCGGTAAGCGCCTTCCGCGAACTGGAGGCCGCCGCCGCCCTGGCCGCCGCCAACAAGCGCGTAGGCAACATCCTGGCCAAGTTCGAGGGTGACCTTGCCACCGAGGTGAACGCTTCGCTGCTGCAGGACGACGCCGAGAAGGTACTGGCCGGCCAGGTAGCCGAGCTGGCCGAGCGCCTGGCGCCACTGTTTGCCGACGGTGACTACAGCAAAGCCCTGGCCGAGTTGGCATCCCTGCGCGAGGGCGTGGACGCCTTCTTTGACCAGGTGATGGTAATGGCCGACGACGAGGCCATTCGCCTCAACCGCCTGGCCCTGCTGAATCAGCTGCGCAACCTGTTCCTGCGTGTGGCCGATATCTCCCTGCTGCAATAAGCCGGTGAGATAGCCACTCAAGGCCCCGCATTCGCGGGGCTTTTTTGTATCCGGAGACCGTCAGCCATGGACTCACCCGACCAAGCCTTCATGCCCCTAGCCTGACCCCACTCGGTTTCTTGTTCTGGTCTTACCAATATCGACCGAATTTGTGTTAATACTTAATGTGACTTCACTCGCACAAGGACGATGCCGATGATCAAGGTCATTATTGAACGCCGGGTAGCGGAAGGACTGGAGAGCGTTTACCAGGACACCATTCGCAACCTGATGCTGCAAATCACCGAACGCCCCGGATTCCTCAAGGGGGATGCCTACCGGGATGTGCACCATCCCAACCATTTCTATGTCATCTCCAACTGGCAAAGCATCGAAAGCTGGGAGCACTGGCAGAACTCCTCACAGCGTCAACGACTGCTCACCGAACTGGCCCCGCTGCTGGAGCAGGATGAGAAGTGCACCGTACTGGCGCTCAAGGTCAGTTATGAAGCCAAACCGTCCAAGTTTGCCCGTCCCACCCAAACCTACACCTACTAGGTACAATCCAGCCAAGGCGCGTTCCTTGTTTCACGTGAAACAAGGAACGTACCGGCAGCGTGAAACACCACCGCCGGCCGGTCGACACCAATCACAATATCGGATACCGTGAAGCTTTCGCATTCGTATCGCAATTGGTAGCTCGAACATGGAATTTTCAGCCTTCGGACAGAAGTTTACCCGTCACTCCGGCATTACTCAGCTGATGGACGATCTCAACCAGGGCCTGACCGCCCCTAACACCATTATGCTGGGTGGCGGCAACCCGGCTGCCATTCCCGAGGTGATGGCCTACCTGGACAGCCAGGCACAGTCGCTGCTGAAAACCGGAGACCTGCTGAAAGCCATTGCCAACTACGACGGTCCGCAAGGAAAGGACAGCTTTATTCGTGCCCTGGCCGATCTGCTCTCCAACGAGCTGGGCTGGCAGGTGGGCCCGGAAAACATCGCCCTCACCAACGGCAGCCAGACCGCCTTCTTCTACCTGTTCAACCTGCTGGCCGGTGAATTTGCGAATGGCCGAAAAAAGAAGGTGCTGTTCCCGCTGGCACCGGAGTACATCGGCTATGGCGACAGCGCCCTGGACGAGGATCACTTCGTGGCCTGCAAGCCGGAAATTCGTCGGTTTGACGATGGCCTGTTCAAGTATTACGTGGACTTCGACCGCCTGGAAGTGGGTGACGACATTGGACTGATCTGCGTCTCTCGTCCCACCAATCCCACCGGCAACGTGCTCACCGACGAAGAGATCAGCCACCTGGATCGTATTGCACGAGCCAAGGGCATTCCCCTGCTGATCGACAATGCCTACGGCACCCCCTTTCCCAATATCATCTTCAGTGATGCCACGCCGTTCTGGAACGACAACACCATACTGTGCATGAGCCTGTCCAAACTGGGCCTGCCCGGCGTGCGCTGCGGCATCGTGATCGCCAACCCCACCATAGTGCAGGCCATTACCAATATCAGCGGCATCGTCAATCTGGCGCCGGGCAGCATGGGCCCGGCCCTGACCCTGCCGATGATTCAGAACGGCGACATCATTCGCCTGAGCAACGACGTTATCAAGCCCTTCTACCAGAACAAGGCGCAGCAGGCGGTGGAATGGCTGCAACAGGCCATTCCCCTGCCCCAGTTTCATATTCACAAGCCCGAAGGCGCGTTGTTTCTGTGGCTGTGGTTTGAGGATCTGCCGGTGCACTGCCAGGAGCTATATCAGCGCCTCAAGCAAAAAGGACTGCTGGTGGTACCGGGGCACTACTTCTTCCCCGGCATCGATGACGACGATTGGGCTCACAGCAAGCAATGCATTCGCCTGAACTACGCCCAGCCGGAAGCGGACGTGAAAGCCGGCATCGAAATCCTGGCGCAGGAAGTGCTGGCGATTTACGGTGAGAGCCAAAACTGAAATGGGCTTATGGCGTAGGTTGGCGATGAGCGCAGCGAATTCACAACATTCAAGCTGTCGGCAAAGTGTTGGGATTCGTAAACTCATCCCAACCTACGTACTGGCTTCATGCAGACAACACCAATGTTGCTCGAAGCTGCAGCAGGGATTACCGGAACCGACCGTCACATGCCAGGGACGGCATGTGCCGAGTGCCCCAGGGATGGGCTCGCAGCGTGTCTGTGGAGGTAACCCTGCTGTGGCTTCGCTTCCCCGCCCTCACAAACAACAACGCCGGCTTTCGCCGGCGTTGTGTTATCGAGCTATCGGTTATTTGTCCTTGTGCTCCAGGACCCGGCCCTCGCCGATTTCAATGCGGCGCGGTTTGAGTGCTTCCGGTACCTCCCGCAGCAGGCTGATGCGCAGCAGGCCGTGCTCCAGTTTGGCGTCTTTTACCTGTACGTGATCCGCCAGCCGGAACTTGAGTTCAAAGTCCCGTTCACTGATGCCCTGATACAGGTAGCGGCTTTCCCTGGCGGGCTGTTCGCGCTTGCCCTTAACCAGCAGGGTGTTCTGCTCCACCGACAGTTCCAGCTCTGACTCGGCGAAACCGGCCACCGCCACCGTGATCAGGTAACGGTCATCGTCCTGCTTTTCGATATTGTAGGGCGGCTGCTCGCTGCTCTTGCCGTGCAGCAGGTGTTCCAGATCGCCCACCAGGCGGTCAAAACCAATGGCGGAACGGTACAGGGGGCTCAAATCAAAACGACTCATAATCCTATCCTCCAATCGCAAGCAATAGGTCAATGGGTGTGTACAAATTGTTTGTGCAACCGCGCTCAGCCGATGCTGATGGTTCTCGGCTTGGCCGCTTCCGGCACTTCCCGCACCAGATCGATGTGCAGCAGGCCGTTTTCCAGATCGGCGCCGGTCACCTTGATGTGATCGGCCAGCTGAAAACGTCGCTCAAAGCCACGCTCGGCAATGCCCTGATACAGGTAATTGCGGCCCTGCTGCTCCTGGGCCTTGTGGCCCTTCACCATCAGGGTGTTTTCATGGCTGGTGATCTCCAGCTCGTTACGGGCAAAACCGGCCACCGCCATGGAGATGCGGTACTGATTCTCGCTGAGCAACTCGATATTGTAGGGGGGATAACCGCTGTTGCCGTTGCTGCCATTGCTGGCGGCGTTTTCCATCAGGGACGCCAGGCGATCAAAACCGATGGCAGAGCGGTACAGGGGTGAGAAATCAAAGCGTGACATAAATCTATCCTCCAGTGAGCGATAATGACTTGCCCTCCATACAGACGGGCGGTGCGGGCCCTCAACCGAGCGACCCGCCTTGTTCACTAAAAGATATAGGGACGGTCTTTTACGCTTTCAAGCGGCAACATGAATATTTTTTGTTCACTCAGTGTCCCTCTTCCCGTCCGTCGGTTACCGCCCCGTAAGAGGCAGAGCCCACGGTGCGGGCATATTTGGCCAGCACGCCCCGACGATATCTGGGCTCGGGTGGCTGCCAGCGGGCCAGCCGTTCGGCGATGACGCTGTCGGTCAGCTCCAGTTCCAGCCGGTTGTGCTCGGCGTCTATGGTAATGATGTCGCCGTCTTCGACGATCGCCAGCGGACCGCCCTGGCGGGCTTCCGGGGTCACATGGCCCACCACAAAACCATGGCTGCCGCCGGAGAAACGGCCGTCGGTGATCAACGCCACCCCCTTGCCCAGGCCTCGGCCCATGATGGCCGACGTGGGACTCAGCATTTCCCGCATGCCCGGTCCTCCCCGGGGCCCTTCGTAACGGATCACCACCACATCGCCCTTTTGCACCGTGCCATCGAGAATGCGTGCCAGGGTTTCCTCTTCCGAGTCAAACACGCGAGCCGGGCCGGTAAAGCTCAAGCCTTCCTTACCGGTGATCTTGGCTACGGCACCACCCGGCGCCAGGTTGCCGTGCAGGATACGCAGATGGCTGTCGGGTTTGATGGGGTTGTCGAGGGGGCGAATGATGTTCTGGCCGTCAGGGTAAGGCGACACCCCGGCCAGGTTCTCGCCAAGAGTCTTGCCGGTGACGGTGAGGCAGTCGCCGTGCAGCAGGCCGGCGTCGAGCAGGGTTTTCATCAGCGGTAGTATGCCACCGATATCCACCAGCTCCGACATCATGTAATGACCACTGGGGCGTAGATCCGCCAGCACCGGCACGCGCTTGCCGATACGGGAGAAGTCGTCCAGGCTCAGCTCCACCCCAATTGCATGGGCCATGGCCAGCAGGTGTAGCACCGCATTGGTGGAACCACCAAGGGCAATCACCAGGGTGATGGCGTTTTCAAAGGCGGGTTTGGTCATGATGTCGGACGGGCGAATATTATGCCTGAGCAGATTCAGCACCGCCTCGCCGGCACGCTGGCAGTCCTTCAGCTTGGTGTCGGAGGTGGCGTTCTGGGCCGAGCTGCCCGGCAGGCTCATGCCCATCACCTCAATGGCCGAGGCCATGGTATTGGCGGTATACATGCCGCCACAGGAGCCCGGTCCGGGAATGGCGGTGTCTTCAATCTGTTTCACTTCAAGGGTGGTCATGTCGCCCTTGGCGTGGGCACCCACCGCCTCAAACACCGAAATAATGTCGGTGTGGTTGTCGCCGGGCAGTATGGTACCGCCATAAACAAATACCGCCGGCCGGTTGAGCCGGGCCAGGCCAATCAGGCAACCGGGCATGTTCTTGTCACAGCCGCCAATGGCCACCAGACCGTCAAAGCCTTCGCAGCCGGCCACCGCCTCGATGGAGTCGGCAATGATCTCCCGGGACACCAGGGAATACTTCATGCCCTCGGTACCATTGGCAATGCCGTCGGAAATGGTGATGGTGTTGAAAATAATGCTCTTGCCGCCGGCGCCGTCGGCCCCCCGTGCCGCCTCTTCCGCCAGCTGGTTGATATGCATATTGCAGGGAGTGAGGTTACTCCAGGTAGACGCTATGCCCACCTGGGGCTTGTGGAAGTCGTCGTCTTCAAACCCGGTGGCCCGCAACATGGCCCGTGCCGGCGCCCTGGCCGTGCCGTCCACCACCCGGCTGGAATACTTGCGACTGTGGTTGCTCATTGTGCTCCCCTTTATCGTTAAGTATGTGGCTTATTCCAGTCTAGTAGGCTTAGGTTTATGAGGTAGTCAAGGACACAGACAACTCAGTAGTCAAACGAAGCAGTAACGGGGATTGTCGTAGTCGACCGGCAAATGTCAGGGGTGACATTTGCCGAACGTCCCATGGGGCGGGCTTGCTCGCCGTGACGAAGTAAAAAGCCTGAACGAACATTAAGTATGTTCGCAGCAGGCTTTTTAGTGAGTGGCCTTCAACGAAGCGTGCCGGCGGAGTGCAACCTCGTTACTGCTTCGCACTGTAGGCTTCGAGATATGAAAAAGACAGCCCGCGGGCTGCCTTTGGTATCGGTGCACAAGCCGGAATCAGATATCCAGGTTGGCGACCTTGAGGGCGTTGGTCTCGATAAAGTCGCGGCGCGGCTCCACGTGATCGCCCATCAGGGTGGAGAACAGCTGGTCGGCGGCCACGGCGTCTTCAATGGTCACTCGCAGCATGCGGCGGGTTTCCGGATCCATGGTGGTTTCCCACAGCTGCTCCGGGTTCATTTCGCCCAGCCCCTTGTAGCGCTGCACATAGAGGCCGCGCTTGCTTTCGTTCATCAGCCACTCCAGGGCCTCGGCAAAGCTGTCCACGGTCTTGGTCTTCTCACCGCGCTTGACGTAGCCACCCTCCTCTATCAGGTTGGCGATGCCCTTGCCCAGCTCCACAATGCTGCGGTATTCGCCGGAAGCAAAGAAGTCGTAGCTGATCGGGAATTCCCGCTCAATGCCGTGCTGACGCACTTTCACCCGCGGCAGGTAGCAGTTGCGCTCTTCCGAGAACACCGCGTCCAGGGAGTATTGGGTACCGTTGGTGTTGCTGTTTTCCAGGGACTGGTTGATGGCATCAATCCAGCCGTTGACCAGGCCCTGATCGGTCAGCGCCTGCAGGGTCAGCTCGGGCTGGTAGATCAGCTCGTTCAGCACCACTTCCGGCGCCCGGCGGGACAACCGCACAATCAGCTCCTGCACCTTGCGGTAGTCATTGACCAGCTTTTCCAGCTGCTCGCCGCCAATGGCCGGGGCCGATTCATTAACATGCAGGGTGGCGCCGTCCAGGGCCAGGCTGGTCTGATACTGCAGCATGGCCGGCTCGTCTTTCAGGTATTGCTCCTGCTTGCCTTTTTTCACCTTGTACAGGGGCGGCTGGGCGATGTAGACGTAACCGCGCTCGATGATCTCCGGCATCTGCCGGTAGAAGAAGGTCAGCAGCAGGGTTCGAATGTGGGCACCGTCCACGTCCGCATCGGTCATGATGATGATGTGGTGGTAACGCATCTTGTCGGGATCGTACTCGTCCCGGCCAATGCCGCAGCCCAGGGCGGTGATCAGGGTGGCCACTTCCTGGGACGACAGCATCTTGTCGAAGCGGGCCTTTTCCACGTTAAGGATCTTGCCCTTGAGCGGCAGTATGGCCTGGTACTTGCGGTTACGACCCTGCTTGGCGGAGCCGCCCGCCGAGTCACCCTCCACGATGTAGAGTTCGGACAGCGCCGGGTCCTTTTCCTGGCAGTCGGCCAGCTTGCCGGGCAGGCCGGCCAGATCCAGGGCGCCCTTGCGCCGGGTCATTTCCCGCGCCTTGCGCGCCGCTTCCCGGGCCCGGGCCGCGTCGATGATCTTGTTGACCACGATCTTGGCGTCGTTGGGGTTTTCCAGCAGAAATTCCTGCAAGCGCTCGGCCATGGCCTGCTCTACCGCGGTTTTCACCTCGGACGACACCAGCTTGTCCTTAGTCTGGGACGAGAACTTGGGATCGGGCACCTTGACCGAAATGACCGCGGTCAGGCCTTCCCGGGCGTCGTCACCGGAGGCGGAGGTTTTGGCCTTTTTGCTAAAGCCTTCCTTGTCCATGTAGCCGTTCAGGGTACGGGTCAGCGCCGCGCGGAAACCGGCCAGGTGAGTACCACCGTCCCGCTGGGGAATGTTGTTGGTAAAGCAGAAGATATTCTCCTGATAGGAGTCGTTCCACTGCATCGACACCTCCACCGCAATGCCGTCTTCCCGTTCGCTGGTGAAGTGAAAGGCCTTGGGGTGAATGGGGGTCTTGTTGCGGTTCAGGTATTCCACAAAGGCCTGAATACCGCCTTCGTACTGAAAGTGAACTTCCTTGCCGTCCCGCTCGTCCAGCAGCTTGATGGATACGCCGGAGTTGAGGAACGACAGCTCGCGCAGGCGCTTGGCCAGAATGTCGTAGTGGAAATTGGTGTCACTGAAGGTGACGCCGCTGGGCCAGAACCGAATCTGGGTACCGGACTTGGTGGTTTCACCCACGGCGGTCAGCGGGGCCTGAGGCTCGCCGTGCTGGTAGGTCTGTTCATGGACCTTGCCGTGACGCCAGATGGTCAACTGCAGCTTTTCCGACAGGGCGTTCACCACCGACACCCCCACCCCGTGCAGACCGCCGGAGACCTTGTAGGAGTTGTCGTCGAACTTGCCGCCGGCATGCAGCACGGTCAGGATTACCTCGGCGGCGGAGCGGCCTTCCTCTTCGTGAATGTCCACCGGAATGCCCCGGCCGTCATCGGACACCGACACCGAGCCGTCGGCATGAATGGTCACGACGATGTCCTTGCAGTGGCCGGCCAGGGCCTCGTCGATCGAGTTGTCCACCACCTCAAACACCATGTGGTGCAGGCCAGTGCCATCATCCGTGTCGCCGATATACATGCCCGGACGCTTGCGGACCGCATCCAGACCTTTCAATACCTTGATACTCGAAGAGTCGTAAGTGTGTTCACTCATTGGCTTGCTTGCACTCCTGGGTTTCGGTGATTTCACCCTGTTTCACGTGAAACAGCTTACTGTTGTCCCGTGTGATCATGTCACCGAGCTGGCTGATGTCGATGGCGGAGATAAACACCTGGGCCTGCAGCTCGTTCAGCCGCCCGGCCAGCAATCCCCGCTTGTGTTGGTCCAGCTCGGACGCAAAGTCGTCGATCAAAAAAATACAGTCCTGTCCGGACTGCTGCTTTAAATACAGCCCCTGGGCCAGGCGCATGGCACACACCAGCAGCTTGAGCTGGCCACGCGACAGCAAATCCTGCACCGGCATACCCCGGGCCTTTATTCTTATCTCGGCCTTGTGCGGTCCCGCCTGGGTATAGCCCAGGTTGGCGTCCCGCTCAAAGCCCTGCTCCAGCACTTTCGCCAGTTCGGTCTGCCGGTCCCAGCCGCGAAAGAAGTCAAAGCTGAACTCGAACTCCGGCAGAAAGTCGGCGGCAATGGCCGCGATCACCGGGGCAATGGCGTCGGCATAGTCCTGCCGAAACGTACTCAATGCCTCGCCCGCCGCCACCAGCTGCGGATCCCAATAACCCAGCTCGCGGTAAGGCCGCTGTTGCCGCAGCAGGGCGTTGCGCTGCTTGAGCAAACGCCGAAAGCGACCCCAGGCGGCAAAAAACTCCGGCCGGGAATAAAACAGCCCCCAGTCCAGGTAGGCCCGCCGCAACTTGGGCCCGCCGGTCAACAGATTATACCCTTCCGGGTGGATCAACTGAATGGGCAGAATGTGGGCGAGATCGGCCAGGCGTTCGGCCCTGCGGCCCGCCACCTTGAGCCGAGTGTCGCCACCCCGGGTTTTGGACAGGCCCACCGGCAGGCCTTCTTCGTCCTCACGCTGTACTCGGGCAAACAGGGTAAAGGCCTGTTCGCCCTGCTGAATAACCCGGCCGGTAAGATGGGTTCGAAAGGAGCGGCCCACGCCGAGGTAGTGAATGGCTTCCAGAATGCTGGTCTTGCCGCTGCCATTGGGGCCGGCCAGCACATTGATGCCCGAGGCAGGCACCAGCCGGCCATGGCGAATATTGCGAAAGTCTTTGAGCTGAAGGTTGAGCAGGGCCATGTTACAGCCGCATGGGCATCACCACGTAGAGGGCATCGCCGTTGTCTTCGGCTTCGATCAGACCACTGCTGCTGGCATCCTTCAGGCTCATCTTGACCTGCTCCGACTTGAGGGTACCGAGCACGTCGAGCACATAGGAAACGTTAAAGCCAATCTCCAGATCACTGCCCTGATAGTTAACGTCCAGCACCTCTTCCGCCTCTTCCTGCTCCGGGTTGTTGGCGGTGATTTTCAGGGTCTGCTGCTGCAGGTTGAGGCGCACGCCACGGAATTTCTCGTTGGACAGGATCGCCGCCCGGGTAAAGGCCTGCTTGAGCCCTTCCCGATCGCAGATCAGGGTCTTGTCACTCTCACGAGGCAGCACGCGGCGGTAATCGGGAAACCGGCCGTCCACCAGCTTGGAGGTAAAAATAAAGCCCTGAGTCACGGCACGCAGGTTGCTCTTGCCCACCTGCAGACGCACGTCCTGATCTTCGTGCTCCAGCAATTTGGCCAGTTCCAGCACGCCCTTGCGCGGCACTATCACCTGCTGGGCCGGCAGTTCCTGCTCCAGCTCACGCTGGCAGGTGGCCAGGCGGTGACCGTCGGTAGCCACGGTGCGCAAACTGTTACCGTCGGTTTCAAACAGCATGCCGTTGAGGTAATAGCGTACATCCTGAATGGCCATGGAGAACTGGGTGGCTTCAATCAGTTTCTTCAACGCCAGCTGGTTGATGTCGAACTCCAGTTCCGAGCTCCATTCCTCGATATTGGGAAAATCTTCCGCCGGCAGGGTGGACAGGTTAAAACGGCTGCGACCGGAGCGCAGCAGCAGGCGATCGCCTTCCTGGCTGAAGGTCAGCCCGGCGCCGTCGGGCAGGCCCCGGCAGATGTCCAACAGCTTGCGCGCCGGCACCGTGGTGCGGCCGGCGGTCACCGCGCCTTCCAGCGGCACTCTGGCCACCATTTCCACCTCGGTATCGGTGCCGGTCATCGACAGGGCGTCGTCGCCGACGCTCAGCAGAATATTATTGAGGATCGGCAGGTTGGGCCGGCCTCCCAGGGCACTGGATACCAGTTGCAGGGGGCGCAACAGGGCTTCGCGGCTGATGGTAAACTGCATGGTGCTCTCCGATCAGGAAGACAGGGTTCGAATCAGGTTGGAATAATCTTCCTTTATATCATGACTCTCTTCCCGCAGCTGGCCAATTTTGCGACAGGCGTGCAGCACAGTGGTGTGATCCCGGCCGCCAAAGGCGTCGCCGATCTCGGGCAGTGAATGGTTGGTCAGCTCCTTGGCCAGGGCCATGGCCAGCTGACGTGGCCGGGCCACCGAGCGGGATCGCCGCTTGGACAGCAGATCCGCCACCTTGATCTTGTAATACTCCGCCACCGTCTTCTGAATGTTGTCGATGGTCACCAGCTTTTCCTGCAGCGCCAACAAGTCTCTCAGTGCCTCGCGCACAAAGTCGATATTGATGGAGCGGCCGGTAAAGTTGGCGTTGGCGATCACCCGGTTCAGTGCCCCTTCCAGCTCGCGCACGTTGGATCTCAGGCGCTTGGCGATAAAGAAGGCCACTTCGTCGGGCAGGTGGATCTTGTTCTCGGCGGCCTTGCGCATCAGGATCGCCACCCGGGTTTCCAGCTCCGGCGGCTCAATCGCCACGGTCAGGCCCCAGCCAAAGCGGGACTTGAGCCGATCCTCGACCCCGTCGATCTCCTTGGGGTAACGATCCGAGGTCAGAATGATCTGCTGATTGCCTTCCAGCAGCGCATTAAAGGTGTGGAAAAACTCCTCCTGGGAGCGCTCCTTGTTGGCGAAGAACTGAATGTCATCGATCAGCAAGGCATCCACGCTGCGGTAGTAGCGCTTGAACTCTTCGATGGCGTTGTTCTGCAGCGCCTTGACCATGTCCTGCACAAAGCGCTCGGAATGCATGTAAATCACCCGGGCATCGGCCTTGCGCTCGCGAATGCCGTTGCCCACCGCGTGCAGCAGGTGGGTCTTGCCGAGGCCGGTGCCGCCATAGAGAAACAGCGGATTGTAGGCCCCTCCCGGGTTGTCGGCCACCTGGCGGGCGGCGGCCCGGGCCAGCTGGTTCGACTTACCTTCAACGAAGTTGTCAAAGGTGTAGTTGGTGTTCATGTTGCTCTTGTGATTGATCTGCGGCTTGTCGTCCGCCTGCTCACTCCAGGACGGCACCAGCTGCGGCCGGGCCTGGGGCTTGCTGCCGTTGGGGCTGGCGCTGTTGGCCATCAGGTTGACCTGGGCACGCTTGTTGCCCACCTCGAATTTGAGCTGGGGGCACTGGTTGCCGCAAAACTCGCCCAGCAGGCCGTTGATGCGAATCAGGTACTTGTCACGCACCCAGTCGAGCACAAAACGGTTGGGGGCGAACAGGGTCAGGGTTTCGTCGCCCTGCTCCGCCTGCAGCGGCCGGATCCACATGCTGAATTCCGCGGAAGGCAATTCGTCCTGTAGCCGGGCAAGACACTGCTGCCAAAGCATAGCGCTCATTCGAACTCCTGAAACAAAAGGGATCAATCAAGGGGGTCGTCATTCTACTTGCCCGACTTCAGGATCTCTAGCCGGATCGCGCCGATCCTGAAAAATATGATCCTTGACTTATGTGAATAAACCACACCGCAATACACAGGATCCTCAGCTTTATAAACAAGCTACGCACATTTTGTATACTGTGGATTGCACAAAGGATCCCTGTAAATGCCGGGATCCTCTGAAAAATGAATATTGATAATCATTATCACCTTGTGTAAAGGTAAGGATCGATCCACCCTCAGGGGTGGTTTTCGATTCATTCCATCATTGAGGAGTTCACGGCATGAAAGTAATCAAGTCTCTGGCCGGCCTGGTGCTGCTGTCGGCGGCCCTGCCCACCCTGGCCGACGAGTGCAGCCTGACCATCGAAGGCAACGACGCCATGCAGTTTAATCAGCAGGAGCTGAGCGTACCCGCCAGCTGCAAGGAAGTGACCCTGACCCTGAACCACACCGGCAACCTGGACAAGAAAGTCATGGGCCATAACTGGGTGCTGAGCCAGACCGCCGACATGCAGGCCATTGCCAGCGGCGGCATCAGTGCCGGCGCCGACAACGACTACCTGGACACCAGCGATGAGCGCATTCTGGCCCACACCGATCTGATCGGCGGCGGCGAAAGCAGCACCGTCACCTTCAGCACCGAGGGCATGAGTGCCGGTGGCGACTACAGCTATTTCTGCTCCTTTCCCGGCCATATCGGCATCATGAAAGGCAAGTTCACCATCACGGAATAAGGCTAGTCTCACTCCATGCTGTTCACCATGCCGGCAACCGCCGGCATTTTTGTTGCCCCGGCCTGCTCCTTATCGGGCCAGCATCACTCTCCCTCCCCATGCCATGGGATCATGACCCCGTGTTCATATGTCATTTGAGCCATAAAGGGCGACTCTGCACACTGGCTGTGGAATGTTGAAATAGTGGATTAAATTCCAGCCCATATGGCTCTATTTCGAACAGAATCAACAGGATATGCAGTATCCGATCATGGAGTGATTCTTTATGCTATTGACCAATATACGGCCTTTGGTGTTCTGGCCGACCTTTTTGCTGCTGCTGGGTGCCCTGCTCGCCAGCTATCTCAACCTCGATGGCTTTCTCGCCACCACCAAGACACTCAACGGCGCCATTCTCGATAACTTCTCCTGGCTGTTCAGCCTGGGCAGCCTCTACCTGCTGGTGCTGGCGGTGCTGGTGTATTGCTCGCCCCTGGGCCGGGTTCGTATCGGTGGCGACCAGGCCGAGCCGCTGCTGAGCCGCTGGCGCTGGTTCTCCATTACCCTGTGCACCACCCTGGCGGTGGGCGTGCTGTTCTGGACCACGGCCGAGCCCCTGTATCACCTGTTCGGTCCGCCCGAAAGCGCCGGGCTGGAAGCCGGCTCACCCGAGGCGGCGCGCTTTGCCATGGCCACCATGTTCCTGCACTGGTCCTTTACCCCCTACGCCATCTACACCATTCCTTCCCTGGTGTTCGCCCTGGCCTTCTATAACCAGCGCAAGCGCTTTTCCATCGGCAGCATGCTGGAGCCGGTGCTGGGGCCGCGGCTGACCCGCCGCCTTGGCAGCCTGATCGACGCCATCGCCCTCTACGCCCTGGTGGCCGGCATGGCTTCGTCCCTGGGTACCGGCGCCCTCACCCTGGCCGGCGGCGCCGGTCAGTATCTGGGCGGCGACACCAGCCCGTTTCGACTGGGCGTGGTGATTGCGCTGATCGTGGCCACCTTTGTGTTCTCCGCCGCCAGCGGCCTGAAAAAGGGCATCGCCCGCATGTCGGCGCTCAACGCCTGGCTGCTGCTGCTGCTCGGGGTGTTCATGTTCTGCTTTGGCCCCAGCGCCTTTATGGTCGCCCTGGGCACCGAGTCCCTGGGCCTGTATCTGGACACCTTCTTCTCCCGCAGCCTGTTTACCGGCGCCGCCGCCGGCGACCCCTGGCCCCAGTGGTGGAGCATCTTCTACTGGGCGGTGTGGTTCGCCTGGGCGCCGGTCACCGCCCTGTTCCTCGGCAAAATCGCCCGGGGCTACACGGTGCGCGAGTTTATTCGCATCAACCTGGTGTATCCGGCGCTGTTCGCCATCGTCTGGATCTGCATTTTCTCCGGCACCGCCATTTATCTCGATCTGCACCAGGCCGCCGGCCTCAACGCAGTGCTCAATAACGACGGCGTGGAGCACGTGCTCTACCACATTTTTGAGCAGCTGCCGGGCAGCCAGCTGATGATAGTGCTGCTGCTGTTTATCGCCTTTGTGTCCTACGTTACCGCCGCCGATTCCAACACCGACGCCATTGGCGGCCTGTGCACTCGCGGCCTGACCGCCGACAGTCAGCAGGACAGCAATATCGGTATCAAGGTGCTATGGGGCTCGGTGATCGGCACCGTGTCCTGGGTGATGGTGTCCTTTGTGGGCATCGACGGCGTCAAGATGCTGTCCAACCTGGGCGGCCTGCCCGCCTTGTTCATCATTCTGCTGGCCAGCGGCTCGTTGTGGCACTGGCTGTCCAACCCGGCGCTGGTTACTCACGCCGCACACCCCGGCGCCGCCGGCGGACGCAACACCACACATTCATCCCCCCCTGAAGGAGTTCCGGCAAATGCACATCAGGCATGAATTTCCCCATCGCGTACGCGAGATCGAACACACCCTGATTCCGCTGAAGGACGGCACTCAGCTGGCGGCCCGCATCTGGCTGCCGGAAGACGCGGAGCAGAACCCGGTGCCCGCCATTCTCGAGTACCTGCCCTACCGCAAGCTCGACGGCACCGCGGTGCGCGACGCCCTCACCCATCCCTACCTGGCGGGTCACGGCTATGCCTGCGTGCGGGTGGACATTCGCGGCAACGGCGAGTCCGACGGCCTGATGCTGGATGAATACCTTCAACAGGAGCAGGACGACGCCCTGGAGGTGATCGACTGGATCAGCCGCCAGCCCTGGTGCAGCGGCAAGCTGGGCATGATGGGTATCTCCTGGGGCGGCTTTAACAGCCTGCAGCTGGCGGCGCGCCGGCCCGCGCCGCTGAAGGCCATTATCACCCTCTGTTCCACCGACGACCGCTATGCCGACGACGTGCACTTCAAGGGTGGCAACCTGCTGCTGGAAAACCTGGGCTGGGCCGCCACCATGCTGAGTTTTTCCGCCGCCGTGCCCGACCCGCGGCTGGTGGGTGACGACTGGCTGGAACGCTGGAAATACCGGCTGGAGAACATGCCGCTGATGGCCCATCCCTGGATCGAGCACGGCACCCGGGACGCCTACTGGCAGCACGGCTCCGTCTGTGAAAACTATGCCGACATCGAGGCCGCGGTATACTGCATCGGCGGCTGGGGCGATGCCTACCGCAACACTCCGGTGCGCATGATGGAACAGCTGACCTGCCCGAAAAAGGCGCTGATAGGTCCCTGGATCCACAAGTATCCCCACTTCGCCATTCCCGATCCGGCCATCGGCTTTTTGCAGGAGGCACTGCGCTGGTGGGATCACTGGCTCAAGGACATCGACACCGGCATCATGGACGAGCCCGAGTGCACCTTTTACCTGCAGGAGGCACAGCCGCCGGTGGCCATGGCCGCCCATCGCGCCGGTGACTGGGTGCAGACCGAGGGCTGGCCCGCCTCCCAGGTTCGCGACAGAACCTTCAGCCTGGCCGACGGCGGCCTGCGCGAGGGTGAGTACTCGCTGACGGAGCCCACCTCCATTTGCTCGCCGCTGACCACGGGCGTACACGGCGGCGAATATTGTGCCATCTGGTTTGGCCCGGACTTTCCCACCGACCAGCGCCGGGACGACGCCCAATCGCTGTGCTTTGACAGCGCACCGCTCGCCGAGCCGCTGCCGCTGCTGGGCAACCCCAGGGTGCGCCTGACCGGCGCCGTGGATCAGGACTGCGGACAGGTCACGGTACGCCTCTGCGACGTCGCCCCCGACGGCCGCGCCACCCTGGTAAGCTACGGCACCCTCAATCTGAGCCTGCGCCATGACCGCGCCGAAGTCACGCCGCCGGTGCCGGGCGAAAACATGGCTTTTGAGGTGGTGCTCGACAACATGGGTTACAAGGTGCCCGCCGGTCACCGGCTGCGGCTGGCCATTTCCACCGCCCACTTTCCGCTGCTGTGGCCCAGCCGCAAGCTGACCACCCTGACCCTGGCTCCCGGCGCCCAGCAACTGCTGCTGCCGGTCTTTGAGGGCAAGGCCATCGACAACCCGTTTCAGCCGCCCGAGTCGGCCCAACCGGTCAACATGGACTACCTGCGCGAACCCGCCCCCAAACGCACCATTACCGAGGACGTAGCGTCCGGCGAGGTGTGCCTGCGGGTGGACGACGACATGGGCACCTACCGCTTCCTTGACCACGGCTTTTGGGTAGAGCAAAAGGCCACCGAGGAGTACCGCACTCGGCCTTATGATCCCGACGCCACTCAGGCCGACATTCACTGGCTGTACCGGGCCGGCCGGGACGATTGGCAGGTGCGAGTGGAAAGCCGGCTGAGCATGACCGGAGACGAACACCACTACTACCTGACCGCCCATCAGCAGGCCTGGCTCAATGACCAGCCCTTTAACGATAAAAGCTGGGAATATCGCATTCCGCGCCGAGCTCAGTAGTCATGACGGACGGGCAGGGGTAGAGTAATGACTGTTACCGACAGCCTTGCCCGCACCGCCATGTCCCAGAAAATCTCGCCACTGCCGCCCCTCAACTGCCTGCAGGCCTTTGAGGCGGCGGCACGCCGCCGCAGCTTTACGCAGGCCGCCACCGAACTCAACCTGACTCAGAGCGCCGTCAGCCGGCAGATCAAACGGCTGGAGGAGTGTCTGGGCCGGCCGCTGTTTACTCGGGATGCCCTGAGTGTGACGCTGACCCCGGCGGGCGAGCGTTATTTTGAACTGGTGCAGGGGCTGCTGCGGGAACTGGCCAGCGGCACCGCCGAGCTCACCCGGCGCCAGGGCAGCCTGCAGCTGACCCTGGCATCCAGCCCCACCGTTGCTTCCATGTGGCTGACCCGCCGGCTGCCCGAGCTAAAGCGGGCCTGTCCGCAACTGGACATTCGCATTCTGACCGCAGAAGACCCGCGCCGGCTCGATCCCAGCGAGTTCGATCTGGCGCTGTATTATCTGCTGCCCGGCGAGCGGGAACCGGAAGGCGTACGCATTCGGCCGGTATTTGGCCCGGAGCGGGTGATCGCCCTGTGCAGCAAGGCTTATCTGCAACAAAACGGCCCCATTACCGACCCGGCCCAGATGCTGAAACAACACACCCTGCTGGAGCTGGAAGATCACTACCACGACTGGCTCACCTGGCGGGACTGGTTTGCCGGCATTGAGCAGCCCTGGCAGGCGCCGGCCCATACCTTCAAGGCCAACAGCTATCTGCTGCTGATGCAGGCGGCCCTGGCCGGTCAGGGCATTACGCTTGGGTGGGAGCGGTTACTGGAGCCTTATCTGAGCGAGGGCGCTTTGGTGCAGGCCCTGCCCGAGAGCATGCCCAGCCGGGGTTACCTGTGCCTGCTGGAGCCCAGCCATCGCCACGCTTCGGTGGCCGCGCGCCAGTTTATACGCTGGCTGCTGCCGGAGTGAGCCCTTGCTTCTCCGGTTCGCCACATCGTCACACTCATGGAAAAAGGATTCTCATGAATCTTTTGTTGAGGATTTTTCGGCCGAGTGGCGCCACCGCCTCCCCTTTTCAGGTTGATAACTTGTAAGATACTGGTGTCATGGCCCCGGCTGGTATAAAAAGGCCACCGTCATTTATGCTGTAATGATGCCGGACGTGGCCGTTTTCGTCCGGGTTCATAATAAGGAGAGTTACCATGTTCGCATCCATTCGTCGTCTGGGCACCGCCCTGGCCCTGTCCGCTACCCTTATCGCCCCCGCCATGGCCGCCGATCCGGTCAAGGTGGGCATGTCTGGCCGCTATTTTCCCTTTACCTTCGTCAAGCAAGACGAGCTGCAGGGCTTTGAAGTGGATGTATGGAACGAGATTGGCAAGCGCATCGAGCGGGATGTGGAGTTTGTAACCACCAACTTCTCCGGCCTGTTCGGCATGCTCGACACCGGCCGCATCGACACCATTTCCAACCAGATCTCCATTACTCCAGAGCGGCTGGAAAAATACGACTTCGCCGAACCCTATGTGTATGACGGCGCGCAGATAGTGGTTCGTCAGGGCAACGACAGCATTCAGGGCCTGGAGGATCTCAAGGGCAAGAAAGTGGCCGTCAACCTGGGCTCCAACTTTGAGCAGCTGATGCGCAAGCACGACACCAATAACGAGATCGACATCATCACCTACGAAACCAACCTGGAACAGGACGTGGCCCTGGGCCGGATTGACGCCTTTGTGATGGACCGGGTGGGTTCCGCCCAGCTGATCAACGAGGCAGGCCTGCCGCTGCAACTGGCCGGCAAGCCCTTTGAAACCATTGAAAACGCCTTTCCCTTTGTGAAAAACCCCGAACAGCAGGCACTGCTGGCCGAGGTGAACAAGGCGCTGGCCGACATGCGTGCCGACGGCACCCTTCAGGCCATTTCCGAGAAGTGGCTGAACGCCGACATTACCAGCAAGTAACCTCATGCAGTTCGATATCGACTACACCCTGGCGCTGTTTCCAATCCTGTTCAAATATTTGGGCACGACCATGGAAATGGCGCTGCTGGGCTTTGTGCTCGCCCTGATCATCGCCGGCACCCTGGCGGTGATCAGAACCTTTGAACTGCCGGGGCTGAACGCCCTGGCACGGCTGTTTATCTCGTTTTTCCGCGGTACACCGCTGCTGGTGCAGCTGTTCCTGCTGTATTACGGCCTGCCCCAGATCATGCCCATTTTCATCGGCATGAACGCCTTTACCGCCGCCGTCATCGGCCTGACCCTGCACTTTGCCGCCTACATGGCCGAGTCGATTCGCGCCGCCATTCTGGGCATTCACAAAAGTCAGATGGAAGCGGCCATGAGCATCGGCATGACCCGGGGCCAGGCCATGCAGCGCATTATTCTGCCCCAGGCGGCGCGCATCGCCACGCCTTCGCTGATGAACTACTTCATCGACATGATCAAGAGCACCTCGCTGGCCTTTACCCTTGGGGTGGCCGAGATCATGGCCACGGCCCAGAAGGAAGCCTCAAGCAGCTTCAAGTTCTTTGAGTCCTTTATTGCGGTGGCACTGATCTACTGGGCGGTGGTGGTGTTCTTTACCCACCTTCAGGGCCGGCTGGAGCGCCGCCTGAACGCGGCTTACTGACCGAGGCAACATGATCAAGTTACGCAACCTGACCAAGGTCTATCACGGCCAGACGGTACTGAACGACATCAGCCTGGACATCAATAAGGGTGAAATCGTGGTGATCCTGGGGCCTTCGGGCACCGGCAAGTCCACCCTGCTACGCTGCCTCAACCTGCTGGAAACCCCGGAAGCGGGCAGCCTGGAGATAGACGGCTTTGCCATCGATCTGGCCAGGCACAACGGCAAACAGGCCATTGAGCTGCGCAAGCGCACCTCCTTTGTGTTTCAGAACTATGCCCTGTTCGCCAACAAGACCGCCCGGGACAACATCGCCGAGGGGCTTATCACCGTATGGAAAAAGCCCAAGGCCGAGGCCCAGGCGGAGGCCCTGCGCATACTTGGCGACATCGGCCTGGAAGACAAGGCCGGCGCCTATCCCTCCTCCCTGTCCGGCGGTCAGCAGCAAAGGGTGGGCATTGGCCGGGCCATGGCCAGCCACGCCAAGGTCATGCTGTTTGACGAACCCACCTCGGCGCTGGATCCGGAATGGGTGGACGAGGTGCTGGGGCTGATGAAAAAGCTGGCGCTGGCGCACCAGACCATGGTGGTGGTCACCCATGAAATCGGCTTTGCCCGGGACGTGGCCGACCGGGTCATCTTTATGGATGGCGGCCGCATCGTGGAGCAGGGCCCACCGGCCGAGCTGCTGACCAACCCGCAGGATCCGCGCACTCGCGCCTTTCTGCGCAAGGTGCTGCCCGCCGGCTGAGACGATCGCCGGGCTTGGCAGACACCTGTTGCCAACGGCGCCGGTGTGGGTATAATTCATGCCCCGCGATCCTCACGGATCCGGGATCGATCCGGCCAGCCATGCATGCAAAGGCGCCGGCTCGGTATTCAATGCCATGTCGATTGACGACGCGCACTTAACTGTTTAGAATTCGGCCTCTTTTATGGGTCGTCTTGGTTGGTGCAGCGCGCCTTTCGCCACGGCGGTCAAACTGTACAGTTAACTGAAGCGGTAATAACAATGAAACGCACTTTTCAACCTTCAAATCTGAAGCGTAAGCGCAGCCACGGTTTCCGTGCTCGTATGGCCACCAAAAACGGTCGTAAAGTACTGGCTGCCCGTCGCGCCAAAGGTCGTGCCCGTCTGAGCGCCTAATGGCCCGGCACGCCTTTTCACGGGAGTTACGTCTGTTAACTCCCGCTCAATTCAAAAACGTCTTCGACAACCCCGTCAGAGCCGCCTCCCCCCACCTTACCCTGCTGGCCAAACCCAACGGTCTGGAACATCCCCGACTCGGTCTTGCCGTGCCCAAAAAAGCACTCAAGCGCGCCGTGTGGCGTAACCGGGTAAAGCGGGTGGCGCGTGAATCATTTCGCCTGAAGCAGCACAAGCTGCCCTCGGTCGACATTGTGGTGATCGCCAAGAAAGGTATCGGAGACGTGCCCAACGACGAACTGTTCGAGTTGATGGAAAGGCTATGGCGCACCCTCTCTCGCCGTTGCAAAGACTCGGCATAGGCCTGGTACGGCTTTATCAGCTGGTTATCAGCCCCCTGCTCGGTCCCAGGTGCCGCTTTACCCCCACCTGCTCTCAATACGCCATTGAAGCCATTCAACTCCACGGTTTTGCAAAAGGCGGTTGGTTAACTATCAAACGTCTATTAAAATGCCACCCTTTAGGTCCAAGCGGCCACGATCCGGTCCCGACAAAGCGAAGAAACTGACACTATGGAATCCCAACGCAACATACTTGTTATTGCGCTGCTGCTGGTGAGCTTTCTCATCTGGCAACAGTGGCAGACGGATAAGGCGCCCCAGCCAGAGACGGCGCAGCAAAGCACCCAAACCAGCACGGGCGATGACAGCTTTATTCCCGAGTCGGACCAGGCCGGTGGCGAAGTGCCTACCGACGCCCCCGTGACCGCCAGCCGCCAGCTGGTGACCCTGATCTCCGACACCCTGGAACTGACCATCGACACTCAGGGCGGCGACATTGTGCGCGCCGAGCTGCTGGAACATGACGACGAGCTCAACTCCGACGACAAGTTCGTGCTGCTGAGCAATGGCGCCAACTTCGTCAACGTGGCACAAAGTGGCCTTATCGGTCGCGACGGTCCCGATGCCAGCGCCGACGGCCGCCCGGTCTACCAGGCCGAGCAGGGTGAATTCCGTCTGGCCGAGGGCGAAGACCGCCTGAGCGTGCCGCTGACCTTCACCAACGAGGCCGGCGTTACCTTCACCAAAACCTTTACCCTGGAGCGCGGTCGCTACGTAGTGGGTGTTAACTACGACATTCGCAACCAAAGCGACAAGCCGGTACAGGCTCAGCTCTACGCCCAGCTCAAGCAGAGCGAGAGCAAGCCCGGTGACGATGGCGGCAGCATGCTGATGGCGTCTGCCTACCGCGGCCCGGCCTACTCCACCAGCGAAACCCGCTACAGCAAATACGACTTCCAGGACGTGCGTGAAGCCAACCTGAACCAGACCACCGAAGGCGGCTGGATCGGCATGCTGCAGCACTACTTCGTGTCTGCCTGGGTGGCTCCGGAAAACGGCGAAAACCAGCTGTATACCCGCTTCCTGAACAACCAGGGCCAGGGCATTATCGGCTTCAAGGCCCCGGTCACCACGGTGGCAGCAGGCGCCGAGCAGAGCCTGTCTGCCAAGCTGTGGCTGGGTCCCAAGCTGCAGGATGAGATGGCCGAAGTGGCCCCCAACCTGGATCTGACCGTGGACTACGGCTGGCTGTGGTTCATCGCCCAGCCGCTGTTCAAGCTGCTGCAGATCCTGCAGGGCTTTGTGGTCAACTGGGGTCTGGCCATCGTGCTCACCACCTTTGTGGTGCGTGGCATCATGTATCCGCTGACCAAGGCCCAGTACACCTCCATGGCCAAGATGCGCATGCTGCAGCCCAAGCTGATGGCCCTGCGCGAGCGCTATGGCGACGACCGCCAGAAGATGTCTCAGGGCATGATGGAGCTGTACAAGAAGGAAAAGGTCAACCCGCTCGGCGGCTGTCTGCCCATCCTCATTCAGATGCCCATCTTCATCTCCCTGTACTGGGTTCTGATGGAGTCTGTTGAGCTGCGTCACGCCCCCTTCATGCTGTGGATTGACGATCTGTCGGTGCGCGATCCCTACTTCGTGCTGCCCATTCTGATGGGTGCCAGCATGTATGTGATTCAGAAGATGAGCCCGACCACCATCACCGACCCGATGCAGCAGAAGGTGATGCAGTTTATGCCCATCATCTTTACCTTCTTCTTCCTGTGGTTCCCCGCCGGCCTGACCCTGTACTGGCTGGTGAGCAACGTGGTCACCATCTCCCAGCAG
The DNA here is from genome assembly GCF_002242685.1 of Oceanimonas doudoroffii. NCBI lineage: Bacteria > Pseudomonadati > Pseudomonadota > Gammaproteobacteria > Aeromonadales > Aeromonadaceae > Oceanimonas > Oceanimonas doudoroffii. The sequence goes on from NZ_NBIM01000009.1 coordinate 34,283, forward strand.
TGGTATATCTTCCGCCAGCTGGAAAAGAAGGGCCTGCACAGCAAGGCCACGTCCTGAGGCGGCTGGCCTGAGTGACGATAACGCAATACACTGGGCGGCCTGAGGGCCGCCTTTTTTATTGGCGGACATCACCGCCATACTGAACCGAACAGCTTATTCCGGAGTAACAGAACCCATGTCCAACGACACCATAGTCGCTCAGGCCACCGCCCCCGGACGCGGCGGCGTCGGCATTATTCGCGTTTCCGGCCCCCAAGCCGAGGCCGTGGCTCAGGCCGTGCTGGGCCGAGTGCCCAGAGTGCGCTATGCCGACTACCTGCCGTTCAGGGACGAACAGGGCACTGTGCTGGATCAGGGCATCGCCCTGCTGTTCAAGGGCCCCAACAGCTTTACCGGCGAAGACGTGCTGGAGCTGCAGGGCCACGGCGGCCCCGTGGTGCTGGACATGCTGGTGCGCCGCATTCTCACCCTGCCCGGCCTGCGCCCGGCCCGGGCCGGCGAGTTCAGCGAGCGCGCCTTTCTCAACGACAAACTGGATCTGGCCCAGGCCGAGGCCATTGCCGATCTGATTGAGGCGTCCAGCGAGCAGGCCGCCCGCTCGGCGCTGCAGTCGCTGCAGGGGGAGTTTTCCACTCGAGTGCACGGCCTGGTGGAAGCGCTTACTCACCTGCGCATCTATGTGGAAGCGGCCATCGACTTTCCCGACGAGGAAGTGGACTTTCTCTCCGATGGCAAAATCGCCGGCGAGCTGTACGGAATCATGGACCGGCTGACCGAGGTGCAGCGGGAAGCCCGTCAGGGCGCCATTATGCGCGAGGGCATGAAGGTGGTGATCGCCGGCCGGCCCAACGCCGGCAAGTCCAGCCTGCTCAACGCCCTGGCCGGCAAGGAATCGGCCATTGTGACCGACATTGCCGGCACCACCCGGGACGTGTTGCGGGAATACATTCACCTCGACGGCATGCCCCTGCATATTATCGACACCGCCGGCCTGCGCGAGGCCAGCGATGCGGTGGAGCGCATCGGCATCGAGCGGGCCTGGGCCGAAATCGAGCAGGCCGACCGCATTCTGTTTATGGTGGACGGCACCACCACGGCGGCGCTGCACCCGAAAGACATCTGGCCCGACTTTATCGACCGGCTGCCGGCCCATATTGGCCTGACCGTGGTGCGCAACAAGGCCGACCTGACCGGCGAGGCACTGACCGTGAGCAGCGACGGCGAACACCCGGTATACCCCATCTCCGCCCGCACCGGCGAAGGGGTGGAAGCACTCAAAGAGCATCTCAAGGCCTGCATGGGCTTTCAGGGCGGCGGCGAAGGCGGCTTCAGCGCCCGCCAGCGCCACCTGGACGCCCTGCACCATGCCGATCAGCACCTGATCATGGCGAAAGAGCAGCTGGAGGTGTACATGGCCGGCGAACTGGTGGCGGAAGAACTGCGCCTGGCCCAGGAACAACTCAGCCAGATCACCGGCGAATTCACCTCCGATGATCTGCTGGGCAGGATTTTCTCAAGCTTTTGTATCGGCAAGTGAAACCGTCAATTCGCTGGCCGGCCGATGGCTGAAGGGCACGCTCGGCATCCCCCCGAAGCGTATTTCCACTCAAGGAGGAGCGGCACAAATGGAGAACATGCGCGGCAGCCTGTTTATGGTGATGGCGATGGCGGCCTTTGCGGTCGAGGACATGTTCATCAAGGCGGCGGCTACCGAGGCGGCCATTGGGGTGGTGCTCACCCTGTTAGGCCTGGGCGGCACCCTGATCTTTATGATGCTGACATGGCGAAGCGGAAGCTCGGTTCTGACCCGAGCCATGTGGTCCCGCGCCATCCTGATCCGCTCCGTCTGTGAAATGACCGGGCGTGTGTGCTTTGCCCTTGCCATCGCCCTGACCCCGCTTTCCAGCGCGTCGGCCATACTGCAGGCGTCTCCCCTGGTGGTAATTCTGGGCGCGGCGGTCATTTTTGGCGAACGGGTTGGCATGCAGCGCTGGCTGGCCATTGCCGTCGGGTTTGCCGGTGTCCTGATGATCATTCGGCCGGGACTGGAGGGTTTTAACCCTGCCTCTCTGTTTGCCGTCATCAGTACCCTGGGGTTTGCGGGCCGGGATCTGGCCACCCGGGCCGCACCACCCGCCTTGTCCAACTTTCAGCTGGGTGTATGCGGTTTTCTGGTGCTGATCCCCTCGGGCATTTTACTTCAGCTTGTCAACGGACAGGCCTTGGCGCTCGACGGCTGGAAGATGGCTCCTGCCACGGCGGCCCAGGTGCTGGCCGCCGTCCTGTTCGGTGTGGCGGCCTACAACGCCCTGACCATTGCCATGCGCACCGGAGAGATCTCCGTGGTCACCCCATTTCGTTATACCCGCCTGCTGTTTGCCCTGGTGCTGGGCATGCTGGTATTTCACGAGCAGCCGGATGTGATGACGGTGCTCGGCAGCGTACTGATTGTGGGCAGCGGCGCCTACACCCTGCTGCAGAGCCGGCGCCTGGTGGCCGTGTCGCCTTCCCGCTAACCCTCTTGCCGGCGAAGGTAGTATTGGTATGGGGCGGGCATGAGTACGGAGGAATCATGTGGTTAATTGACCAGCTGGCCGAGCAGGCCATCAACCAGGCGCGCAAGGAAGGCCAGTTTGACGATTTGCCCGGTGCCGGTCGGCCCCAGCAGCTGGAAGACGACAGCCTGGTGCCCGAGCACCTGCGCGCCGGTTACCGGCTACTGAAAAACGCCGGCTACCTGCCGCCGGAACTGGAAGCTCGCAAGGAATATCTGCGCCTGCAGGATCTGCTGGCCACGACCGAAAATCACGCCGAACGCGTGCAACTGGAGCGCACCCTGCGCCGGCTGGAACTGACCCTGGGCGAGCGCTTTCGGCAACTTTCGGCGCCAGGACAACACCAACTGGCTGGTCGGTTGGGCCAAAAAGACTGAGCCAATAGTGCATGGCGATGGCCTCCCTGTCCGGCATGCATGACGTCGTATCACTGTTCAGAGGCTGTCTTGTCCGCCTCTTTAAGCACTTGATCATAGCCTTTGGGCGGCGGTGCCCAGCCGCGCTCATCATGTGCATGATTATCCGCCCGATCGCGCTCCATTGCCTGCCTCAGCGACACTTCCAGTTCCAGGAACAATTGCCGGTAGTTGGTCAAATGCCGCCCTTCCCCTGCGGTGGCTTTCCAGTCCTGATACATGGTGCCCTGAATACCATCCTCCATGCTGTGGAAGATGAACTTCTTTTGCTCAACCCGGAACGGATGCAGGCCCAGACGCGTTAACGCTTCGCCCCCCAGGGCCAGTGCCGAATGATAGGTCTCCTTGACTACATGATCCGCCCCCGCTTCCTGCAACTCATAAAGATGACCACGGTCATGGGCGCGGGCAAGTACCGTCAGCCCGGGATGATCACGCTTCACATGCCTGACCAGCTCTACCGCGCGCACCTTGTCATCAATGGCCACAACGAAGAGTGCACATTGCTCTATGCCGGCGGCATGTAGCAGCTCCGGCTGGGTCGCATCACCGAAATAGCTTTTCACACCAATTTTGCGCAGGTTTTCGACTTGTCCGGCCTCATGATCCAGCACCGTGGTCTTGATGCCATTGGCCACCAGCAACCGATTCACAATCTGGCCAAACCGTCCAACACCGGCAATAAGCACATTTCCCTGCTCGTCGATTCGGTCGGCTTCCCGCGTATTGCTGGCAACGGTGAAACGGGGCAGCAGCACCTTCTCATACGCGATAAAGAGTGCAGGAGAAAGGAACATGGAGATGGCCACCACCAGCGCCACCAGTTGGGCCACTTCGGCAGGAATAACATGATTCTGCAGGCTGAAACTGAGCAATACAAAGCCAAACTCGCCTGCCTGAGCCAGGCTCAGGGCCAACAGCCAGCGGTCGCTCTTGGCGAGGCCAAAGGGAAGAGCCACCACATAGATAATGGCCGCCTTTATTGTCATCAGTCCTATCACGGCCGCAATCACCAGCATCCATTCTGCTGCCAACACGGTGAAGTCGATGCTGGCGCCAACCGTAATAAAGAACAATCCGAGCAGCAGCCCCTTAAAGGGCTCGATATTGGACTCCAGCTCATGGCGAAACTCGCTGTTGGCAAGCACCACACCGGCAAGAAAGGTTCCCAATGCCGGAGACAGCCCCACCAGGCTCATCAGTGCCGCGATACCAATGACCAGCATCAGGGCCGTTGCCGTAAATACTTCGCGCTGGCCCGACTGCACCACATACCGGAACAGCGGGCGGCTGAGAAAGTACCCTCCCAGAATAACGCCGGCAATGGCTCCCAGTACCGCCAGCGCATACAACCAGTTGGGCAGATGCTCAAGCGCACTGCCATGGGCGTGCTCGGCCGCCTGTTCCGCCACGGCCGCGCCCGTGGCCATTAACGCCGGCAATTCCAGCAAGGGCAGCAACGCCAGAATGGGAATGACCGCTATATCCTGAAACAGCAACACGGAAAACGCCCCCCGCCCGCCCTCGGTTCTGGCCAGCCCCTTTTCGTTCAGGGTCTGCAGCACAATGGCGGTGGAAGACAGTGACAGAATAACGCCGATGGCCGTGGCCAGGCGCCAATCCAGGCCCAGGACGAGCAGCCCCGCGGCCACGGCGACCGACGTCAGCCCAACCTGCAATCCGCCAAGCCCCAGCAGCCGGTTGCGCATAGACCACAGCACCTTCGGCTCCAGCTCCAGGCCAACCAGAAACAGCATCATGACCACCCCAAACTCGGCAAAATGCTGCAAGGTCTCGGTTTCTTCACCCACTAGCCCAATCACCGGGCCGATGATCACCCCGGCGATCAGATAACCCAGCACCGAGCCCATGCCCAGGCGCTTGGCAAGGGGCACGGTGATCACCGCCGCACACAGATAGATAAAGGCCTGAATGAAGTAAACCGTCATCACATATCCTCCGCGGACAGCGAGAGCACGTCGTTGAGAGAGGCGGCCGACTGCGCCTGGTTCAGATCCAGGGTGTTATCCCTCAGTGCGATAAGCAGCCGTTGCCAGCGTTCCAGATGCGGTTGAATCCTATTTTCGTCGCCGGCAGTGCGTGCACCATAGAGTACGAAGGGGGGCAAGTAATGCATGCCGCAAATGCGAGCGGTCTGCTCCAGAGGGCGCATTAACTCCCTCAGGCTGAAGTGGTTGAACCCCTCGGCGCAATAGGCATCGGCGTTCGCTCCGGCGGTGGTGACACTGAGAAAGATTTTGTCTTTCAGTGCGGTGCCGCCGGCGCCATAGGCAAACCCATATTCCAGCACCAGATCCTGCCATTCCTTGAGAATGGCCGGCGTGGAATACCAGTAGAGGGGATGCATAAAGATAACGATCTCATGCTGACGCAGGCGCTGCTGTTCCTTGTCGATATCGATGGCGAAGTTGGGGTACTCCGCGTAAAGATCGATAACAGAGACACCGTCAACCTGTCGTGCCGTTGCCAGCAGGGGAGCATTGGCCTCTGATCGATGAAGCGAAGGATGAGCAAACAGGATCAGAATATTACGCGGCATTCAATGCTCCCCTGCGAGGTTTCATATGCATCAGCCAGCGGGACAGGGCGCACCGCCATCAATCCATAGTGTCATGGCCTGGGCAAAATCCTGGTGGGAGCCGGGCGCCGGGATGCGATTCAGCCCGGGGTCCCACGACCACCGCACCAGGGGATCGTCCTGAACATGGTGCTCAAACTCCTTTTTAAAGGTCGCCATATCGGATCGACCGCCACGCATCGCCAGGAAGCTGTTTTTGGCCGGGTCGAGCCAGTTGTTGCAGAGTTCCGCCGGCGTGATGTCTTGCTCGATCACCATGGTGACGGGCGGCATATGCCAGACAAACCCGGGCATTAAATCATTCGCGGCGCCGGGAGGCATGCCCGCTTCTGTTCCGTTTTCGTCCCGGTGACAGCTTCGGCAGTTAACCGGCTGCAGATTGTCTGCCATGACAAATTTGCCATCCTGTGCGATCAGCCGAATGTTGTTGAGCGAGGTAATATTCATCGGGTGCGGAATACGTTGATCGCCCACCGTCGGCCGGTGTATGCCATCTTCCACCACACCATGACAATTGGCACAACGTGGGTGGGTGGCCACCTGGTAGAGATACTGGAATGCCCCTGCCGCCGATGGCGAGGCCATGTAATCCGAATAGGCGTCTGCCCTGGCATGCTGCGGTGCCAGCGCCACCACTGCCAGAAACAGAGAATTCAGTGATACCGATGTAAGAGCCTTCATTGTTGTCACCATTCCCTTTCATCACGTGTTACCGGTCATTGGCACAAGACCGTGGTAACCGATTCAGGCCAAAGGAAGTGTTCCACGCGCGATACGTGGAACACTTTCGCCTGGTTTGATCCGCCAGATTTATCCAACCGCCAGGGTATTCAGTACGTGGTTGGCCAGCATGGGCAGTTCGCGCAACCGAATGCCCACCGCCTGATAAACCGCGTTGCCAATCGCCGGTGCCACGCCAATGACACCGGGCTCACCCAGGCCGACCGGAAATTCATCGCTCTCGATGAATTCAATGTCCATCTCCGGCAGGTCGTTCATTCGCAACGGCAGATAGCTATGCAGGTTGGTCTTGCTGACCCGGCCATCCTGGTAGGCATTGTGCTCAAACAGGGCAAGGCTGGTACCCCAAAGCAATGAGCCCTCAATCTGCGCCAGGGCGCCATCGGGGTGGATCACAATGCCGGCGTCGACAACGGCCCAGAGTTTCTTGACGGTAATCTTTCCGGATTGGCGGTTCACATGAACATGCGCCGCCGTGGCAATCCAGGCCGGCATGGTACGTTCCTGGCCCGCGCTGACCGAAAAGCCGATGCCTTCATCCGCCTCCAGCTTGATATCTGCCACCTTGGCCTTCAGCTGTGCCAGGGTGTTGTGCAGGCGCTTTGCCCCACCGACACTTTCCGGCGCCTTGCCCGCCTGCTTGCCGGCGCCATCCAGCAACGCCAGACGGAACTCGGCCGGATCCTTGCCGAGTTCCACGGCGATTTCATCGATAAACGACTCCAGGCCCCAAACGATCCAGCCTTGGCCCACGGCGCGCAACCAGCCGGGGGTAAAGGTTTTTTGCGCCAGTTCATTGTTGATCGCGCGCGCACGGTGGTTGGCCATGCTGTACCAGTGATCGGCGCCCGAGGCGGAGAACATGTCGATCTTGCCTTTCTTGTCCACGCTGTCGGCCATAAATCCGGGCGCCATGGTCAGGGTGGGCCAGCCGGCGGCGAAGGCGTGCTCCAGGCCGGTGAAATTACCGTTATCATCAAAAGAAGCATGAAACAGTGAGGTAGATGCCGAACGGCTTTGATCAAACAGGGTGTCGTCTTCTCGCGTGAAGATAAGCTTGACCGGCTTGTCGATGGCCTTGGCGGTCAGCAGCGAGGGCACGATCCAGTCTCCGTACAAACGACGTCCAAAGCCCCCTCCCAGGTAGTACTGATGCATGATGACGTCGTCTTCGGAAACGCCGGCGGCCTTGGCAATGGTCGGCAGTGTCAGTGATTGCCACTGGTTCCCCGTATGCACATGCCACTTGCCGTCCCTGAATTCACTCAGGGCATTTAACGGCTCCAGCTGAAAGTGGCTGGCGGTGGCGGTGGTATAGAGGGCCTCTATGGTTTTGCCGGAGTCGGCCTGCGCCCTGGTGACATCACCCTCATCAACAAACAGCAGCCCCTGAGTGCGATCCCGCACCAGCCGCTCCCCTTCTTTCTGCAGGTCGGCTTCGCTGACAGTGGCGGTTTCGCCCGCCTTATAGTCCACCTTGATGGCATTGGCGGCCTTGATGGCCGAGGGAAAGTTATCCGCAATCACGGTCACCCAGCCCTCACAGGTCTTACTGGGGTCTTTCAGCACCTCATAGCCAAGGTATCCCTTGATGTCACGCGCTGCGCTGTCGTCCACCCTTTCAACCGTACTGCCATAGCGGGTGGGAGGAAGAATCGGGCGCGCATACACCATGCCTTCCACTTCCACATCGATGCCATACACGGCGGAACCATCGGTCTTGGACGGAATATCCAGCGCCCTGGAAGGCTTGCCTATCAAATGGCGCTTGTTGGAAGGCTTGATGGGCAGTTCGGCAATTTCCTCGGCGGTAAATACTCTGTTGAGCTCACCCCTGGTGACGATATCGCCATAACTGACGGACTGGTCACCATGAAAGACCTTGCCATCCCGGGCGTCACACTGCTCTGCACTCACACCCAGCAGTTTTGCGCCGGCGTCAATCAGTGCCAGCCGGCCGGCGGCACCGGCCTGAGACAGCGGCTTGTAGGAATGGAAGATGGACCAGGAGCCACCGGTCACCATATAGCCCCATTTGGGATCGGTATCCACATGCCTGATGGTTACCTTGTCCCAGTCACAGGCCAGCTCATCCGCCAGGATCCGCGCCAGCGCCGTGCCGATATGCTGCCCCATCTCTGCCTTGGCGATGTTAATCATCACATTGCCCTGGGCATCCATCTCAAACCAGATGGTAGGAGAAAACATTTTGTCAGACAGCGCTTCCTGCGCGCTCAGGGCAGAAGAAAAGATGGCCGGGGCAAACGCCATCATCACGGAGGCATGCACGGTGCCGATCAAAAAGCTGCGGCGTGACAGATCTATGGTGTCCTTCTTCGCTTTCAGGCTATTCATGGTTTAGGCCTCCTGATTGGGCGCGCTGGGGTCAAAGATATTCACGCCGGCCTGAGACTCGGTAGCGGCCCGCTGAATGGCCTTCTTGATCCGTACATACGCCATGCAGCGGCAGTAGTTGGTGCTCATGTGGTTCACAATGTCCTGCTCGGAAGGATTCGGGTTGGCTTCGAGCAAGGTGGCGGCTTGCATGATCTGGCCGGACTGGCAGTAACCACACTGGGGCACCTGCTCTTCTATCCAGGCTTGCTGCAGCGGATGGTTGTCCAGTGCTTCTATGGTAGTCACCGACTTGCCGGCCACCTGGCCAACCATATAAGAGCAGGAACGGTAGGCATTGCCGTCAATATGAACGGTACAGGCGCCGCACATGGCAACGCCGCAACCATATTTAGTGCCTTTGAGGTCAAATTCGTCCCGAATAACCCAAAGCAGCGGCGTATCAGCCTCGGCCTCGGTTCTGACCTGCCGGCCATTTAATGTGAACTCAATCATGATGGTAACTCTCTTTGTGGGAGCAGTGATGGAAGCTTGCTGATAATGGAGTGGTTGAATCCAAGCCGTTCCCTGACTCCGTCAGGCATGAATCATGGGAATGGCTCTGTATGGCGGCTTGATGCCAGGCAGCCAGCGCGTCTGGTGTATCGATATCCACGGCCGCGCTCGGCATGAGCACCGCCACCACCGCAGAGGGCGCGGATCTGAGCAGTTGCCGTGCGCCACTATCGCCGTTCAGGCGCATCAGGGTGTCAAAATGCGCACTGCCAAACAGTGCCGGTACGCCGCGGCAGGATTCGCCATAGGCCGCGCACAGCATGGCCCGGGGAGCAGCTTGTGAGGTGAGCGCCGCAAGGTTGGCGGGGGTCAGGTCAATTTGATCGGCCAGCATGACCAGAATGGCGTCATAGCCTGCCTGGATGGAAACCAGGTAGCGCACCCCGGCCGCGATGGAACTGCCCAGCCCCTGAGCCCAACCATGATGATAAATAAAGGACGAAGGCTCCCAGGACTCTTCAATGCGTGCCTTTTCGATCGCCTCATGCCAGGCGCCGGTCACCGTAAATACGTGTCCCGGCGTCACTTGCTGGGCGGTGTTGATGCTTCTTCTCAGCAGCGGCATTCCATTGACGGGGGCCAGCAGTTTGCAGCCGCCAAAGCGCGTGGAGCCACCGGCGGCCATGATCAGGGTGGCGATTCGCGACATGACTACAGCACTCCACTCAGTGATCGCGCGCTGCCACCGGCCAGTACCGCGTGGCACTCGGCCAGCATGGCCAGGGCGATGCTCTCGGGCAGCTCTCCACCAATGTCCAGACCGACCGGTCCTGCTAGGGGGATGTTGATATCGTCGATGGACAGCCCCGCCCATTCCAGCACCTGGTCCCGTCGATGCCTGGGCCCCAGCATGGCCAGGTAACGCAACGGCGTCTGATGCAACGCCCTGAGTGCCGCACCATCCAGACTGATGTTATGGGCCATCAATACCGCCGCATCCACGCGCCGGGCACTGACGAAGTGTGTGAGCGTATCGGCGGGAACACGCAGGATTTCGTGGGCCGACATAAAAAACTCGGCACGCGCATTGGCCGGCCTGGGGTCCCATATGCTGACACGCCAACCCAGTGTATGGGCCATGGCAGACACGGATCTGGCATCTAGGCCTCCGCCCACGATCAGCAGGTGAGGCTCTGGCACTATGGGGGTCTCAAGCCACTGCTCGTCTCCGTCACGAATCAGCCGGCCCTTGATATGAAAGGAGTTGCTGGAAACGGCCTCGCTGAGCAGAAAACGCCCTTCCACCCTGCCATTGGTCTCGGGAATGCGTTGGTAGTAGACCCCCCTTTGTCGTGCAGACAGCGCCTGATGCACCTGCTCCAGCCCCAGATAGTCATTGGCGGCGGTAACGGGCTGCAGCAACACATACACCACGCCGCCACAACCGATGCCAAGCTGAAAGGACAGATCGTCTTCATCATTGCCATCGTAGCGCAACGTCATGGCACTGCCGGTCTGCATCACCTTGCGGGCATGCAGCTGAATATCGCTTTCCAGGCAGCCACCGCTCAGCATACCCAGCTGTTGCCCCAGGCTGCTGAACAACATCATGGCGCCGGCCTTGCGGTAACTTGAGCCTTCCGTCTGGTAGACGGTGCCCAGCACCCATTCGGCCTGAGACCTTTGTGAATACCATTGTGCGAGCAGGGTGGACAGCTGGTTAGACATGGCGAGCCTTTCGACTAAGTTCGGGATTATGGTGCCTGAAGAATTAGTCTAGAAGGTTGGTAACAATATTCAACCAGTATACTTTTAGTAACCACTTAAACCATGGGTGTTCATTCGAGTAGAAAGTAAGTAAGCACAAACTCCCGAGAGCTTGAAAAGCCATGCCAAAGCCGGCCGGGAAGCAAGCCGGGTGCAACACAATCTTCATGAAAAAGTGGCCGCTGCGGGCACGAAAGTGCGACCCGGTTCAACCCCGATAAACACGAGTACAGGTTTCGTCATCGCTGGGGATCAGCGGTGAATGGCGTCCTTTATCCAGGCGTCCAGCTGACCTTCACCGACCCCTCTGGAATCGTAAATGACCCGGTAGAACAATGGCGCCAACAACTTGTCCGTCAGTCGTTCCAGCAGCTCGTCTGTCTCCATGACCATTGCCGCTTCCTGCCGGTGATGGTGTTGCCTGCGAACATCAAGCCGGTCATCTGGGACATTACCCCCGTCAACATGGCGGGCTGGGCATTATGCGGTTTCTACCTGGCGCTCATGCCCTCACTGAGGGCCGGCATCATCATGGCCTGGCAGGACGGCCTCCTCATCTTTCTGCTGCCATTTGTTGGCGGCATCGCGGCGGTGACCCTTCGGCACCGGCAGGCGGTCACCAATGTTCGGGGTTCCTGTATTTCAATGCTTATCGGCTTGTCGATGATAGTGCTGGGAGCCTGGTGGCAGTCTGGCTGCTCTGGGAGCCCTCTGCCTCTGGGTGCTTTACCGTAGTCGAACTTCATAATCCTTTATGGCAACAGAGCTCGCTGGAAGAAGTTGCAGCGAGCGCATTTTCATTATTGCGCCGTCCAGCCGCCGTCGACCTTGAGGCTGCTGCCGGTGACCAGGGCACTGGCATCGGAGGACAGGTAAATCACCGCCCCCATGATGTCTTCCACTGTGCCTACGCGGCCCCCACACACGACATGGATCTCCTACTAGCCATTCGGGACTCCGCCCGCCTGCCCGAGCACATTGGCCTTTACCATACCTGGGAAAAGGTGGAGTAAACCGCCTTTCGAGAAGGTTACTGCGCCACCACCTTGTCGGCCCGCTGAGTACGACGGTGCGCCAGCACAAAGGCGATGGCGAACTGCCCCGTCATCAGCAGCACTATGGTGGGGGCCGGGGCGCTGTCGAGATAGAAGGATGCATACACCCCGAAAAAACCGCCGGTGATACCGAACAGCACCGCCAGCAGCAGCATGTGAGTAAAGCGCCGGGTCAGCAGAAAGGCGGTGGCACCCGGGGCGATCAACAGGGCAATGGCCAGCAGCAGCCCCACCGAGGTGAGCGCCGCCACTATGGTAAGGGTGATCAGGCACAGCAGGCCATAGTGCAGCCAGCCCACCTTAAGCCCCACCGCCCGGGCCTGCACCGGATCAAAGGCATGCAGCAAAAAGTCCTTCCACTTCGTGGCCAGCACCAGCACGGTCAGCAGGGCCACGGCGCCGGTCTCCAGAATATCCCCGAAGCCGACCCCCAGCAGATCGCCAAACAGAATATGATCCAGGTGCACCTCGGCGCTGATCTGCACATAGATCAGCAGGCCCAGGCCAAACATGCCGGAGAACACAATGCCCATCACGGTGTCCTGCTTGATGCGGCTGTTGGCGGCGAGAAAGCCAATGCTCAGCGCGCAGGCCATGCCGGCGCCAAAGGCCCCCAGCGCCAGCGGAATGCCCGCCATATAGGCCAGCACCACACCGGGAAACACCGCATGGCTCATGGCATCGCCCATCAGTGCCCAGCCCCTGAGCACCAGAAAGCAGGACAGCAACGCCGCCGGCACCGCCATCACCATGGCCATCACCAGGGCGCGCACCATAAAGTCGAGCTGAAAGGGCAGCAACAACCACTCAAACATCCCCATCAGGCTGCCCCCCTGGCCTCGGCGGCACGCCGGCGGGCCGCCAGGTAGCCGTGTTTGGGCGCAAACACAAAGGCCAGCAGAAACACCAGGGTCTGCAGCACCACGATCAGGGCACCGGTGGCGCCGTTGAGAAAGTAGCTGATATAGGCGCCCACGGCGCTGGTGATGGCCCCCAGTGCAACGGCTATCATCAGCAACACCGGAAAGCGATCACTCAGCAAATAGGCGGTCGCCCCTGGGGTGACCACCATGCAGATCACCAGAAAGGCGCCCACCGTCTGCATGGCGGCCACGGTGCAGGCCGCCAGCAGGGTAAAAAACACCAGTTTCAGCAGCCCCGGCTTCAGCCCCAGGGTACGGGCGTGGTTTTCATCAAAGAACACCACCAGCAGATCCTTCCATTTGCACAGCAGCACCGCCAGCGACACCACACCGATGATCACCAGTTGCAGAATGTCGGCGGGGTCGATGGCCAGAATGTTGCCCAGCACTATGGTGCGAATGTTCACCGCCATGGGCTGCAGCGACACCATAAACAGCCCCAGGGCGAAAAAAGCCGAGAAGATCAGGCCGATAATCACGTCTTCCTTGAGCTTGCTGCGCTGGTTGAGCAGCATCATGGCGCCGGCGGCCAGGCCCCCGGCCAGAAAGGCGCCCAGGGAAAACGGCAGTCCCAGCAAATAGGCGCCGGCCACCCCGGGCACGATGGAATGGGACAGAGCATCGCCAATCAGCGACCAGCCCTTGAGCATCAGGTAACAGGACAGAAAGGCGCACACTCCGCCCACCAGGGCCGACACCCAGATGGCGTTGATCATGTAACCATAGGCAAAGGGCTCAAGCAGGATCGTCATCGCCACCCTCTTCGCGCCTGGCCTGGCTGTCGCGGCTCTGTACCCGGCCGCCTTCAATGATCAGCGGACGCTCGTCGTCACTGATCACGCCAATGGGCACCATGTTGCCGGTCAGCATAAAGTGGCGCAGCACGCCGCCAAAGGCCAGCTCCAGGTTGGCCTGGTTAAAGGTCGCCTCCGTGGTGCCGTGGGCCAGCACCGTGCCCTTGATTAAAATGGTGCGATCGCAGAACTCGGGCACCGAGCCCAGGTTGTGGGTGGACACCAGCATCACCCGGCCCTCGTCGCGCAGCTCCTTGAGCAGGGCGATAATCTGCTCTTCCGTGGTCACGTCCACCCCGGTAAAGGGCTCGTCGAGCAGAATCACTCGGCTGTCCTGGGCCAGGGCCCGGGCCAGAAACACCCGTTTTTTCTGGCCGCCGGAGAGCTCGCCGATCTGACGCTGCCGAAAGCCGGTCATGTTGACCCGCGCCAGCGCCCGCTCCACCGCGCGATGATCCGCGGCCTTGGGCCGGCGCAGCAGTCCCATGTGGCCGTAGCGGCCCATCATCACCACGTCTTCCACCAGCACCGGAAAGTTCCAGTCCACCTCCTCGGCCTGGGGCACATAGGCCACCAAATTCTGCCGCAGCGCCTTGCTCACCGGCATGCCCAGCAGGCGAATATGGCCGGCGGCCGGGCGCACAAAGCCCATGATGGCCTTGAACAGGGTCGACTTGCCGGAGCCGTTGACCCCCACCAGGGCGGTAATGGTGCCCAGGGGAATATGAAAGCTGGCGTCGTGCAGGGCGGTATGGCCGTTGCGATAGGTGACGGTCACACCCATCGCCGCCATGCCGGCGCCCTCGGCTGAGGCGGCCAGGGCATCAATGTCGGTGCTCAGGGTCATTCAGCCTTTTCCTTGTTGATGCCGTCCTGCATGCCTTTCGCAATGGTTTCGGAGGTGACCTTCAACAGGTCCAGGTAGGTGGATACCGGGCCGCCGGCCTCGCTCAGGGAGTCCACATAGAGCACGCCGCCATAATGGGCACCGGTTTCCCGGGCCACCTGGCGGGCGGGCTTGTCGGAGACGGTGCTCTCGCTGAACACCACCGGAATGGCATGCCGGCGCACGGTATCGATCACATGGCGCACCTGCTGGGGCGTACCCTGCTGATCGGCGTTGATCGGCCACAGATACAGCTCTTTCAGGCCATAGTCCCGAGCCAGGTAGGAGAAGGCGCCTTCACTGGTCACCAGCCAGCGCTGCTGTTCCGGGATCTGCTCAAATACATCACGAATAGGCGCGGTGTCGGCGGCAATCTTGTGCTTGTAGGCGGCGGCATTGGTCCGATAGGCCTCGGCGTTGGCCGGGTCGTACTGCACAAAGGCGGCGAGAATGTTATCCACGTAAATCAGGGCGTTCTTCGGCGACATCCAGGCATGGGGGTTGGGCTTGCCTTCATAGGGGCCCTCGGCAATCCCCATGGGTTCTATACCCTGGCTCACCACCACTTCGGGCACGTCGTTCAGGTTCTGATAGAACTTTTCAAACCACAGCTCCAGATTGAGGCCATTGGCAAAAATCAACTGGGCGCCGCGGGCCCGCAAAATGTCGCCCGGGGTGGGCTGGTATTCGTGAATTTCGGCGCCGGGCTTGGTGATGGACTCCACCTCGGCCACGTCGCCGGCGACGTTGCGGGCCATGTCGGCGATCACGGTAAAGGTGGTGACCGCCTTGAACTTTTCCTGAGCGCCCACGGCCTGGGCCGTCAGCACGAGCGACAGCGCCAGTCCCCACAGCCCTGCCCGCCGGCCTTTGGTGATGCAATCTGCCATGGCTCCTCCTCGTTTATTTATGATGGTGCCTGAATCAGGTTCCGGCCAGGCCTACTCGACCACACTAAACGAATGAGAATCGTTTTCAAATAATTTTCACAGGCCGGCCTGTTCCCGGCAGATCTCCACAAAACGGTGCAGCAGCGCGGAGTGGTACTTTTGCCGGTGCCACACCAGGGCGAGGGTGCGCGGCAGACGGAGGCCCACATCGATCACCGCCAGCCGCCCCTGCGCCAGCCGGTTCGCCGCCGCCAGCCGGGAGATCAGCGCCAGCCCCAACCCCTGCTCCACCGCCTGCATCACCGCTTCCGGTGTATTCAGCTCCAGCACGCGGCCCAGATCGGCGAGATGGGGAGCCAGCTGGCGGTCAAACTGCTCCCGGCTACCGGAACGGGCTTCACGCAATACCCAGTCGCAGCCCCTCAGGCAGGCCGGCGTCAGGCAGGACTGCCCCGCCAGTGGATGCGTTGGGGCGGCCACGATCAACATGTCGTCGGTCAGCCAGTCCCGGGTTTCCAGCTCGGCATGGCGGTTTTCCCCCTCGATCAGCGCCATGTCCAGTTCAAAGCGCGCCACCATGTCGCACAGGGTTTGGGTGTTGGTAATGGTGACTGCGGCCTGCAGCCAGGGCTGGCGCGCCAGCAGCGCCGGCAGCAGATAATTGCCTATGGTCTGGCTGGCGCCCAGCCGCAGGCTGCCGGTGAGCTCGCCACCCTGCTCGAACTGGCGCTCAATCTCCTCCACCCGGCCCAGCACCTCTTCCGCCAGGGGTTGCAGCCGGCGGCCCTGATCATTGAGTTGCAGCCTGGGGTGTACCCGATCGAACAAGGGACTGCCCAAGCGCCGCTCCAGCTCACTCAGAGACTGGGACACCGCGCCCCGGCTCAGGCAGATTTCGTCCGCCGCCAGGCCCAGGTTGCCATGACGGGCAATGCTGGCAAACACTTGCAGTTGTTTCAGGGTGATCATTTAGTTTTTCCAAACGCTAGCTTTAAATCATTTGGATATCATGAATGTCATGGCTTTTCTATGATGGCGGCAGTCACTGAGGAGCGCCATTATGCTGATCACCACTCGTCATCGTCTCGCCGCCGCCCCCACGCCCATGGCCGGGCTGGCCCTGGGCATTGCCAGCCTCGGCTGGTGCTGGGAAAACACCGGCCTGTTTGCCGGCCAGGGGCAGGCGCTGGGCGCCGCCCTGGCCGCCGTGCTGCTGCTGATCCTCACCGCCAAATTTGTGCTGCACCCGCGCTTGCTGGCGGAAGACCTGGCCCATCCGGTGGTGGGCAGCGTGGTGCCCACCTTTGCCATGGCCACCATGGTGGTCTCCGCCGCCCTGACAGGCGCCGCCCGGGAACTGCTGTGGTTGCTGGCCACCGGGCTGCACGGGGTGTTTTTGCTGGCCTTTGCCTGGCATCGGCTGCGGGCCTTTCGTCTGCACCACATGGTGCCGAGCTGGTTTGTGCCGCCGGTGGGCATCATCGTGGCCGCCGTGGCCAGCCCGGGGGGTGAGCTGGCACCACTGGCACAGGGGCTGATGTGGTTTGGTCTGGGGTGTTATGGCCTGTTGCTGCCGCTGATGCTGTACCGGCTGATTTTCTGCACCGCGGTGCCGGACGCTGCCAAGCCCACCATCGCCATTCTGGCGGCACCGGCCAGTCTGTCGCTGGCCGGTTACCTGACCGTGACAGAACAGCCGGATCCGCTGCTGGTGGCCATTTTGCTGGGGGTGGCAGTGCTGATGACGGCCTTGATCTACCTGGCGCTGCTGCACCTGCTGCGGCTGCCGTTCAGCCCCGGCTACGCCGCCTTCACCTTTCCACTGGTGATCGGTGCCACCGCCCTGTTCAAGGTAGCGGCGCTGGCCGCCGGCCTGGGACTGGATGCCACCACCCTGGCGCGGCTGGAAGGCCTGGCCCGGCTGGAGTTGATGGTGGCCACCCTGATGGTGGCCTATGTAACCCTGCGCTACGCCCTGCACCTGACCGCCCTTGGTCGGCTGCGCTGGCCGGGGCGCCAGCCGGCTCAGTAATTAACGTCGGGCACCGGCAGGGTGCGCCCTTCCCGGCTGCTCTTTTCCGCCAGGCTGATGATATTGAGCCCGTTGAGCGCGTCACGCATGGTGACCGGCAGCGGGCCCTCGCCGCGAATGGCCTTGGCGGTGTCTTCATAGAAATGGCGGTAGCCGCCCAC
The DNA here is from genome assembly GCF_002242685.1 of Oceanimonas doudoroffii. NCBI lineage: Bacteria > Pseudomonadati > Pseudomonadota > Gammaproteobacteria > Aeromonadales > Aeromonadaceae > Oceanimonas > Oceanimonas doudoroffii. The sequence goes on from NZ_NBIM01000009.1 coordinate 51,952, forward strand.
CTCGGACACGATCACCTCAGGTTCGCCGTCGGAATAAAACACGCCGTAATCGCTCTCGGCCTCCTTGGCCAGATAGGGGGAGCCGGGCACTATGCCGTCCCGCAGCCGCTCTTCCTGGGGATCAAACCCTAGCTTGATGTAGCAGCCCCGCTCGCCCTGCAGCTTGAAGCGCAGGGTCGGCCCCGGATGGTAGGAGCTGGAATGCAGCACCACTTCCTTGTCGGCATAATGCAGCTGCACATGAAAATAATCGGTCACATTTGAGCCTGGCCGCTGCGGCAGGCAGCGGCCGGTCACTGCCAGCGGCTTGCCAAACAGCTCCAGGGTCTGATCCACCAGGTGACCGCCCAGATCGAACCAGGATCCGGCTCCCGCGCCGGGCTGATCTTCCTGGCCCTCGGGCGTGGGGCGAAAACGATCGAAGTGCGACTCAAAATTGTGCACCGGCCCCACCTTGCCCTCGGCCAGCAACCGCCGAATGGTGAGAAAGTCGCTGTCCCAGCGGCGGTTGTGAAAGGGGATCAGGCACAGCCGGCTGGTGTCGGCCAGGCGCATCAGCTCACTGCCCTGGTGCAGCTGGGTGACCGCCGGATTCTCCATCACCACATGCAGCCCCATGGTCAGGGCCTTGCGCCCCAGCTCGTAGTGCACCTCGTTGGGGGCGGTGATCACCACCAGGCGGGCACCGGACTCCCGCAGCATTTCGTCCACGTCGGTATAGACCGGCACATCGGGCCAGTCCCGTTGCACCCGTTCCGGCCGAGAGCTGTGAATGGCCACCAGCTCGAACTCCGGCAGGCTGTCGATAAAGGGAAGGTGGTAAATGCTGGCCGACTGGCCGTAGCCGATCACGGCGGTTTTAATCATGAAACAACCTCATCGAATAACCGGCGCACTGATGTCGGGCCGGCACCGTGGGAAAGCAAATACAGGCCCACAACAAACCACAGACCTTCCCACCGGGTCAAGCGCCCCCTACTTGGCCTCACTCGACAGCCGCCCGCCATGGCCTGTGTACTCCGGCTGCCGCTCCTGCCACTGTACCTCCAGCAAACGTTCGCGAATATGGCGAATATGGGCGGTGGCGGCGTTGCGCGCCCGCTCGGCACGCCGACCGGTTACCGCCAGGTAGATTCGCCGGTGGTGGCGGTCGATTTCCTCCTTGCAGGGCGCACGGTGATAGAGATGGGTAACCGAGGCCAGCACGGTATTCAGCATCTGCTGCATCAGGCCCTGCAGGGTATGCACCAGTACCGGGTTATGGGAAGCCTCGCAGATAGCCTGATGAAAGCGGTGATCGAGCCGGGCCGCGGCCATGGCATCGGAAGGCGCCTGGGCCAGGGCCTGAAAGGCATGGGTAATGCGGTGAAAGTCCCGCTCGCTGCCCCGGCTGGCGGCCAGCCAGGCGGCCTGGCCTTCCAGCAGCTCGCGCACCTCCAGCAGATCAAACAGGGTGCGGCCATGCTCCCGGCACAGACCACTCAGGGGATCGTCGGCCGGTGCCACCGGCACCAGGCCGGCCACCACAGAACCCTGCCCGTGTCGCGTTTCAATCAGCCCTCGACCACGCAGCTCCTTCAGCGCCTCGCGCACTATGGTGCGCGAGGCGCCCATGCGGGTCGACAGCTGCCGTTCCGACGGTATTTTTTGCCGGGGCAGCAGGGTGCCATCAAGGATCATCTGCTCCAGTCGGCGGGCGATGGCACTGGAGAGCGATTCCGGGCCGGACACTATGGGTTGTACCACCTTGAATTCCTCCGCAATGAATCTCCCTCAGACAAAATACTCCTTTTTATACAAAGTATTGCAACAAACGTGAAACAACCGTCGGCGTAAAAACTGGTGTTACCAGTTGAAATAGCCGTGGCTGCGGCATCGTCGGCGGGCCATGCTGACAGGGTGACGGCACCAATGGCGGGCTTCGCCATGACCCCATTGCAGCAAGGAGAAATCCATGATCAGCCCTCAAGCGGCGTTGCGCGATCGTCTGGCTCAGGCCTTTCGCACCTTTATCGAGCCGGAATACGTGATAGCCGACGCCGAAACCCAAAGGCCCTACGAGTGCGATGGCCTGTCCATGTATTGCGAACTGCCTCTGCTGGTGGTGTTGCCGGGCACGGTGGAGCAGGTACAGCACGTGCTGCGACTGTGCCACCAGCACCGCGTGCCGGTGGTGGCCCGGGGCGCAGGCACCGGCCTGTGCGCCGGCGCCATGCCCAGTGCAGAGGGCGTACTGCTGTCGATGGCCCGCTTCAAGCATATTCTCGACATAGACCCGCTGGCGCGCACCGCCCGGCTCCAGCCCGGAGTGCGCAACCTGGCCATCAGCGAGGCGGCCGCCCCTTACGGCCTCTACTACGGACCCGACCCCTCATCCCAGATCGCCTGCACCATAGGCGGCAATGTGGCGGAGAATTCCGGCGGCGTGCACTGCCTCAAGTACGGCCTCACGGTGCACAACCTGCAAAAGGTGGAACTGCTCACGGTGGAAGGCGACAAGCTGACCCTGGGCTGCGACGGCCTCGACAGCCAGGGGCCGGATCTGCTGGCGCTGATCACCGGCTCCGAAGGTCTGCTCGGCATCATTACCGAAGTCACGGTGCGGTTGTTGCCACTGCCGGAACAGGCCCGCGTGGTGCTGGCCGGTTTTGATCAGGTACAACAGGCCGGCGACGCCGTGGGGGCGGTGATCGCCGAGGGCATCATTCCTGCCGGGCTGGAAATGATGGACAGCCACGCCATTGTGGCCGCCGAGGCCTTTGCGCGGGCCGGCTACCCCACCGACGCCCAGGCCCTGCTGCTGTGCGAGCTGGACGGCACCGCGGAAGAAGTGGAGGAATACATTGCGCGGGTTGAAGCCATCTTTCAGCAACAGGGCGCCAGCCATATTCGCGTGTCCCAGAGTGAGGCCGAGCGAATGCTGCTGTGGAAGGGCCGCAAGTCGGCCTTTCCCGCCGTGGGCCGCATCTCTCCCGACTACTACTGCATGGACGGCACCATTCCTCGCGGCCGGCTGGCCGAGGTGCTGACCGAGATGCAGCGAATGTCGGCGCATTACGGCCTGCGGGTGGCCAACGTGTTTCACGCCGGCGACGGCAACCTGCACCCGCTGATTTTGTTCGATGCCAACGTGCCCGGCGAATTCGAGAAGACCGAAGAGTTCGGCGGCAAAATCCTGGAGCTGTGCGTGGCGGTAGGTGGCTGCATCACCGGCGAACACGGTGTTGGCATCGAAAAGATTCGGCAGATGCGAGTGCAGTTCAGCGACCAGGAGCTGGCCCAGTTTCACGCCATTAAGGCAGCCTTTGATGCGCTCGGCACCCTCAACCCCGGCAAGGGCATTCCCCTGCTCAGGCATTGCCAGGAATACCGCAGCCTCGACCACAGGGAGGAGCACTGATGGCAGATCTGACCAACAGCCTGCTTGAGCAGGTACGCCAGGCACTGGCCGAGGGCACTCAACTCAACCTTAGGGGTGGCAACAGCAAGCCCTTTATGGGCCGGCAGGCGAAAGGCGAGCCGCTGCGCCTGGCCGGCCACAGCGGCATCATCGGCTACCAGCCGGTGGAGCTGGTGCTCACCGCCAGGGCCGGCACGCCGCTCACCGACATTCAGGCCACCCTGGCGGAGCAAGGGCAGATGCTGGCCTGTGATCCGCCGCTGTTCGGCGGCCAGGCCACCCTGGGAGGCACCCTGGCCTGCCACCTGTCGGGGCCGGGCCGGCCCTGGACCGGCTCGATTCGCGATCACCTGCTGGGGCTTAAGTTGATCAATGGCCGGGGCGAACACCTGCGTTTCGGCGGCCAGGTCATGAAGAACGTGGCCGGCTACGATGTGTCCCGGCTGCAGGCCGGCGCCATGGGCACCCTGGGGGTGATCACCGAACTCAGCCTCAAGGTCATGCCGGTGCCCGACCGCACCCTGACCCTGGTGCGGGAAATGGACGCCGACACCGCCCTGGCCGAGATGAACCGGCTGGCGGGCCAGCCCAAACCGCTTACCGCCGCCTGCTGGCTGGACCATCACCTTTACCTGCGGCTGTCCGGCGCCGCCAGTGCGGTCGAGGGCACGGCCCGCACATGGCCGGGCGACATCATGGAAGACGGCGAGGCCTTCTGGCAACAACTGCGCGAGCAGCAACTGGCCTTCTTTGCCGGCGAGGCCCCGCTGTGGCGCTTTTCGGTGAAGCCGACGGCGGCCCATGCCCTGCCCGACGCCCCCTGGCTGCTCGACTGGGGCGGCAGCCAACGCTGGCTTCGGGGGGAATTCGAGCGAGTGAAGCTGGAGGCCCTGGCCGATGCCGCGGGCGGCCAGGTCTCCCTGTACCGGGGCGGTAACAGGCTGGGCGAGGTGCTGCACTCCTTGCCGGTACCCATGCAGCAACTGCAGCGCCGGCTCAAGGCGGCGCTGGACCCTCAGGGCATTTTCAATCCGGGCCGCCTGTATGGCTGGCTGTAGAGGGAAACATCATGAAAACCAGTATTGATGTGAAATACCTGGATCACCCCGATGTTGCAGAGGCCGACGCCATTCTGCGCAGCTGCGTGCACTGCGGCTTTTGTACCGCCACCTGCCCCACCTATCAGGAGCTGGGCGACGAGCGGGACGGGCCCCGCGGGCGCATCTACCTTATCAAGCAGCTGCTGGAAGGTGGCGACGTCAGTCAAAAGTCCCAAACCCACCTGGATCGCTGCCTGACCTGCCGCAGTTGTGAAACCACCTGCCCTTCCGGCGTGCGCTATGGCCGCTTGGCCGATATCGGCCGGGGCATCATGGAGCGGCAGCTGCCCCGCACGCCGGGCCAGCGCCTGCTGCGCTGGCTGTTGCGCCGCGTGCTGCCCTATTCGAGCCGGCTGCGCCCCCTGCTGGTGCTGGGTCGCATGGCCCGGCCGCTGCTGCCGACGGCGCTGGCGGCCAAGGTGCCTCTGGCGCAACCGGCACGACGCTGGCCTGCCTCTCGCCATTCCAGGGTCATGCTGGCGCTGGCGGGTTGTGCCCAGGCCGCCGCCACCCCCAATACCAATGCCGTTGCCGCCCGAGTGCTGGGCCGGCTGGGCATCGGCCTGGTGCCGGCGCCCGAGGCGGGGTGCTGCGGCGCGGTCAGCTACCACCTGTCGGCCCATGAGGAAGGCCTCGACTTTATGCGCCGCAATATCGATGCCTGGTGGCCCCATATACAAGCCGGCGCCGAGGCCATCGTGATCAGCGCCTCCGGCTGTGGCGCCATGGTAAAGGAATACGGCGACCGGCTGGCCGGTGATCCGGCCTATGCCGACAAGGCCAGACGGGTCAGCGCCCTGGCCCGGGATCTGAGCGAGGTGCTGGCAAATGAAGATCTGGGCCGGCTGCAACCGGCCGGCAAGGGGCGCAAAACCGCGGTGCATTGCCCCTGCACCCTGCAACATGCCCTCGGGTTGAGCGGTCGGGTGGAAGCCATTTTGCGCAAGGCCGGCGTGGAACTGACCCCGGTCCAGGATGGGCACCTCTGCTGTGGCTCGGCGGGCACCTATTCGCTCCTGCAACCCGAACTGAGCCAGCGACTGCTGAGCAACAAGCTGGCGGCGCTGACCGCGGGCAACCCCGAGCAGATCGTCACCGCCAATATCGGCTGCCAGTTGCACCTGGCCAGCCGGGCACCCGTGCCGGTAAGACACTGGATTGAACTGCTCGATCCGGAGCCCTGAACGGCCGGCCGGCGCCGATCACTCGAAATAGTGATGAATGTCCATGTAACGGGAGCGAATATGTTCGATCAGCAGCTTTATCTTGCGGGGAGGTTGCCGGTTGTAGGGATACACCGCGTAAATGCCAAGCACCTTGCCCACCCGGTTGGGCAGCACCTCAACCAGTTTGCCCGCCTGCAGATCCGGATAGACCAGGCAGCGGGGCACATAGGCCAGGCCGTACCCGGCCAGGGCGGCCTTGCGCAGGGCAGCGGCGTTGTCGGTGGAAAAGTTGCCGCTCACCCGCAGTGAATATATCTCGCCGTGACGGCTGAACAGCCAGTCCCGGGCGCCACTCTCCTGATAGCTGTAAATCAGGCAGTTGTGCTGCAGCAGATCATTGGGCTGCTGCGGCTTGCCGTGCCGGCTGAGGTAACTGGGGGCGGCGCAGATAAGCCAGCGCGAGTCCAGAATATGGCGGGCGATCAGGTTGGAGTCATCCAGGTGACCGGTGCGAATCACCAGGTCATAGCCTTCCCCCACCGGGTCGACAAAGCGATTTTCCAGCGACATGTCGATGCTGATGGCCGAATGCAGATCACAAAATTCGGCCACCGCCTCCGCCAGCAGCAGCTCGCCGGAAATGGTCGGCACCGACATGCGAATGTGCCCCTGCAGCGCCTGGCTGTAGCCGGTAACGGCGTCAAACGCTTCCTGTGCCGACTGGGCCACCAGCCGGGCCCGCTGATACAACACCTGGCCCGCCTCACTCAAGGCCAGGCGCCGTGTGGTGCGGTGGATCAGGGTACTGCCCAGCTCTTCCTCCAGCCGGGCAATGCGCTTGCTCACCACCGAGTTGGTCAGGCCGTGGGCCTCGGCCGCCTTGCTGAAGGAACCCAGCTCAATCACCTGAGCAAACAGAATGAGATCATCGGTTCTCGGCATTATTTATCCAGTTTTGGAAACAATGAGTTTCATTAAATCTATATATCCACAAAAAGCGAATGGATAAGGTTACATTCGATTAACATCCGGCCTGCAATCGTAACCTACCTTTATTGTATGTCTGTGATGACTGCCCGTAATCGACAAGGAAGACAACCTCATGCTGAATGAAACCCTGCTGGCGCTGCTGGCCTTTTCACCCATAGTGCTTGCCGCCGTGCTGCTGGTGGGTCTGCAATGGCCGGCCAAACGAGCCATGCCCCTGGCTTTTCTGCTCACCGTGATCATCGCCCTCTGGGCCTGGGACATGACCGGCACGCGTGTGTTGGCCTCGACCCTGCAGGGACTGGTGATCTCCATCTCCCTGCTGTGGATCATCTTCGGCGCCATTTTACTGCTCAACACCCTGAAGCATACCGGCGCCATCACCACCATTCGCAATGGCTTTACCGCCATCAGCCCGGATCGCCGCATTCAGGCCATTATCGTGGCCTGGTGTTTTGGTTGCTTTATCGAAGGCGCTTCAGGTTTCGGCACCCCCGCCGCCGTGGCCGCACCGCTGATGGTAGCGCTGGGTTTTCCGGCCCTGGCGGCGGTGTTGATGGGCATGATGATTCAGAGTACGCCGGTTTCCTTTGGTGCCGTGGGCACGCCCATTATCGTTGGCGTGACCACCGGCCTCGATAACGGCGCCATCGACAACACCCTGAGTACGGCCGGCTCCGGCTGGGAGGCCTACCTGCAGGCCGTGACCAGCAACGTGGCCATTACCCATGCCATTATCGGCATTCTGATGCCGCTGTTCATGTGCATGATGCTGACCCGTTTCTTCGGCAAGGACAGAAGCTGGAAACAGGGCCTGGAAATTCTGCCCTTCGCCATCTTTGCCGGCCTGGCCTTTACCGTGCCCTATGCCCTGACCGGCGTCCTGCTGGGTCCGGAGTTTCCGTCCCTGGTGGGTGGCCTGGTGGGCCTGGCCATCGTAGTGACCGCCGCTCGCAAAGGCTTTCTGGTACCCAAAACCAGCTTTGATTTTCAGGAAGAAAAAGACTGGCCCGCCGAGTGGTTGGGCTCCCTGGTCATTCATACCGAAGACCTGAAAAAGAAACCCATCAGCCTGGGCCTGGCCTGGTTCCCCTATCTGCTGCTGCCGGTGCTGCTGGTGCTGAGCCGCACCCATGATGGCTTCAAGGGGCTGCTGACCGGCTGGAACATCGCCTTCAGCAATCTGCTGGGCGAGGCAGGCATCAGTGCCGGTATTCAGCCCCTGTATCTGCCCGGCGGCATTCTGGTGTTCGTGTCGCTGGTGGCGGTGCTGAGCCAGACCCGCTCGCTCAAAAGCTTTGGCCCGGCCATTCACGAGTCGACCAAGACCCTGATCGGGGCCGGCTTTGTGCTGATGTTTACCGTGCCCATGGTGCGCATCTTCATCAACTCAGGGGTGAACGAGGCGGATATTGCCAGTATGCCGGTGATGACCGCCAAGGTGGCCTCGGATCTGGTGGGTGGCTTTTTCCCCGCCATCAGCGGCGTGATCGGTGCTCTTGGGGCCTTTATCGCCGGCTCCAACACGGTGTCGAACATGATGTTCTCCCAGTTCCAGTTTGAGGTGGCTCAGACCCTTGGAGTATCCACCGCCATGGTGGTGGCGCTGCAGGCGGTGGGCGCCGCCGCCGGCAACATGATCGCCATTCACAACGTGGTGGCGGCCTCGGCCACCGTCGGCCTGCTCGGCCGGGAAGGTACCACCCTGCGCAAGACCGCCCTGCCCACCCTCTATTACCTGGTGGCCCTCGGCCTGATCGGCATGATCGCCATCTATGGCCTGGGCGTGTCCGACCCGCTGCTGTCACTGTCCTGATGCCATGCTGCCGCCGGTGCGAGCCGGCGGCGCTGCTGTAACCCTGAAAGGAATTGCCTTATGTTGTCCACGATTCGCATCTATCCGGCCATGCCGAAAAAGGTGTATGTCTACGCCACCTGCCTGGTAGACACCTTTTCACCCGACAGCGGGCTGGACGCCATTCGTCTGCTGGAGCGAACCGGCGTCGAGGTTGTCTATGTGCCCAAGCAGAGCTGCTGTGGCCAGCCCGCCTACTCTTCCGGCTATGATGACGACGCCAGAACCACGGCGCTCAGCCAGATGGCGCTGTTTCCCGAGCCCTGGCCCGTGATTGTGCTGTCGGGCTCCTGCGGTGGCATGATGCATCATCACTACCGCCGCCTGTTCGCCGGCAGTGAACACGAGCAAAGCGTTAATGAATTCTGTGATCGGGTATTTGAACTCACCGAATTCCTGGTGCATGTCTGCCGCCTGCGGCTGGAAGACAAGGGCCCGGCCACGTCCGTGGTGCTGCACACCTCCTGCGCCGCCCGCCGGGAGATGAATGTGCACGTTACCGCCCGTCAGTTGCTCGGCCAGCTCGAACAAGTGGAGCTGCGCGAGCAGGATTACGAGAGCGAATGCTGCGGCTTTGGCGGCACCTTCTCGGTGCGCCATCCGGCAATCAGCGAAGCCATGGTGCAGGACAAGACCCGGCACCTGTGCGAAACCCGGGCCGAACAACTGATAAGTGCCGACTGGGGCTGCCTGCTCAATATCAACGGCGCCCTGGAATACCAGGGCCAGCCCCTCAGGGGCATGCACCTGGCCAGTTTTCTGCTGAGCCGGCTGGAGGAAAAACATGCATAACCGGCCCCAACACTTCCACGCCCAGGCCGAAACCGCCCTGGCCAATGCGGAACTGCGTGCCAACTTTCGCGGCGCCATGGACTACCTGCGCGACAAGCGCAAGACCGCCTTTGCCGACGCCGACGAAGAGCGCACCATTCGCGATCGGGCCGAGGCCATTCGCCAGCGTTGCCTGAGCAAGCTGCCCGAACTGCTGGAGCAACTGGAAAGCAACTGCATCGCCAACGGTATTCGCGTGCACTGGGCGGAAAATGCCGACCAGGCCAACGCCATTTTCACCGACATTATTCAGTCCCACGGCGGCACCCTGGCGGTCAAGGGCAAGTCGATGGTGAGCGAAGAGATCGAGCTCAATCACGCCATGGAGAAGGAAGGCATTACCTGTCTGGAAAGCGACATGGGTGAATACATCGTCCAGCTCGGCCAGGAAACGCCGTCCCACATCATCATGCCCGCCATTCACAAGAACAAACGGCAGGTGGCCGAGCTGTTCACCGAGCACGTGCCCGGCTTTCAGCACACCCTGGATGTGGACACCCTGATCCAGACCGGCAGGAACGTGCTGCGGGAAAAATACCGCACCGCCGACGTGGGGGTGTCCGGGGTCAACTTCGCCGTGGCCGAGACCGGCACCCTGTGCCTGGTGGAAAACGAGGGCAACGGCCGCATGTGCACCACTGTGCCCGAGGTGCATATCGCCATTACCGGCATTGAAAAGGTGGTGGAATTCCTCGCCGACGTGCCGCCGCTGTTCAGCGCGCTTACCCGCTCCGCCACCGGCCAACTGGTGACCACCTACTTCAACATGATCAGCGGTCCGCGCAAGGAGAACGAGCTCGACGGTCCGAAAGAGGTGCACCTGGTACTGCTCGACAACGGCCGCAGCCAGGCCTTTGCCGACGAGGAAATGCGCAAGACCCTGCAGTGCATTCGCTGTGGCGCCTGCATGAACCATTGCCCGGTGTACACCCGCATCGGCGGTCACGCCTACGGCACCGTTTATCCGGGCCCCATCGGCAAAATCATCTCGCCGCACCTGATGGGCCTGGAGGCCACTCAGGATCTGCCTACCGCCTCCAGCCTGTGCGGTGCCTGCGGTGAGGTATGCCCGGTACGCATTCCCATTCCTGAGCTGCTGCAGCGCTTGCGCCACGAAGCCAAGCAGGATCCCAAGCCTGGCACCGCACCGATGCGCGGCCAGAAGGCGGCGGCCAGTAACGCCGAGGCCTTTGTATGGCGCAGCTTCGCCCTGATCACCAGCCGGCCGGTGCTGTATCGCATGCTGACCTGGTGCGCCACTCGCTTTCGCCGGCTGATTCCAAATAAACTGGGCCCCTGGACCCGCTGCCGCACCGCCCCCAAACCCGCCGCCAGAACCCTGCGGGAGCTGATGGCCGAGAGGAACAAATAAATGTCGACTGCACGTACCGCCATTCTCGACCGGCTGCGTCGAGTCAACGCCCGGCCATTGCCGGTCAAAAACCCGGATTATCCGATCTGGACCAGCACCGACCGTGAAGACATGCTGGTCCGGCTGACCGAACTGCTGGAGCAGAATCACGCCGAGGTGACGCGCCTGCCTCGCGCCGGACTGGTTGCCGCCCTCAGGGAACGGGTGAGCGGCGCCGGCCTCAAACGGCTGGCCACCGGCACCGGTGGCGAGTTTTTTGAAGAGATCACCCAGGCGCTGCAGGGCACTGCCGAACAGCTGTGCTTTGACCAGCCCCTGGAGCAGTGGAAGGACGAACTGTTCAACCATGTCGATGCCGGCATCACCGGCTGCCACGGCGCCATTGCCGCCACCGGCAGCCTGGTGCTGTGGCCAGGGCCGGCGGAGCCACGCACCCTGTCGCTGGTGCCACCTTGCCATATTGCCATTCTGAAGGCCTCCACCCTGCACGCCAACCTGCCGGCCATGATGACGGAACAGGGCTGGGGCCGAGGCATGCCCACCAATTTGTTGCTGGTGTCGGGGCCGTCCAAAACCGCCGACATTCAGCAAACCCTGGCCTATGGTGCCCATGGCCCCAAGGAGTTGGTGGTACTGATCCTGGAGGATGCGTGATGGAGGTTCGCTACCAGCGCCTGGCCGACGAGCTGGGTGAATTCCTGCCGGCCGAGCGCATTATTACCGACCCGTCGCTATGCCTGGCCTTTGGTACCGACGCCAGCTTTTACCGGCTGCTGCCCAAACTGGTGCTGCGCCTGGCCAACCTCGATGAAGTGGTAAGGGTGCTGGCGGCCTGCCGCCGGCAGCGGATTCACTGCACCTTTCGCGCCGCCGGCACCAGTTTGTCGGGGCAGGCGGTATCCGATTCGGTGCTGATCACCCTGACCGATGACTGGCGCCATCACCGCATCGAGGATGATGGCCGCCGCATTGCCTTGCAACCCGGCGTGATCGGCGCCGACGCCAACCGCTATCTGGCGCCCTTTGGCCGCAAGATAGGCCCGGATCCCGCCTCCATCAACAGCTGCAAAATAGGCGGTATCGCCGCCAACAACGCTTCAGGCATGTGCTGCGGCACCGCCCAGAATTCCTACCGCACCCTGCACGGACTCAGTTTGGTGCTGGCCGACGGCACTCGGGTCGACACTCGCGACGCCGACAGCAGAGCCCGCCTTGCCGAGCAAAAACCCGAGCTGCTGGCCGGGCTCAGGCAACTGAGTGACGAGGTCAGGGCCAACCCCGAGCTGAGCGAGCGTATTCGGCACAAGTACCGGCTGAAGAACACCACCGGCTACAGCCTCAACGCCCTGATCGACTTCGACGATCCCATCGACATGCTGGCTCACCTGATGATCGGCTCGGAAGGCACCCTGGGGTTTATCGCCGAAGTCAGTTACCACACCGTGCCCGATCACCCGTTCAAGGCCTCCTGCCTGCTGGTCTATGCGAATATCGAAACCACCTGCCGGGCGGTGACCGCCCTGGCCGGCACACAAGTGGCCGCGGTGGAGCTGATGGACGGCCGGGCGCTGGCTTCTATTGCCGACAAGCCCGGCATGCCCGGCTTTGTGCGAGAACTGGACGCCGAAGCCGCCGCCCTACTGGTGGAAGTGCACGGCGCCAGCGAAGCCGAATTGCTGGACAAGTGCGAGCGGGCCATGACCGCCGTCACCCCCTATGAACGCCGCAACGAGGTGGCTTTTACTCAGGACAAGGCCATCTGCGCGAGCCTCTGGGCCATGCGCAAGGGCATGTTCCCGGCGGTGGGCGCGGTACGTGAAACCGGCACCACCGTCATCATCGAGGATGTGGCCTTTCCGGTGGAAGAGCTGGCAACGGCGGTAAGAAAGCTAACGGCGCTGTTTGAGCGGTTCGGCTATCACGAAGCCATTATTTTTGGCCATGCCCTGGCCGGCAACCTGCACTTCGTGTTTACCCAGGGCTTTGACGACCAGGCCGAACTGGACCGTTATGGTGGCTTTATGGACGCCGTCGCCAAGCTGGTGGCGGTCGACTATGGCGGCTCGCTCAAGGCCGAGCACGGCACCGGTCGCAATATGGCCCCCTATGTAGAGCTGGAATGGGGCCGGGAAGGCTATGCCCTGATGCAACGCATCAAGGCGCTGCTGGATCCGGACGGCCTACTCAACCCCGGAGTGATCCTCAATGAGGATGCCCAGGCCCACCTCAAGGATCTCAAGCCCCTGCCCGCCGCCGACGAGATCGTCGACAAATGCATTGAATGCGGCTTTTGCGAGGCGGTGTGCCCGTCCCGGGATCTGAGCCTGACCCCGCGCCAGCGCATTGTGCTGTTTCGCGAGCAGCAACGCCGCCAGGCTGCGGGTGAACATAATGAAGACCGACTTGACGCCGTATTCCGTTACCAGGGAGTGGACACCTGCGCCGCTACCGGCCTGTGCGCCCAGCGCTGCCCGGTAGGCATTAACACCGGCGATCTGGTGCGTCAGCTTCGCACCGCCCGCTATAAAAAGTTCGAGCCCATCGCCCGCTGGAGTGCCGGCCATTTCGCCGCCACCACCAGGGCCGTGGCGCTGGGGCTGAACACCGCCCACGCAGGGCGCAAGCTGCTGGGCGAAAGCACCCTGTCCCGACTAAATGCCGGATTGCGCAAGGCGAGCAAGAACCGGGTGCCGCTGTGGCTGCCGGAAACCCCGGCGGCCAACTCGCACCGTCCCGAAGCCGGCGGGAGCGGGCCCGACAAGGTGGTGTATTTTCCTTCATGCGCCAGCCGAGTGCTGGGTCAGTCGCCGGGGGCCCGGGATGCGCGCTCCCTCACCGAGGTCACCCTGGCGGTGCTGAAAAAGGCCGGCTTTGAGGTGATACTGCCCTTTGATCTGAACAACCTGTGTTGTGGCATGCCCTATCAGAGCAAGGGCATGATGGCACAGGCCGACGACAAGGCCGCCGAGCTGGAAGCCCGCCTGTGGCAGGCCAGCGAGCAGGGCCGCTGGCCGGTGCTGATGGACACCAGCCCTTGCGCCAAGCGCAGCAAGGAAACGCAGGATCTGCCGCTCAAGGTATTTGAACCGGTGCAGTTTGTGCTGGAGCACGCCATGGACCGGCTGACACTCGAGCCGGTGGACGACACCGTGATGCTGCACATTACCTGCAGCAGCCGGCGCATGGATCTCGCCGAGCCCATGCTGACACTGGCCCGGCGCTGCGCTCGGGAAGTGGTGGTGCCGGAGCATATCGAGTGCTGTGGCTTTGCCGGCGACAAGGGCTTTACCACTCCGGAACTGAATGCCGCCGCGCTCAAGCCGCTCAAGGCCCAGGTGCCGGCAGGCTGCACGCGAGGGGTGAGTAACAGCCGCACCTGCGAACTGGGTCTGAGCCACCACAGCGGCATCAACTACGAGTCCATTCTCTACCTGGTGGATGAGGCCAGCCGGTAACTCTGCTCACACCTGCTGCTGCAAGCCCCCTCAAGACAACGTTACATCGGTCAGGGGCACGCAGCAGCAGGCCAGCACCACACCGGCCGCCCGCTCCGCCGCCGACAGCGCCGGAGCCTCGGGCTGGTGTACGTCACCTGCGCTCAGGGTCTGCTTGCAGCGGCCACACAGGCCGGCGCGGCAGGAATGGGGCAGGGTCAGGCCTTGTTGCTCGGCCTGAGTAAGCAGGCTGTGCTGGTTATTGCCGGTAAATTCATGCTCGCCGATACGCACTTGCACCGCCTTGTGCTCCCGCCCCCTGTCTTCGGTGTTCGCGACACCCTGGCCCAAGTCCGGATAGATGGGCGCGGTGGCGTATTCGAGCACCTCCACCTCGTCGTGCTCGCGAATCACGCCCTCGTTCAGGGCTACCAGGTTCTGGCCGAAATACACCTCGCCGTCTTCACCTCGGCGGTAGCGGGCCAGGGTGGCCAGCGGCTCTTGTTGAGGGTGAAAACGGTCGGTACCGGCGATGATGGTGGTCATGATGCAACGGCTGCAGGGCTTGGCCACCAGAAACTCCACCTCACCCACACGAATGCGACGCCAGCCGTCTTCCTCAAACGGCCGCCGGCCGCGCGCCACCAGGTTGGGTCGAAACCGGGACATGTCCAATCGAGTGCCGGCACGGCGGTTCAGATCCGCCAGCGACGCCTTGGATATCAGCAACAACGGATAGCCGTCGGCAAAGCTGACCGAAGTGCCCAGCTTGTCGCGATAGCGATTGGAGCTTTCTCCCAGCCACAGCAACTGCACCGGCTCGCCCAGTCTTTCACTGAACCAGGCGTCGTACTCCCCATGAGTGGCATAGGCGATAAACGCATCACCCCACACACCGGTTTGCACCGGCTGCAACGAAAACAGCCGGTGGCGCACCGACAGGTTGTGCTGCTGGTACCAACATTCCAGCCCGCCCGCCACCGGCCGAACGCCAATCAGCTGCAAGCGAGGGTGAGTGCGGGCGGTCACAAAGCTGCCGTCCGGCCGGGCCAGCATATAGCGACGATCGCCGGCCAGTCCTTCTCGCGTGACCTGCGCCGCCTCAAGGCTCAGGCCGGCGGCGGACTTGAGCGGATAGTGGTGAATTCCCGTGATCGTCGCCATATTGTTTTACCTTTATAAGAATATGAAGTTTACAAACCGGAGGCAGTCGGTATGGTCTGGCTTTTAGCCCTCATCAAAAGCCAAAAAGGAAGTACAAATGACTATTGAACGCCAGCAGATCGGCCAGCGCATGAGCCGCATCGTCAAGCACAACGGCACCATCTACCTGTGCGGTCAGGTATGCAAGGATGCCACTCAGGACATCGCCGAGCAAACGGCCACCATGCTGGAAAAAGTGGACGAGCTGCTGCAGGAAGCCGGCTCCGACCGCGAGCACATTCTGTCCGCCACCATTTACCTGAAGACCATGGCCGATTTCGCCGCCATGAATGCGGTATGGGACGCCTGGGTACCGGAAGGCCATGCCCCGGCCCGGGCCTGCGTGGAAGCGGCCATGGCCCGCTCCGAGCTGTTGGTGGAAATTTCCGTGGTGGCCGCCGAGCGTTAAGAACCCCCGGCGGTTTGGTCTACACCGTCAAATGCTGCCTGACGAGATCGTCGGACAAACCGTCGATCTCGCCCTCGGCCACGCGCCGGCCCCGATCCAGGATCACAAAGCGATCGGCATATTTACGGGCAAAGGGCAGCTTTTGCTCCACCAGCAACACGGTCAGCCCGTCTTCTTCCATCAGCCGGCGAATCACTCGGCCGATATCGGCCACGATATTGGGCTGAATGCCTTCCCCCGGCTCATCCAGGATCAGCAGCTCCGGCTCCAGCACCAGGGCCCGGCCAATGGCCAGCTGCTGCTGCTGACCGCCGGACAGGTCTCCGCCCCGGCGCTGGCGCATCTCCTTCAACACCGGAAACAGCTGGTAGATTCGCTCGGGAATTCGGCGCAGGCCATCGCCCCGGGCCGCCAGGCCGGTACGCAGGTTCTCTTCCACCGTCATCAACGGAAAAATCTGCCGGCCCTGGGGAACATACCCCAGCCGTAACCGGGATCTGTCCTCCAGCCGCCGCTGGGTCAGTTCGGTGCCATTGTCCAGGCGAATACTGCCACTGCGGCTGGCTTCTTCACCCATGATGCACTTGAGCAGGGTGGTCTTGCCCACGCCATTGCGCCCCATGACACAGGTGCAGCGGCCGCGGGGAATCTCCAGGCTCAGATCCCAGAGGGTATGGCTTTCGCCGTAAAACTGGTTGAGTTTGTCTATTGTCAGCATCAGGCCACCTCGGCGCCGCTTTCTTCCCCCAGATATACCTCGACCACCCGCGGGTCGCTGGATACCTGATCCATGGTGCCCTCGGCCAGCACCGAGCCCTGGTGCAGCACCGTCACCTGGCGCGCAATGGAGCGCACAAAGCCCATGTCGTGCTCCACCACCACCACCGACTGCCTGCCCTTGCCGGCCAGCCGGGTCAGCAGATCGGCGGTCAGCTCCATTTCCTGCTCGGTCATGCCCGCCACCGGCTCATCCACCAGCAACAACCGGGGCCGCTGCATCAGCAGCATGCCAATCTCCAGCCACTGCTTCTGGCCATGAGAGAGAATGCCCGCCAGGCCATGGGCGGCGGGCTTGAGCCCGATCAGCCGCACCACTTCGTGTATGCGATCCCGTTGCTCCGAGCTCAGCCGGGCGGTCAGGCTGGGCAGCACTCGCTTGTCGGCGGCCATGGCCAGCTCCAGGTTTTCAATGACAGTGAGCGCCTCAAACACCGTGGGCTTCTGAAACTTGCGGCCAATGCCGAGGGTGGCGATCTCCGGCTCCGACATTCGCAGCAGGTTGTGGCGGCTGCCAAACCACACCTGTCCGCTGTCGGGCCGGGTCTTGCCGGTGATGGTGTCCATCATGGTGGTCTTGCCGGCCCCATTGGGGCCAATAATGCACCGCAACTCGCCGTCATCTATGGTGAGATTGAGCTTGTTAATGGCCTGAAAGCCATCAAAGCTGACGCTGACGTCTTCCAGATAGAGGATGGGGCCGTGGCGCACATCCACCGGCGAGACCTCGGGCGTCATAAAATCAAACACCTGATCCCGACGGGCCAGGGCCTTGAACATGTTCATGCACTTGCCTCCTTGGGGGCGGTGATAGAGCGGCGGTGAGCCAGTACGCCGGCAATGCCTTTGGGCAACAATACGGTCGCCACCACAAAGAGGCCGCCGAGGGCAAACAACCAGGCGTCGGGCATGACCCCGGTGAACACCGTCTTGGCGTAGTTCACCAGCAGGGCACCGATCACCGCCCCATACAGGGTGGCGCGTCCGCCCAGGGCCACCCAGACCACGATTTCAATGGAAAACAGCGGCGAAAACTCGCTGGGGTTGATAATGCCGACCTGGGGCACATACAAGGCCCCGGCCACACCGGCGAGCATGGCCGACACCACAAAGACGAACAGCTGTACCCGCTCGACCCGGTAGCCGATAAAACGGGTTCGAGCCTGGGCGTCGCGAGAGGCCATGCACACTCGGCCCAGCTTGCTCAGCACGATGGCCCGGCACAGCCAGTAACCCAGCGCCAGGGCGATGCCGGAAGCGATAAAGAGCCCCACCCGGGTGCCGTCCGCCCGCAGATCAAAACCGAGCAACTCGCGAAAGTCGGTCAGGCCATTGTTGCCGCCAAACCCCATCTCGTTGCGGAAAAACGCCAGCATCAGGGCAAAGGTCAGCGCCTGAGTGATGATTGACAGATAGACCCCGGTCACTCGGGAGCGGAACGCCAGAAAACCGAACACCAGTGCCAGCAGTCCCGGGGTCAGCAACACCATGGCAAAGGCGAACCAGGCCATGTCAAAGCCGGCCCAGTACCAGGGCAGGCTGTCCCAGTTGAGGAACACCATGAAGTCGGGCAGCTCGGGATGGCCATATACGCCCCGATCACCAATTTGACGCATCAGGTACATGCCCATGGCATAACCGCCGAGGGCAAAGAAGGCGCCATGTCCCAGGCTGAGAATGCCGAGATAGCCCCACACCAGATCCACCGCCACCGCCAGCAGCGCATAGCTCAGGTATTTGCCGAGCAGGGTCACGGTATAGGTGGAAACATGCAGCGGATGCGCCGCCGGCAGCAGCAGATTGGCCAGGCTTACCAGCAGCAGGGCCAGCAGCAACACCGCCAGAAACAGCCGAGTCTGGCGCTCCTGCAAAGGTTGGAATAACCACATGGTTTAGCCCTCCGCCGCCCGGCCCTTCTGCGGAAAAAGTCCGCGCGGCCGCTTTTGAATGAACAGGATGATGAACACCAGCACCATGATCTTGGCCAGCACGGCGCCGGCCCAGGGCTCCAGGATCTGGTTCAGCACACCGAGCGAGAGTCCGGCCACCAGGGTGCCCCAGAGGTTGCCCACACCACCGAACACCACCACCATAAAGGAGTCGATAATGTAGTTCTGCCCCAGGTTGGGCCCCACGTTGGTGAGCTGGGACAGGGCCACTCCGGCCAGCCCGGCCACCCCGGAGCCCAGCCCGAAGGTCAGCATGTCCACGCGCGTGGCACGAATGCCCATGGCCCGGGCCATGCTGCGGTTCTGGGTGACCGCGCGCACCTCCAGTCCCAGCCGGGTACCTTTCATTACCCACATCAGGGCAACGAACACCAGCAGGGCAAAGCCCAGCACATAAAGCCGGTTGAGGGTCAGCGACAGGGCGTCGTTCACCACCAGGGAACCGCTCATCCACTCCGGCGTGACCACGGTACGGTTCAGGGGAGAGACCAGGGTGCGCACCAGCTGCTGCAGGATCAGGCTGACGCCAAAGGTGGCCAGCAGGGTTTCCAGGGGCTTGCCCTTAAGATGGCGAATCACCCCCCGCTCAATGGCGATACCGGTCAGTGCCGCCACCAAAAACCCGGTGGGAATGGCCAGCAGCAACGCCAGTCCGGGCTGCCCCGGCAATAATTGCTGCAGCATCCAGGTGCTGTAGGCCCCCAGCATGATCAGCTCGCCGTGAGCCATGTTGATCACGCCCATGACCCCAAAGGTAATCGCCAGCCCGATGGCGGCCAGCACCAGCACCGAGCCCAGGCTCAGGCCGAAGTAGAGGGTTTCGGCGGCGCGATTGAGCCTCAGGTTCTGTTCGATGTCGGCAAGCGCCCGGCCGGCGGCCTCGGCCAGTTCCCCCTCACCCGCGGCGGCGCGGTTCAGGGCGATGCGCACCTCGTTGTGCAGATCGCCTGTCAGCGTTTCAACGGCGGTGATGTCCCCCTGCTCCAGACGGTGTATGGCCAGGGCCTGATTCAGCCGGTGCCGCGTCTGGCGGTCGCTCTCCTGCGCCAGCAGGGCCGTCAGGGTGGGGACCAGTCCGTCGTCTACCCCACCCAGCAGGCGCTCGGCCGAAGCCCGGCGCAGGGCCGCATCGTCCCCATGCAGATCCAGCTGCGCCAGGGCGTTACGCAACTGGTTGCGCAGGCGGTTGTTGATACTGATTCGATTCAACTCCCGGCGCCCCAGGGTACCCAGGCTGTCATTGCTGAGGGCATCGAGCACCGGCCAGTGCCGGCCGTCGGTACTGACGACCAGCACAAACCGCCGATCGGCCTTGCTGCGCTGCAACCGGCCGTCCAGCAGGGCCGCCAGCCAGTCCCGCGCCCGTGCATCCCCGCTGTTGATAATGGCGTCAATGGCCTGCCCCTTGGCGTCAAAGGCGCGCACGTCCAGCGCCTCCAGCAGGGCCTGGCCGTTATCGACCTGAGCCGCGGCCGGCAGCGCCGGGATCAGCAGTCCCGCCACCAGCCATAGCCTGAGCGTCAGGTCCTTGAGCATCTTCATGGTGTTGTCCTTTGTTCTTCGGTGCGTTCAGGCGCTTCCTTGAACAGCGTCACCCCGTGATGACGCTGTTCAAGGCAGGCGGTGAATGGCCGGCAGCATGACCCCGTGCCCGCTGCCGGCCTTATGCCGGGGTCAGTTGCCCAGCGCCGCCTGGGCTTCCTTCAGCGCCTGACTGCCGCCGCACTGACCGGTCACCACGTTGTAGTTGCCGCATTGCATGGGGGTGGTCCAGTCGGCCACCAGCTGTCGCGAGCCGGGCAGATAATCCGACCAGGCGTCCCCCATCACGGTGCCCCTGGTCTGCCAGACCATTTCGAACTGACCGTCGTCCTGAATCTCCCCGATAAACACCGGCTTGGTGATATGATGGTTGGGCAGCATGGTGGCGTAGCCACCGCTCAGGTTGGGCACGGTCACACCCACGATGGCGTCCCGCACGGCATCCACCTCTGTGGTGCCGGCCTTGCGCACCGCCTCGGCCCACATGTTGAAGCCGATATAATGGGCCTCCATGGGATCATTGGTGACGGCGTCGTCCTTGCCGGTATGGTCCAGCCAGGCATCGATAAAGTCGCCGTTGGCTTCGGTGTCCAGGCTCATGAAGTAGTTCCAGGCCGCCATATGGCCAACCAGGGGACCGGTGTCGATGCCGGACAACTCCTGCTCGCCCACCGAGAAGGCCACCACCGGAATGTCGGCGGCGTCTATGCCCTGGTTGCCGAGCTCGCGATAGAAGGGCACGTTGGCGTCGCCGTTGATGGTGGACACCACGGCGGTCTTTTTGCCGGCACTGCCAAAGCGCTTGATCTCCGCCACTATGTTCTGCCAGTCGGCGTGACCAAAGGGGGTGTAGTTGATCATGATGTCCTGCTCCGCCACGCCATGATCCTTCAGGTAGGCTTCGAGGATGCGGTTGGTGGTGCGCGGATATACATAGTCGGTGCCGGCCAATACCCAGCGCTGGACTCCCAGCTCCTTCATCAGGTAATCCACCGCCGGAACGGCCTGCTGGTTGGGCGCGGCACCGGTATAGAAGACGTTGCGGGAAGACTCTTCACCCTCATACTGAACCGGATAAAACAGCAGGCCGTTCAGCTCTTCCACCACCGGCAGTACCGCCTTGCGCGACACCGAGGTCCAGTTGCCGAAGATCACGTCCACCTTCTGCTGGGCCAGCAATTCCCGGGCCCGCTCGGCAAACAGCGGCCAGTTTGAGGCGGGATCCACCACCACCGGCTCCAGCTTTTTGCCCAGCAGGCCACCCTCGGCGTTCTGCTGCTCGATCAGCATTAATACGGTGTCTTTAAGGGTGGATTCGCTGATGGCCATGGTGCCGGAGAGGGAATGCAGTATGCCGACCTTGATCACATCGTCCTGGGCGCTGGCACAAAAGGATGTCAGGCCGACGGCCAGCAGGGCGGAGTAGCAAAGGGATTTGTTCACGGTAAGCTCCTTGTGATGAAACACTGATACGGGTGCTTCGAGAGCAAAGCAAGGGCCATGCCATCACAAAAAGTCAATTAAAAACAATTACATGAAATAAAAGTTCGAAAATGGTGAGCGTGATTAACCCAAAAAGGGTGCAGCCGCAGAGGACACGGGCGAAGCCGGCACCAAAAGGGGGCACAGGGCACGGGCGAAGTGGCAAACGTCACCAAAACCGGACCGGCAACGCCGGGCCCAGAAAAACTAAAAGCCCGGTATACCGGGCCTTTAGACGTAATTCAAAGGGGCGGTGCGGTTACACCACGCCCTGCTCGATCATGGCGTCGGCGACCTTGCGGAAACCGGCAATGTTGGCACCCAGCACCAGGTTGTGGGGCTCGCCAAATTCGGCCGCGGTCTCGCTGGCGTTCAGGAAGATGTTCTTCATGATCACCTTGAGCTTCTCGTCCACTTCCTCAAAGCTCCAGCGCTGCATGCTGGCGTTCTGGGCCATTTCCAGCTGGCTGGTGGCCACGCCACCGGCGTTGGCGGCCTTGCCCGGGCCATAGCAGATTTTGGCATCCAGGAACACTTCCACCGCATCCTGGGTGGACGGCATGTTGGCGCCTTCGGACACACCGATAATGCCGTTGGCGATCAGGGCCTTGGCATCGGATTCAGACAGCTCATTCTGGGTGGCGCAGGGGAAGGCCAGCTGGGCCGGAATGCGCCATACCGCATTGCCGTCGGCGGGGTAGTCGGCGGCGGGAATGAACTTGGCTTCCGGGTGGGCAGTCACGTACTCGTTCAGACGCACCTTGCGCACTTCCTTGAGCTCCTTCAGGGTCTCCAGGTTGATGCCGGTCTCGTGATAGATGGTACCGCTGGAGTCGGAGCAGGTCACCGGAATGGCGCCCAGCTGATACAGCTTCTCGATGGTGTAGATGGCCACGTTGCCGGCACCGGACACCAGGCAGCGCTTGCCGGCCAGGGTGTCGCCCTTGGCTTCCAGCATGTACTGAGCGAAGTACACGCAACCGTAACCGGTGGCTTCCTTGCGCACCAGGGAGCCGCCCCACAGCAGGCTCTTGCCGGTGAGCACGCCGTCGTAGTTGCCGGTCAAACGCTTGTACTGGCCGAACATGTAGCCGATTTCACGGGCACCCACGCCGATGTCGCCGGCAGGCACGTCCTTGGTCGGGCCAATGTGACGGTACAACTCGTTGATGAAGGACTGGCAGAAGCGCATGATTTCGCCGTCGGACTTGCCCTTGGGATCGAAGTTGGCGCCACCCTTGCCGCCGCCGATGGGCAGGCCGGTGAGGGCATTTTTGAAGATCTGTTCAAAACCGAGAAACTTGATGATGCCGGCGTTTACGCTGGGGTGAAAACGCAGGCCGCCCTTGTACGGGCCCAGGGCGGAATTGAACTCGATGCGGTAACCCTTGTTTACCTGCACGTTACCCTGGTCGTCCACCCAGGGCACCCGAAACATAATCTGGCGCTCGGGCTCCACCATGCGTTCGATGATGGCGTGTTTCTTGTATTTCTCGTTGGTTTCGAGGATCGGCTGCAGAGAGTCGAGTACTTCCTCTACCGCCTGATAAAATTCTGCTTGTGCCGGGCTGGTCTTCTGCAGTCTGACAATGGTGTCATGAATATACGTCACGAGTTTCTTCCTTGTTATTTTATTTAAATCTTTACCTGGGATGCACATTTAAGAGACCCCGACATATTGAAATATGGCGCCGCCCTTGGGTCAATGACTAATTTTCAAATACATATACTAAAAAGAAGAATATTTATGCTCTCTTAGAACGTTGAGGCAGATCACAACCTGCCCTCGGCCTCAAGCAAGCGGCTATGCTTGATCATGCACACTGAGAGGCAAAGGATATGGATGTCAGCGGATCCTGGTCGGCGCAGGACAGCGCCCTCGGCCAAACACTCATTGAACAGGGGCACCTCACCCAAACCGAGCTGGGCAGGCTGGCACGCCTGCGCCAGCAGCAGCAGGAGACGGTGCCCCTGACCCGGTTGCTGCTCAACCTGGGCATGATGTCGGAGCGGGAGCTGGCCCGCACCCTGGCCGGACAGTACCGGCTGCCGCTGACCGACAGCGCGCACTACCCGCCCACGTCTCCGCTGGATCAGCCCCTGCCCTACCGGTTTCTCAAGGAGCACCACCTGGTGCCCCTGGGCCAGGAAGAAAACACCCTGGTACTGGCCATGGTGGATCCCGGTGACCAATTTGCCCTGCAGGCCATGGCCATGCTCTGCAACCAGCCGGTGCAGCCCAGGGTGGGAGTCAGCTCCGAGATCGACGCCGCCATTGAACGACTCTACGGTGAAGGCCAGAGCAAAATGGGCGACATTCTGTCGGCGGTGCAGCAAGAGGAAGAAACCGAGGAGCGCATCGCCCAGCTGAAAGACATGGCCAGCGAGGCACCGGTGATTCGGCTGGTCAACCTGCTGATCCAGAAGGCGGTGGAGCTGAGGGCGTCGGATATCCATGTTGAGCCCTTTGAAAACCGGCTCAACGTTCGTTACCGCATCGACGGCGTGTTGCAGCAGGCCGAGGCTCCGCCGGTCAGCATGACCCCCGCCATTATTTCACGCATCAAGATACTGGCCCGACTCAATATCGCCGAGCGCCGCCTGCCCCAGGACGGCCGCATTGAGCTGCGCGTGCAGGGCCAGGACCTCGACATTCGGGTTTCCACCGTACCCACCATGCACGGCGAAAGCCTGGTCATGCGCCTGCTGAACCGCGAGAGCGTGGTGCTCGACTTCGACGCCCTGGGCTTTGCCCGCGACACTCGGGCCAGGCTGCAGCAGGTGCTGACCATTCCCCACGGCGTGCTGCTGGTGACCGGCCCCACCGGCAGCGGCAAGACCACCACCCTGTATACGGCGCTGAACCGGCTCAACACCGCCGAGCGCAAGCTGATCACGGTGGAAGACCCGGTGGAATACCAGTTGGAGGGCATCAACCAGATTCACGTCAAACCCGCCATCGGCCTGACCTTTGCCAGCGCCCTGCGCGCCATCGTGCGCCAGGATCCGGACGTCATCATGGTGGGGGAAATGCGCGACCTGGAAACCGCCCGCATCTGTGTGCAGTCGGCCCTCACCGGTCACCTGGTACTGTCCACCCTGCACACCAACGATGCCGCCAGCAGCGTAACCCGGCTGCTGGAAATGGGGGTGGAAGACTACCTGCTGACCTCAACCCTTAACGGCGTTATCGGCCAGCGCCTGATACGGGTGCTCTGTCCCCATTGCAAGGAAGGCTATACCCCTTTGCCTGAACTGGTGCGCGAACTCGGGCTGGCGGCACTCGCCCCGAATGAGCCGATACGGCTGTATCGTCCCGTGGGCTGCGACCACTGCGCCGGCACCGGTTACCACGGCCGGCTGGCCATTCAGGAGCTGCTGGTAATGAACGACGACATTCGCAAGCTGGTATTGAGCCATGCCGACGCCGGCCAGATCCAGCGGGCCGCCGTGGCCGCCGGCATGCGCACCATGTATGGCGACGGCCTGCTCAAGGCCTTGCAGGGAATCACCCATGTGGAAGAGGTGATTCGGGTTACTCAGGAGGGCTGAGATGGCGCTGTTTCACTTTCGGGCGGTGAGCCACGGCGGCGAAGAGCAGGAAGGCCGGCTGGAAGGCGCCGATCAGCAGGCCATAGTGCGGCAACTGCAACAGCGGGGGCTGATCCCCCTCAGTGTCGAACCCGCCGGCGCGCACGGCCCCGGTTTACTGACCGGCAAAATCGGCCTGGGCCGCCAGGGCACAGGCGCCCGATATATTCAGTCCCTGACCGAGGATCTGGCGGCCCTGCTCAAGGCCGGCATTCCTCTGGAGCGGGCCCTGGGCATCATGATCCAGGTGCGCGGCGGCGAGCAGGATACGCACTTGCTCGACCGCATTCGCGAGGGCATTCGGCGTGGCCAGGCGTTGTCGGCGGTGCTGGCAGAGCAAAACGCCGGCTTTTCGCCCTTTTACCTCAACATGATTCGCGCCGCCGAGCTCTCGGGCAACCTGGAGCAGGGGCTGGCGGATCTGGCCCTCTACCTTGATCGCAGTCGCCGGCTGCGAGAAAAGGCGCTCTCGGCGCTGATCTACCCCTTGATCCTGCTGCTGGTTTCCGCCGCCTCGCTGCTGATCATTCTCACCTACGTCATTCCCCAGTTTCAGCAACTGTTCGCCGACATGGGCCAGGCCATGCCCCTGCCCACCCGCATCGTCATCGGCACCGCCGACTTCATCAGAAACACCGGCCCCTGGCTGCTGCTGGGGTTGCTGCTGGTGCTGCTCTATCTGCGCCATCGGTTGCGTGAGCCCGGAGTGCGCCTGGCCTGGCACACACTGTTACTGCGCCTGCCCCTGGCCGGTTCGCTGATACAGCGGCTGGAAGTGGCCCGCTTCAGCCGTAGCCTGGGGACCCTGATGAAGGGCGGCGTACCCCTGCTGGGTGCCCTAGATATCGCCCGCCAGACTCTGGGCAATCAGTTGCTGCAAGCGGTCCTGGCCGAGGCCGGCCGCGAGCTGAAGGAAGGCAAGCGGCTGGCGGCACCACTGCAGGCCTCGGGCCGGTTTCCGCCCCTGGCGATACAGATGATTCGCGTGGGCGAGGAAACCGGCCAGCTGGAAGAGATGCTGCTCAGGGTAGCCGACACCTATGACAGGGAAGTGGAAAACGCCATTCAGCGCCTGCTGACCATACTGGAGCCGGTGCTGATCCTGGGCCTGGGGGTGCTGATTGCCGGCATTATCATTTCCATGCTGATGGCCATTCTCGGTATCAACGAACTGCCCATCTAGGGAGGTAAACGTGCGTTATCAACATAAAACATACGGAACCGGCTTCACCCTGCTCGAGCTGCTGGTGGTGCTGGTGATCCTGGGGCTGCTGGCCAGCCTGGCCGGCCCTCAGGTGCTGCGCCAGCTGGGCGGCTCCAAAACCAAAACGGCGGCGCTGCAGATCAAGGAGCTGAGCACGGCGCTGGATTTGTACCGGCTGGAAGTGGGCCGCCACCCTACCACCGAGCAGGGGTTGGAAGCCCTGCTCAGTGCCCCCACCGAAACGAAGGGCTGGAATGGACCCTACCTGACCAAGAAATCGGTACCACAGGACCCCTGGGGCTACGACTACCAGTACCGCGCTCCCGGCCAGCATGGCGAGTTCGATCTGTTCAGCCTGGGGGCCGACAATCAGCAAGGAGGCTCGGGTGAAGCCCAGGACGTGGTCAGTTGGGAATAAGGCCACCGGCTTTACCCTGCTCGAGCTGCTGGTAGTGCTGACCATCGCTACCCTGGCCCTGGCCGTGGCCCTGCCCCGCTTTGCCGCCCTGCTGCCGGGCGCCGAGCTGAAGAGCTACAGCCGTCAAACCGCCGCGCTGCTGCGGCTGGCCCGCAGTCAGGCCCTCGCCACCGGCGACACCGTTACCCTGACACTGAGCGCAGAGCAACGACATACCCGGTTGTCGGGACAGGCTGCGGTATACGACTGGCCTGACGGAGTGGAACTGAGCCTGTTCGACACTGAAACGACGCTGGCTTCACAGGTTCACGCCGAGCTGGCATTTTATCCAGACGGCGCCAGCAGCGGCGGCACCCTGCAGCTGACGGGGGCCGGCCGGCAATACCGCATTCACGTCGACTGGCTGAGTGGAAGGGTGTCGTTTGATGACTAGTCCCGCGTTCCCCCAAAGCCAGCGCGGCTTCACCCTGCTGGAGGTGCTGGTGGCCTTTGCCGTGCTCACCGTCACCCTTGGCGTGCTGCTCAATATTTTTTCCCTGGCGATGCGCACCACCCAGGCCGTCCAGGATCAGCAAAAGGCGGTGCTGCTGGCGGAATCCAGGCTCGCCGAGCTGAGCGCCGGCGTTACCCTGCGCCCCGGGGTTGAGCGGGGTGACTTTGACGACCGCTTTGCCTGGGAATCCCGCATTGAGGAATTCGACACCCAGACGCTGATGGACAACCAGAGCCAGTTGCTTCCCTACCGGCTGTCGGTGGTGGTGAACTGGGGCGACAGCCGCCGCTATGAGCTCGCCACACTGCGGCTGGTTCGCACGGAGGCCAGATGACACGTGTCCGCGGCTTCACCCTGCTGGAACTGATGGTAGCCCTGAGTCTGCTTACCCTGCTGGCGGGACTGATGTTCGGCGGCTTTCGGCTGGCCAGTCGCGCCTGGCAAACCGTGGACGAACACAACAACGTGCTGAGTGAAACCGTGCAGGCCCAGCGCCTGCTGCGCCGGCTGCTGGCCCGCAGCGAGGCTCGCTCGGTGCCGGAGACCCGGGAAACCGCGCTGCTGTCGTTTCAGGGAGACGAGCACTCACTGATTTTTCTCTCGGCCCTGCCCCAGCGGCATAGCCGCGTCAGCCAGCCGGCCTGGTTCTACCTGGCGCTGGACGATCAGGAGCCAAAGCAGCCCAGGCTGATCCTGAAAAGCCGGGCCCTGAGCGAAATTTCGCCCGAGCGGTCTAAGAGCACCGTTGACTGGTACCAACTGGTGGACGACTTTCGGCACCCCGAAACCATTGCCCCGTTGCTGACGATGCCCGCCGAGGACTTTAGCCTGAACTACCTGCCTCGTCATGAAGACGGCACGGCGTCCGATTGGCAGGCAGACTGGCAGGAGCAAGATGCGCTGCCGGAACTGGTGAAGCTGCAACTGAACGAAGACTGGCCGGCGCTGGTGGTATCTCCCGGAGGGCAGCCCGATGTCATCAAGCAACTCGACTAGACAGGCAGGCATCGCCCTGGTCAGCGTGTTGTGGCTGTTGCTGCTGCTGACGGTGCTGGCCTCGGGGGTGTCGGTGAACAGCCGCAACCAGGGCCGGCAAAGCGAAAACATTGCCACCGCCACGCAACTGCGCCAGGGGGCAGAGGCCGGCCAGCAGCTGGCGCTGCTGGCCCTGGCACAAGCTCCAGAGCAACGCCCCTGGCAGGCCGATGGCAGTCCCAATGTGGTGCAGCTGGACGACATGGAAGTGCATGTGGCGCTGTTCAATGAAAGCGGCCGCATCGATCTCAACGCCGCCGGCCCCGAATTGCTCGACGGCCTGCTGGCCACGGTGGAGCCCGACGCCGCCCTGCGCGCCCGACTGGTGGATGCCATTCTGGACTGGCGCGACCGCGACAATTTGCGCCGGCTCAACGGTGCCGAGCTCGACGACTATCTGGCCGCCGGCCTGGACTACGGCCCCGCCAATGCCCCCTTTACCTCGGTGGAAGAGCTGCAACGCGTGCTGGCAATGACCCCGGCGCTGTACCGCCAAATTCGACACAGCCTGACCCTGCGTAATCCGCGCCGGGGCATCAATCCGCAGTTTGCCCCCCGCCAGGTGCTGCTTTCCCTGCCCGGTGTGAGCGAAGCCACGGTTGATCAGTTTATCGAAGACAGGCGTGCCCGCCATGACGCGGGGCAACCGCCGCCGGCCACCGCACTGTTTCCCCGGGCACAGCTCGTTAACGATGCCTTCGGGGTCAACTACACTATTCATACAGAAGCCCGCAGGATTCCGGAATATCGCTACCGGCTTACCGCCAATGTTCAGGTAAATCAGCGTGGCCAGGTGCGGGTACTGAAAACAGAGCAGGAATTCGTTCCGCTGTTTTTGAAAACCTCCCCTTGACGGAGACGCCCTATGGATGGGGACAACATCGCTCACAGGCTCGGCCAGCACGGCCGCCAGGTGTCGGCCGAACTTTACCGGTTCTGGCACTGGTGGCGCGAACAATTGTTGGGCATGCTGCCGGCCACATGGCAGCGGCGGCTACGCCAGCCGGGCCAGATGCTGTGCATTCACCCCGCTCACCACGGCTACCGGCTGGAGCAACAACCCGGTAACCAGGTGCACTCACCCAAGGACTTGCCACCCGAGGCCCTGCAACGGCTGGTACGCAACGCGGGGCAAATACGGTTGTACCTGCCTCAGGATGAGCTGTTGCTCACCCGAGTGACCCTGCCCGTCGCCACTGCCGGCAATCTGGAAGCCGTACTGCGCTTTGAGATGGACCGGCACACCCCCTTTACCGCCGACCAGGTCTATTTCGGCTTTCATGCCCGACCGAGGGAGGCAACCAGCGTGCAGATTCAGGTTGACCTGCTGCTGGCCCCCAAAGCGAAAACCGATGCTCACCTGGCCGAGCTGGCCGAGCTGAGTATTTTCCCAGCCCTGCTGTGCGCCGCCGACCAGCCCAAGGCGCCAGCCATCAAGCTGCCCGTTCATCCCAATGATACTTCGCCACGGGCCGGTCGACGGAAAAGCCGAAAGGTGATCCTGGGGCTGGTGATGGTGCTGTTGCTGATCGCGCTTCCCCTTTATCACCGGCAGGCTCGCATTGACACCCTCACTGCCGAACTGGAGCTACCGCGCCAGCACGCCGAACAGGCGGCCGCATTCAAGCGCGAACTGACGGCCCTTCAAGATAGTCGTACCTGGCTTGGCCAGAGGCGTGCCGAACGCAGGGCCACCCTGCTGTTGCTGGACGAACTCACTCGCCAGTTGCCGGATCACACCTGGCTGACGCGCCTCGAGCTGAAGGAAGACAGCCTGCAGATTCGCGGCGAATCCACCCGTGCGTCGGAGCTGATCGGCCTGCTTGAAGGTTCCTCACTGTTTTTCGATGTGCGCTTCGGCTCCCCGATAACCATCAACCCGGCCACCAGCAGGGATCGCTTTATGATCACCGCACGCCTGGTGCAAGGAGCGGCGCCATGAGTCCGAACGCCAGACAACAGCAACTGGCGGCACTGGGCTTACTGCTGCTGGTGATGGTGCTGCTGACCAGCCTGGTCATCTCTCCCCTTATCGGGCTGTTTTTCCACCAGGGCGAGCAACTCGACCAGCTGGCCTCCCGGCTGGAGCGCTACCGGGCATTGGCCGAACAACGGGATGAAACCGACCGGCAGCTGCAACACATCAGGGCCCGCCAGCCCGACAACGATCTTTATTTGCCCGAACAGCGCCCCACTCTGGCTCAGGCCTGGTTGCAACAGCACCTTAACCTCCTGGTCGCGCAACACGGCGGTCAGCTGATCAGCATTCAGAATGCCTCGGCCAACGCCAATGCGCCCCTGCCGGAAGTGATGCTGAGGGTGCACCTGCGCAGTGAACTGGACGAGCTGGTACCCCTGCTCCACGCCCTGGAGTCAAACACTCCCGTACTGTTTATCAGTGAGCTGGTGATATCCGCCTCATCCAGGGAGAACAGACGCACCGCTCCCTTGAACCGGCGCCAGCAGCCGGAGCGCCCCACGCTTGATGTGCGTTTTAACCTGCTTGGCTACACACCACAGGGGGCGTCATGAAACCTTTCCCCTGGCCCATGTTATTCCTGTTGTGGCTGCCACCGGCACAGCCCGATGATGTTTTAGGGCACGAATATCCGCCCCTGGAGCAGTTTGCCTCAATACTGGAGCGACCGCTGTTCAAGGCCACCCGCCGCCCCGACAGCGATAACGGCGCGGCCCTGACCGAAAGCGCCGCGGAAATGCGCGCGCACTGGCGGCTCAGCGGCGTGGTATGGGAGGACGATCAACCCCTGGCCCTGTTCAGCGAGCGGCTGGGGGAAGGCCGGCTGCGGGTTCGCGCCGGCATGTATGTACATGGCAACTGGCTGCTTGAAGAAATAACCAAGGATGGCGTGCTGCTGCTCGACAATGGTCAGCGCCTGAGGCTGAAGCTGTGGGAACCCAGGCCGCCTTCCACCCGGCCATTGCCCAAGCCGCTGGCATCAAAGGACGACGCCGGCGGCCAGTCTCGAAGCACCGAGACCAGCGACGGCGAAGAGCCTGCTACCGAACAGGGAAGTAACGGGGAGTCATCATGAGCAAGCTTCATTTACATCACTGGTTTGGGACCTGCATTGTCTGCTCCCTGTTGCTGGCCTGCACCACGCCCACCGGCGATCACAGCGCCCTCGACAAGCCCTGGGGCAAGGAAAGGGTGAAACGCAGCTATGATCCGGTCAAACTGCCCTCCAATGAACCCCCCGCCGCCCCCCTTTCGGCCAGCCTGACAACGGCACCCGCGGCCACGCCGGTCACCCGCAGCGAAATCTACCGGGGCTCGGGCAACTTTCTGCGCCTGGGCCAGGCACCACAGAGCACGGCTCCGCCTCCCGGCGCGGTGACACTCAACTTTCAGGGCTCCGACATTGCCGAGGTGGTTAAAACCATTCTGGGCGACATTCTGGAGCTGAACTATTCCCTCGACGAACGGGTGCGCGGCCAGGTCTTTCTGCAAACCAACCGCCCCATCAGCCAGGATGATCTGCTGCCCACCCTCGAAAGCCTGCTGCAAACCCATGGGGCCGCCCTGGTACACAGCAATGGATTGTTCAATGTGGTGCCCGCCGGCGAGGTGCCGACCTCGACCCTTAACCCGCGTTTGGCGCCCACCGCCGAGCGGGGCTACCAAATGTTGATTTTGCCACTGCGTTACATCGGTGCCCGGGAGATGGAAAAAATTCTGGAGCCGGTCAAACCGCGCCAGGGTGCCATGATGGTGGACGATGTGCGCAACCTGATCACCCTGGTCGGCACCCATGACGAACTCACCAATATTCGCGATACCGTGAACCTGTTTGATGTCGATCAGCTGCGCGGCATGTCGGTGGGGCTGTTTCGGCTGCAGGCCAGCAGCGCCGAAGTGATGGCCAGCGAGCTGCAGACCATCTTCGGCGACGAAGCCGAAGGCCCGCTGGCCGGCATGGTGCGTTACCTGCCCATAGAACGACTGAATGCCCTGCTGGTGATCACCCCCCAGGAGCGCTACCTGACCGACGCCCGAGTGTGGATAGAACGGCTGGATAGGGCCGAGAACCCCCGTGGCCTTAACATGTATGTTTATCATGTGCAGAACGGTAAGGCCGAACACCTGGCCGAGCTGCTTAACCAGCTGTTTGACAGCCAGCGCCGTCACCATGGCGCAGAGCCCCGGCCACAGACAATGCCCACCGGAGAGGAGGGTGAAGAGGGTGAACCGGTGCAGATTGCCACCGGCATCAGCGCCGCCAGCCTGGATGTGGGCGAAGTCAGCGTCATTGCCGATACCGAACGCAATGCCCTGGTGGTGATGGCCGCCAGCGCCGATTACGCTAAGGTCGAGCAAGCTATCAAGCGGCTGGATCAGCTGCCCCTGCAGGTGCTGGTGGAAGCCACCATAGTGGAAGTCAGCCTGGAAGACGAACTGCGTTATGGCCTGCAATGGTTTTTCAAGAACAGCCTGGGAGGCGGCCGCAGTGGTGTGGGTGCCGTCGGCTCCCTTCCCATTCCTTCCCCCTTTGATGGCGGCCTGGACGTCAGTGCCAGCTACGAGGTCTTTAACGCCGCCGGTACCCGGGCCCTGCTGACCGCCCTGGCCAGTGATTCCAAGGTCAATGTCATTTCCTCTCCCTCGCTGATGGTGCTGGATAACCAGAAAGCCCTGATCAGGGTGGGCGATCAGGTGCCCATACGTACCTCTGAGACCACCAACCTCAACAGCGACGTGGGGAACGTCACCAGCACCATTCAGTATCGGGATACCGGCGTGCTGCTGGAAGTCACTCCCAGGGTCAACGCCGGCGGCATGGTGGTGCTGGAGCTGGTGCAAGAGGTGAACGACGTGGCCAATACCACCACATCCAATATTCAGTCGCCCACCATCACCCAGCGAAAAATCGACACCAGAGTGGCGATACAGAGCGGTGAGACCCTGGTGCTGGGGGGACTGATACGCGAAAACACCAGCCGCGACAGCCAGGGCGTGCCCGGTCTTCGCCATGTACCTGTACTGGGATGGCTGTTCAGCAGCAGCGGTACCAACACACGCCGCACCGAGCTGGTGGTGCTGATCACGCCAACCGCCGTGACCAATGCCATTGATGCCCGGGCCGTGACGCAGGAATACCGCAGCAAGTTGCAGCAGGTGGCCATGTAACCCGCTTCGGGCAAACCGCTGTGAGGAGCGTTTACACAGGGACGATACAATGTACAGCAACTATTTTGGCCTGACGGATCTGCCTTTTTCCATTGCGCCGGATCCCCGTTTTCTCTATCCCAGTCAGCAGCACCGGGAAGCACTGGCTCATTTGCAGTACGGCCTGAACTGCCCCGGCGGCTTTGTGTTGCTTACCGGCGAGGTGGGTACCGGCAAAACCACGGTCTGCCGCAGCTTGCTGGAACAGGTACCGGAGCGAACCGATCTGGCTTTTATCCTCAGCCCGGGCAACAGTGCCACCGAACTGCTCAGCGCCATTTGTCACGAGCTGAAGGTGATCCTTCCCGAACGTCCCGATTCGCTGAAGCTGACCAATGCCATTTATCATCACCTGCTGGAGTCCCATGCTCAAGGGCGCCACACCGTGCTGATTATCGACGAGGCGCAAAACCTGTCGGTGGCGCTGCTTGAGCAGGTCCGCCTGCTCACCAACCTGGAGACCAATACCCACAAGCTGCTGCAAATCATGCTGCTGGGCCAGCCGGAGCTGGCGGAGAAGCTGGCCCGACCCGAGCTCAGGCAGCTGTCGCAGCGCATCACCGCCCGTTATCACCTGGCGCCGCTTTCATTTCATGAAATGCGCGCCTACATTGCCCACCGGTTGTCGGTGGCGGGCATTGAAGTACAGCTGTTTAATCCGGACAGCCTGCGCCGGCTTTACCGTGTGACCGGCGGCGTGCCCCGACTGATCAACGTGATCTGCGATCGCGCCCTGCTGGGCGCCTTTGTACAGCGCCTGCCCAGGGTGGACGCCGGCATCATCAACCGCGCCGCCATGGAGGTGCAGGGAACATCGGCACCCAGGGCCCGGCGAAGGAAAGCCGCCATCGCCGCCATATCACTGCTGGCGCTGGTAGCCGGGCTGGGCCTGACCGGCTGGCAATACCAGGGCACGGTTTCCAGGCTGTTTATGTCGCTACAGCAGGCCGCTCCCTCGACAACCGATACCGAGTCAAACCTCACCGCCATACCGGCCGCCTCGCCAGAGCAGGTGCCACCGCTTCAGTCCGCTGAAGACATTCAAGTACAGACTCCTTCCTTTCAGTGGCCAGAACATCTAGATACCGAACTCAGCCAGGTGATGGCCTATCGGCAGCTATTTGCCCTGTGGCGACTGGAGTATGATCCCAACACCCATCCGGTAGTCTGTCGTTACGCCCGTAGCCAGCGGCTGGACTGCGCGCAGCAAGATGGCGAGCTCTCCACCCTGCTGGCACAGAACCACCCGGCGGTGTTCAGGCTGGAACGTGCGGGATATCCCCCGCTTTACGCCACCCTGACCGGCGTTGCTGGCGAGCAGGCGAACATCATGCTGGGCGGCAAGGCCATGCAATTGCCATTGACCGAGCTGGCAGCACAATGGCCCGGCAGCTATGTGATGCTGTGGCAACCGCCCCCGTATTATCAGGAGTCGCTGCAACCGGGCAGCCGGGGTGAAGCCGTCGCCTGGCTGGAGCAGCACCTGGCCGCATGGCGAAACCGCCCCGCGCGCACCAATCTGCCCTACTATGACGAGGTGCTGAGCATGGATGTGGAGGCGTTTCAAAGAAGCAAGGGACTGACCCCGGACGGCATCTTCGGCCCCCGCACCGGCGTTTATTTCAGTGCCAGCCTGAACGGGCTGCCCAGGCTGAGCGACTAACCGGAGCCTTGCCATGTCTTATATTCTCGATGCCCTAAAACAATCGGAACGCCGCCGCAACGGCCAGGCGCCGGTGACTGGACCCGCGATCCTCGCCGAGGTGCCACCGCCGCCCTCGCCGCCGTTTTACCGGCGTCGCCTGCCCTGGCTGCTGCTGATCCTGCTGCTGGCGTTGCCGGCCGGCTATGGGCTGGGTCGGTTTGGCGTCCCCTGGCTGGTGGGGCCGCCCTCCGCTCCTGCGCCAGCTTCCCAGGTAACACCCTCAACCGCCCCCGTCATCAGCGGAACTCACGCGCCCCGCATTCTGGTGGAAGCGCCTTCGGCCATTCGATTGCACGACTCAAACACGGAGCCATCGGCCCATCACGGCGTGGTTGCCCCACCGCCGGCAACCGCCAATGCCACACCCGAGTCGGCCCATGAGCCCGGCGTGCCAAATCTTCGTGCGCTGTCCGCCGGCATTCGCGCCCGGCTGCCCGCCCTGACCCTGTCGGTGCACATATACTCGCCGGATCCCGCCGCGCGCAGGGCCAAGATCAACGGTCAAATGCTGCGGGAAGGAGATCATACCAACGGGTTAACCGTACGCAGCATCACTGCGGAAGGCGTCATACTGGACTTTGAGGGCAACGAGTTCCATCTGTATTCGGTGGGTGGCTGAGGGCTCAATATTCCATATTGGGTTAAGATAACGGGCCTGATAGTCATGCGAGTTACCTTATGAGTTACTTTACCCTGCTGGTGGGATCCACCCTCGGCAACGCCGAGGATCTGGCCGAGGAAATGGCCGATCAACTGCAAACCAAGGGTCATACCACGGTTATTCACACTTCTCCCCAGCTTGATCACATCTTGATCGCCCCCGATCATGTTCTGCTGCTGCTGTGCTCCACCCACGGAGCCGGAGATCTGCCCGACAACATTCAGCCTTTTTATGAGCAACTACAGCAGCAGGCCCCGGTCCTGCAGGGCTTGCAGTACCTGGCCGTGGGCCTGGGGGATACCAGCTACGATACCTTTTGCCACGCCATTCAAAAGCTGGATCAACAGCTAAATACCCTGGGTGCGGAACGGATCGGCGATCGCCTCGAGATTGATGTAAGCCGGGGGGATCTGCCCGAGCAGCAGGGAATACGCTGGCTGGATCAGTGCCTGAAGCAGGCCGGGATCCACTGATACTCCAGCCCCTGGAGCGCGTCGTCCGATCTTGCGCCCAGGGGCGATCTCCTTTCTTCCACCGAGTTATCAACAGATCCCGAGGCAAATGTCATGCCCTCGGGATTTTTACTTTCCATGGCTTATGTTGATAACTATGGATAAAACCGGTGCCAAACCTATAGTTATCCTATAAATTAAATTCATCACCTCGAGCGCCTGTGAATAAAGTGGCAAGTTAATCACCGGTCATACGCGGGTCCGGGATCCGTTTTCCACATCAAGCGATCGGTGGTAAGTGAATGATCTCCATGATCAAAAAGCGCTTATACACAGATCCGGCGAAAGCTAATAATAGATCCAATAGAAGATCGATCTAAAGATCATAGATCTATAAGCGATCAACGGATCCGCTCGATCCGGTTTCCATCCGTTCGGCAAAACGGCTAAAATGTTTGCCCCCTGAACAAGGCCATCCGATCCACCCGACGGTCGGCATCATGGGTTCGTGATCCTTTCACCTGAGTGTTTCAAGAGTGTTCGCTATGCAATATGAAGAATGGTTTGACGTCATCGTCGTTGGTGGTGGCCATGCCGGTACAGAAGCCGCCGCCGCCGCCGCCCGCATGGGGGCAAACACCCTGTTGTTGACTCACAATATCGACACGCTCGGGCAGATGTCCTGCAATCCGGCCATTGGCGGCATCGGTAAGGGACACCTGGTCAAGGAGATCGATGCCCTGGGCGGCATCATGGCCCAGGCCGCCGACAATGCCGGCATTCAGTTCCGTACCCTGAACGCATCAAAAGGCCCTGCGGTACGAGCTACCCGCGCCCAGGCGGATCGTCAGCTCTATCGTCAGGCGGTCAGAACCCGACTGGAAAACCAGCCCAACCTGAAGATCTTTCAGCAGGCCTGCGACGATCTGATCCTTGACGGAGACACCGTCACCGGCGTGGTTACCCAGACCGGGCTGAAATTCCGCGCCAAAACCGTAGTGCTGACCGTGGGCACCTTTCTCAACGGCCGCATTCATATCGGCATGGACAACTATCAGGGCGGCCGCGCCGGAGATCCGCCATCCATCGCCCTGGCCAGCCGCCTGCGTGAATTGCCGCTGCGCATCGACCGGCTCAAGACCGGCACACCGCCGCGCATTGATGCCCGCAGTGTGGACTTTTCGGTAATGCAGCCCCAGCCCGGTGACAACCCGACCCCGGTGTTCTCCTTCATCGGCAGCCGGGCGGATCAACCGCAGCAGGTGCCCTGTTACATCACGCATACCAACGAACAGACCCATGAAGTGATTCGCCAAAACCTGGATCGCAGCCCCATGTATGCCGGCGTGATCGAGGGGATCGGCCCCCGTTACTGCCCGTCGATCGAAGACAAGATCATGCGCTTTGCCGACAAAAACGCGCACCAGATCTTTGTGGAACCGGAAGGCCTGACCAGCACCGAACTGTATCCCAATGGCATCTCCACCAGCCTGCCGTTCGACGTGCAGGTACAGATCGTACGTTCGATCCGCGGCTTTGAGCAGGCCCATATCATTCGTCCCGGCTATGCCATCGAATACGATTATTTCGATCCGCGGGATCTGCGATCCAACATGGAAAACAAGTGCCTGCACAACCTGTTCTTTGCCGGCCAGATCAATGGCACCACCGGCTACGAGGAAGCGGGCGCCCAAGGGCTGCTGGCAGGCACCAACGCCGCCCTGCGCGCCTTTGGTCGTGATGCCTGGTCACCGCGCCGGGATCAGGCCTACCTGGGGGTGATGATGGACGATCTGTCCACCCTGGGAACCCAGGAGCCCTACCGCATGTTTACCAGCCGGGCCGAATATCGCCTGCTGCTACGGGAAGACAACGCCGATCTGCGCCTGACCGAAGAAGGCCGCCGGCTTGGACTGGTGGACGATCACCGCTGGTCGTTGTTCTGCGACAAGGTGGAACGCATTGAGCAGGAAAGCCAGCGTCTGCGCGGCACCTGGATCAATCCCAAACACGCCGCCGCCCCGGCCCTGAACGAAAAACTGAAAACCCCGCTCAGCCGGGAGCACAATCTGGAAGAACTGCTGCGTCGCCCCGAGCTCGACTACGCCACGCTTATGGCCATCGAGGGCATTGGCCCGGGCATCGACCATGAGCAGGCCGCCGAGCAGGTGGAAATTCAGACCAAATACGCCGGTTATATCGAACGCCAAAAGGACGAAATTCAGAAACAGCTGCGCAACGAGCACACTCGATTACCGCTGGATCTGGAATATGCCGAGGTCTCCGGCCTGTCCAACGAGGTGATCGCCAAGCTTAATCAGGCTCGTCCCGAGACGCTCGGCCAGGCCTCGCGCATTTCCGGGGTAACCCCCGCAGCCATTTCTATTCTGCTGGTTCATCTCAAAAAGCGCGGCCTGCTGCGCAAGTCGGCGTGAGGGTGATGATGCTGCAACGACTGCAAGCCCTGCTGGCCGAGACCACTCTTGAGGTTAACGAGCGGCAGGCGGAACAACTGGTGGCCCTGGTGGGGCTGCTCGACAAGTGGAACAAGGCCTATAACCTCACCTCGGTACGGGATCCCGAGTCCATGCTGGTGCGCCATATCATGGACAGCCTGGTAGTGAGCCCTTACCTCGAAGGTGAACGTTTTATCGACGTGGGCACCGGCCCGGGCCTGCCTGGCCTGCCCCTGGCAATCATTAATCCCGACAAGCAGTTTGTGTTGCTCGACAGCCTGGGCAAGCGCATTCGCTTTATTCGCACCGTGGTGCATCAGCTGGGGCTGACCAATGTGGACGCGGTGCAGAGCCGGGTAGAGGCCTTTCAGCCCGAGCAAAAGTTTGACGGTGTGCTGAGCCGGGCCTTTGCTTCCCTCGATGACATGCTAAGCTGGTGCGCGCACCTGCCCGCTCCCCATGGCCGTTTTCTCGCCCTCAAGGGGGTTATTCCGGAGCAGGAGCTGCAATCCCTGCCCGCTCACCTGATATGTCACGGTGTTTATCCGCTGCACGTGCCCGAGCAGGAAGGCGACCGCCATCTGGTGGTCATTTCGCAAGCCAGCCAGTAGAGGTTTTCGGTGGGAAAAGTCATTGCCATTGCCAATCAGAAAGGTGGTGTAGGTAAAACCACCACCTGTGTCAATCTGGCCGCCTCCATGGCGGCCACCAAACGCAACGTGCTGGTGATTGATCTCGATCCCCAGGGCAACGCCACCATGGCCAGCGGCATCGACAAATATCAGGTGGACTGCACCGCCTACGAGCTGCTGGTGGACGAGCGGCCGGTGGAAGAGGTGGTGGTCACCGACACCAGCGGCGGTTATCACCTGATTGCCGGCAACGGCGATGTCACTGCCGCCGAAATCAAGCTGATGGAGTTTTTTGCCCGGGAAGTGCGTCTGCGCAACGCCCTGGCCCCGGTGCGGGAGCACTATGACTACATTTTTATCGACTGCCCGCCGTCCCTCAACCTGCTGACGGTCAATGCCATGTCGGCGGCGGATTCGGTGCTGGTACCCATGCAGTGCGAATATTTCGCGCTGGAGGGGCTGACCGCGCTGGTCGATACCATCAGCAAGCTGGCGGCGGTGGTCAACCCGGCGCTGAAGATCGAAGGCATTTTGCGTACCATGTACGATCACCGCAACCGCCTCTCCAGCGAGGTGTCGGATCAGCTCAAGAGCTATTTCGGTGACAAGGTGTATCGCACCGTAATTCCGCGCAACGTGCGCCTGGCCGAGGCGCCCAGCCACGGCACTCCCGCCATGTATTACGACAAGTCCTCGGTGGGCGCCAAGTCCTACCTCGCCCTGGCCGGCGAGATCCTGCGCCGGGCCGAAGATCAGCAGGCCAACCCCGAACAGGTGGAACAGACAGCATGAATATCAAACGTCGTGGACTGGGCAAGGGCCTGGACGCCCTGCTCAGCACCAGCTCGGCCGCCAATCTGCGCCGGGAGCAGGCCGACAGCCACTCCGAAGCGGGTGCCGGCGGCGAACTGCAGGCGCTCGCCATCGGCAGCCTGCAGCCGGGTAAATACCAGCCCCGCCGGGACATGTCCCAGCCGGCGCTGGAAGAACTGGCCGAATCCATTCGCCAGCAGGGCATTATTCAGCCCATCGTAGTGCGCCCGCTCGAGGCCGGCGGTTACGAGATCCTGGCCGGTGAGCGACGCTGGCGGGCCGCCCGCATGGCGGGCCTGAGCAAGGTTCCTGTACTGGTCAAGCCGGTATCCGACAAGGAAGCCCTGGCCATCGGCCTGATCGAAAACATTCAGCGTGAAGATCTCAACGTGATGGAAGAGGCCCGCGCCCTGTCCCGGCTCATTGAGGAGTTTGCATTCACTCACCAGACGGTGGCCGACGCCGTGGGCAAGAGCCGCAGTGCGGTGAGCAACCTGCTGCGCCTCAATCAACTCAACGATGACGTCAAACAGCTGGTGGAGCACGGCTCCCTGGAAATGGGTCATGCCCGCGCGCTGCTGACCCTGGAAGGGGAAGCCCAGTCGCGGCTGGCCCACACCGTGGCGCAGCAGGGGCTGACGGTGCGGGAAACCGAAAAGCTGGTAAAACGCAGCCTTGCGCCGGAAAAGCCCCAAACAGAGCAGCCCCGCTCGCTGTTCATGGACCAGCTCGAACGGGAGTTTGGTGAAAAATTAGGAATAAAAGTGGAAATCAAGTCCACCAACAAGGACAAAGGTAAGTTGGTGATTTCCTACAACTCATTGAATGAGCTGGATAAAATAGGGAATTTCTTCGGCCTGGGGGATGAACCCGGCGGCTGAGCGAACGCAAAATTTGTAGTAATTCTTCAATCAGGTCAACCGTACCGAAAATGCCCAAAAAAAGCGCTGAAATCCGTAAAAAATAAGGATTTAGTGCAATTGCATTTGTGTCGTTCACGGGTATAATTTGACCTGCTT
Organism: Oceanimonas doudoroffii; assembly: GCF_002242685.1. NCBI lineage: Bacteria > Pseudomonadati > Pseudomonadota > Gammaproteobacteria > Aeromonadales > Aeromonadaceae > Oceanimonas > Oceanimonas doudoroffii. Next base: position 93,123 of record NZ_NBIM01000009.1, read on the forward strand.
TTTTGGGGCTTAACCGATGGATGCCATTGGAAAGGCCCCTAACTGTATCAGGAGTGGTTGTGAAGCAGAAAACCCGGCACCTCAGTGACAGACAAGTGGCGCTGGCGATACTGGTTTATCAATTTCTCCTGGTGGTGGCAGTCGCCAGCCTGTTCGGTTTCGGACAGGGGGAGGCCGCCGCCCGTTCCGCCTTCATTGGAGGCGGAATCTACTGGGTTCCCCAATGCCTTTTCAGTGTGGTGGTGCTGGCCAGAAGCGCCGGTGACGCCACGCCGCAAAGCATTGTGGCGAGCTTTTACAGCGGGGCAGGGATTAAGCTGGCCAGCACCATCATGCTGTTTGTGGTGGTGTTCAAGTACATGGAGGTGAGTATCTTGCCCCTGTACGCGGCTTACGCCCTGGCATTGCTGATGCAGTGGATTCTTTCATTCACTCTCAACAACCGTTACTAGGAAAACACATGGCTGCAACAGGAGATGTCCTAACTTCCCAGGGTTATATCTCTCACCACCTGCAACACCTGCAGATTGGTTCGGGATTCTGGGCGTTGAATATCGATTCTTTGCTTGTTTCCGTTGTCCTGGGCGCGCTGTTCTTGTGGGGCTTCAGCAAGGTGGCATCCCGTGCTACCACCGGAGTTCCAGGCAAGTGGCAATGTGCCATCGAGCTGCTGGTTGAGTTTGTGGATAAATCTGTCAAGGACGTCTTCCATGGCAAAAGTGCGTTGATCGCGCCGTTGGCGCTGACCATTTTTGTCTGGGTATTCCTGATGAACCTGATGGACCTTATCCCGGTCGACTATCTGCCCTATGGTGCGCAATTGCTGGGCGTTCCTTACCTGAGGGTTGTTCCTTCCGCCGATGTTAACATCACCATGTCCATGGCGTTCGGTGTCTTCTTCCTGATCATTTTCTACAGCATCAAGATGAAGGGCGTGTCCGGCTTTGTAAAAGAGCTGACCATGCAACCGCTGAACCACTGGTCCATGATTCCCGTTAACCTGGTGCTTGAGACTGTATCCCTGATCGCAAAACCCATCTCCCTGGGTCTGCGACTGTTCGGCAACATGTACGCCGGTGAGATGATCTTCATCCTCATCGCGGGTCTGCTGCCGTGGTGGTCTCAATGGGTCCTTAATGTGCCGTGGGCGATTTTCCACATTCTGGTAATCACTCTGCAGGCTTTCATCTTCATGATCCTGACCGTCGTCTACATGTCGATGGCCTATGAAGAACATTAATTAACGATAACAAAAATTTAACAAGCTGTCGTTCTAACCGCTAACAATTGGAGAAAAAAAATGGAAATGATTTTCATCGCTGCCGCTCTCATGCTGGGTCTGGCTTCTATCGGTGGTGCTATCGGTATCTCTATGCTGGGTGGCAAGTTCCTGGAAAGTGCTGCTCGTCAGCCTGACATGCTGCCTGCCCTGCGCGGCAACTTCTTCATCGTGGTAGGTCTGGTTGACGCCATCCCGATGATCACCGTTGGTATGGCTCTGTACCTGATCTTCGCCGTAGCCTAATGGCCCGGCACGTTAATCAGTCTGCTAACCAACTTTAAAGGAGAGTTGCGATGAACATGAACGCAACAATCCTCGGTCAAACGATCGCGTTTATCATCTTCGTTTGGTTCTGCATGAAGTTCGTATGGCCCCCCATCATGGGTGCCATCGAGAAGCGCCAGAAAGAAATTGCCGAAGGTCTGTCTTCGGCCGAACGTGCCAAGAAAGACCTGGCACTGGCGCAGACCAATGCAACCGAACAGCTGAAGGAAGCCAAGCTGCAGTCTGCTCAAATTGTTGAGCAGGCCAACAAGCGTAAGGCCCAGATCATCGAGGATGCAACGCGTGAGGCTCAGGCCGAGCGTGAAAAGATTCTGGCACAGGCCCAGGCGGAAGTTGAAGCCGAACGCAACCGTGTCAAAGAGGAACTGCGCAAGCAGGTTGCTGCTCTTGCCCTGGTGGGTGCAGAGAGAATCCTCGAGCGTCAGATTGATGCCGCTGCCAACAGCGACATCGTTGAGAAAGTAGTAGCTGAACTGTAAGGGAATCAGAGCCATGGAAATGAAAACCATTGCTCGCCCCTATGCCAAAGCAGCTTTCGATTTTGCCGTTGAGAAAAAAGCGGTCGACAACTGGTTGTCCATGCTGACGTTTGCCGCCGAAGTGGCACAAAACGACAGCATGGCCCAGGTGTTGAGCAGCGATCTGAACGCGGAAAAGATGGCCGAAGTGTTTTTGGCTGTCTGTGGCGAACAGCTCGACGAGCAAGGCCAGAACCTGATTCGGGTTCTGGCTGAAAACGGACGCTTGAGTGTGTTGCCGGCAGTGGTGCGGGAATTCGCCGAAATGAAGGCGGAACTGGACCGGGTAGTGGATGCCGATGTGGTATCTGCCGCCAAACTGACCAAGCAACAAGTGGCCAAGATTCAGGCTTCACTGGAACAGCGTCTGGGACGCCAGGTGAACCTGAATTGCAGCGTCGACAAGAGCCTGATGGCCGGCATTATCATCAAGGCCGGCGACCTGGTTATCGACGGAAGTGTGCGGGGCCGTCTGTCCCGCTTGGCCGAAACGCTGCAATCTTGATTGGGGAATAGAGCATGCAACTGAATTCAACTGAAATTGCCGAGCTGATCAAACAGCGCATCGAGCAATTCAATGTTGTCAGTGAAGCACGAAACGAAGGTACCATCGTGTCCGTAAGCGATGGCATCATTCGTATTCACGGCCTTGCTGACATCATGCAAGGTGAAATGATTGAACTGCCGGGCAACCGTTACGCCCTGGCACTGAACCTGGAGCGCGACTCCGTGGGCGCCGTGGTCATGGGTCCTTATGCCGATCTGGCCGAAGGCACCAAGGTTCACTCCACCGGTCGTATCCTGGAAGTTCCGGTAGGCCGCAGCCTGCTGGGCCGTGTGGTTAACACCCTGGGTGAGCCGATCGACGGCAAGGGCGCCATCGAGACCGATATCACTTCTCCGGTAGAAGTGATTGCGCCCGGCGTAATCGACCGTCAGTCGGTAGACCAGCCGGTACAGACCGGCTACAAGGCCGTTGACGCTATGATTCCTATCGGCCGTGGCCAGCGTGAGCTGATCATCGGTGACCGTCAGGTGGGTAAAACCGCCCTGGCCGTTGACGCCATCATCAACCAGAAAGACTCCGGCATTAAATGTGTGTACGTGGCCATCGGCCAGAAAGCGTCCACCATCGCCAACGTGGTCCGCAAGCTGGAAGAGCATGACGCGCTGAAGAACACCATCGTGGTGGTTGCTTCCGCTTCCGAGTCTGCCGCCCTGCAGTACCTGGCGCCTTACGCCGGTTGTGCCATGGGTGAGTACTTCCGTGACCGCGGTGAAGATGCCCTGATCGTGTACGATGACCTGTCCAAGCAGGCCGTTGCCTACCGTCAGATCTCTCTGCTGCTGCGTCGTCCGCCGGGCCGTGAAGCCTACCCGGGTGACGTGTTCTACCTGCACTCCCGCCTGCTGGAGCGTGCTTCCCGCGTGTCTGCCGACTACGTTGAGAAGTTCACCAATGGCGAAGTGAAAGGTCAGACCGGTTCACTGACTGCGCTGCCGATCATCGAAACTCAGGCCGGCGACGTGTCTGCGTTCGTACCGACCAACGTGATCTCCATCACCGACGGTCAGATCTTCCTGACCACCGAACTGTTCAACTCCGGTATTCGTCCGGCCGTTGACCCGGGTATCTCCGTATCCCGTGTAGGTGGTGCAGCCCAGACCAAGATCGTCAAGAAGCTGTCTGGTGGTATCCGTACCGCCCTGGCCCAGTATCGCGAACTGGCCGCCTTCGCCCAGTTCTCTTCCGATCTGGACGATGCTACTCGCAAGCAGCTGAACCACGGTCAGAAAGTGACCGAACTGATGAAGCAGAAGCAATACCGTCCGATGTCCGTTGCGGAGCAGGCCCTGTCCCTGTTCGCCGCCGAAAACGGCTACCTGGACGATGTTGAGCTGAAGCTCATCACTACGTTCGAAGACGCCCTGCTCGCTTACGCCAATTCAGAACATGCCGCCCTGATGGCGGAGATCAACGAGAAAGCCGACTACAACAAAGACGTTGTAGCCAAGCTGACTGCGTTGCTGGATAGCTTCAAGGCTACCCAGTCCTGGTAACCATGTGGCAGCGTTTATTGCTGCCACCTGAATTGGAGAAGCGACATGGCCGGCGCAAAAGAAATACGTAGCAAGATCGGGAGTGTGAAAAACACTCAGAAGATCACCAGCGCTATGGAGATGGTGGCCGCCTCGAAAATGCGCAAAGCGCAGGATCGCATGGACCACAGCCGCCCATACGCTGAAACCATACGCAAGGTGATCGGCCACATCGCGCAGGGGAACCTGGAATACAAGCACCCCTATCTGGAAGACCGTGAGGTCAAGCGCGTAGGCTTTATTATCGTCTCCACCGATCGTGGCCTTTGTGGTGGTCTGAACATCAACGTGTTCAAGGCTGCCATGAACGAAATGAAAGCATGCACCGACAAGGGTGTGGGCGTTGATCTGTGCCTTATCGGCAGCAAAGCGGTGAGTTTTTTCAACCGCTATGGCGGCAAGGTACTGGCTCAGGCTTCCGGCCTGGGTGACAACCCCGCCCTGGACAGCCTGATTGGCTCGGTCAGCGTCATGCTTGAGGCATACGACAAGGGTGAGATAGACAAGCTGTACCTGGTGTACAACAAGTTTGAAAACACCATGGTGCAAAAGCCGACGGTCGATCAACTGTTGCCTTTGCCTGCATCGGAAGAAGAAGTGGCCAGCCACAGCTGGGACTACCTCTATGAGCCGGACCCCAAATCGCTGCTGGACACGCTGCTGGTACGCTTTGTGGAATCCCAGGTGTATCAGGGTGTGGTCGAGAACCTGGCCAGCGAACAGGCGGCCCGGATGGTGGCGATGAAAGCCGCAACCGACAACGCCGGCAACCTCATCAACGATCTGCAACTGGTGTATAACAAGGCCCGTCAGGCCGCCATTACCCAGGAGCTGAGTGAGATCGTTGCCGGGGCCGGTGCCGTATAAGGCGAAGGTATTCAAAGGTTTAGAGGATTTGACATGAGTAAGGGTATCATAGTCCAAATCATCGGCGCCGTTGTTGACGTGGAATTCCCGCAAGATGCGGTTCCCCACGTATACGACGCGCTGAAGATTACGACGGAAGGCCAGGGCCAGGGTCTGGTTCTGGAAGTTCAGCAGCAAATCGGCGGCGGCGTTGTTCGTTGTATCGCCATGGGTTCTTCCGACGGCCTGCGCCGTGGTCTGGAAATTGAAAACACCAACGCGCCCATTCAGGTGCCGGTAGGTGTTCAGACCCTGGGTCGCATCATGGACGTACTGGGTAACCCCATCGACGAAAAAGGCGACATCGGCGAAGAAGAGCGCTGGTCCATTCACCGCGAAGCCCCCAGCTACGAAGAGCAGTCCAACTCTGCCGAGCTGCTGGAAACCGGCATCAAGGTAATCGACCTGGTATGTCCCTTCGCCAAGGGTGGTAAGGTTGGTCTGTTCGGTGGTGCCGGTGTAGGTAAAACCGTAAACATGATGGAACTGATCCGTAACATCGCCATCGAGCACAGCGGTTACTCCGTGTTTGCCGGTGTGGGTGAGCGTACCCGTGAAGGTAACGACTTCTACCACGAAATGACCGAGTCCAACGTACTGGACAAGGTATCTCTGGTATACGGTCAGATGAACGAGCCGCCCGGCAACCGTCTGCGTGTGGCCCTGACCGGTCTGACCATGGCCGAGAAGTTCCGTGACGAAGGTCGTGACGTACTGTTGTTCGTGGACAACATCTACCGTTACACCCTGGCCGGTACCGAAGTATCCGCACTGCTGGGCCGTATGCCTTCCGCAGTAGGTTACCAGCCGACCCTGGCCGAAGAGATGGGCGTTCTGCAGGAGCGTATCACCTCTACCAAGACCGGCTCCATCACCTCCGTACAGGCCGTTTACGTGCCCGCGGATGACTTGACCGACCCGTCTCCGGCCACCACCTTCGCCCACCTGGATGCGACCGTGGTACTGAGCCGTCAGATCGCTGCCCTGGGTATCTACCCGGCCGTTGACCCGCTGGACTCCACCAGCCGTCAGCTGGACCCGCAGGTGGTTGGTGAAGAGCACTACTCTGTTGCCCGTGGCGTACAGACCGTGCTGCAGCGCTATAAAGAGCTGAAAGACATCATCGCCATCCTGGGTATGGACGAACTGTCTGAAGACGACAAGCTGACCGTGTCCCGCGCCCGTAAAATCGAGCGTTTCCTGTCTCAGCCGTTCTTCGTGGCCGAAGTGTTCACCGGTGCCCCCGGCAAGTATGTGTCTCTGAAAGACACCATCGCTGGCTTCCAGGGCATCCTGAACGGCGACTACGACACGCTGCCCGAGCAGGCGTTCTACATGGTTGGCTCCATCGACGAAGCGGTCGAAAAAGCCAAGAAACTGTAAGCCTCTAAGGAGGACCTGATGGCTGAGTATAGCTTTCACCTGGACATCGTCAGTGCCGAGAAGCGTCTGTTTTCCGGCTCTGTCAGCGCGGTGACAGTCTCCGGCTCTGAGGGTGAATTGGGCGTTCGTTACGGACACGCCCCCCTGCTGACGGCAATCCGTCCCGGCCTGGTGCAATACGTGACCAAGGCCGGCCAGCAGGAAGTTCTGTATGTTTCCGGCGGTATGCTGGAAGTGCAGGGCAGCAGTGTCATGGTACTGGCCGACACTGCGATTCGCGCCGAAGATCTGGATAAAGCCAAGGCCGAAGAAGCCAAACGCTCGGCGGAAGCCAAGCTGCAAAACTCCTCACACGATGTGGACTATGCAGAAGCGGCCGCCGAACTGGCCCGGGCTATGGCGAAACTGCGCGTGCTGCAGTTGGTTAAGAAAAACGTACGTTAAGCCGAACGTTCGAAAAAGCGACCTCAGGGTCGCTTTTTTTTTGCGAAAAAATCACAATAACGGCATTAACGGTGAGGTGTCAGGAGTGAGGGGTGAGGAGAAACAACCGTTCTGCAAACGGGTTTTACTCCTCACCTCTAACCCCTCACTCCTCACGGTCATTTCAAACGGGATATATTTTCATGACGATTCAGGCGGTAATTCTGGCGGCGGGCAAGGGCACCCGCATGCGCTCTTCCCTGCCCAAGGTACTGCACCCGGTGGCCAACAAGCCCATGGTGGCCCATGTGATCGAGGCCGCTCAGGCCTGCGGGGTAGATGGCATTCACCTGGTGTACGGCCACGGCGCCGATCAGCTCAAGGCGCGCATTGAAGCCCCGGATCTGCACTGGGCCCACCAGGCCGAACAGCTGGGCACCGGCCACGCGGTGGCGGTGGCGCTGCCCGATATCGCCGATGAAGACAAGGTGCTGGTGCTGTACGGCGATACCCCGCTGCTGCAGGCGGATACCCTGCAGCGGCTGATCGCCGCCCAGCCCGCCGATGGCGTGGCGCTGCTCACCGTCAATCTGGCCAACCCCACCGGCTATGGCCGCATCGTGCGGGAGAACGGCCAGGTCACCGGCATTGTCGAGCAAAAGGACGCCACGCCGGCACAGCTGGCCATCACCGAGGTGAACACCGGTGTGCTGGTGGCCGATGCCGGCCGACTCAAGGCCTGGCTGGGCGAGCTGAACAACGACAATGCTCAAGGGGAGTATTACCTGACCGACATCTTTGCCATGGCTCACCGCGATGGCTGCGACATTGCCACCGTGCAGCCGGCCAGCACCGCCGAGGTGGAAGGGGCCAATGACAGGGTGCAGCTGGCCGGGCTGGAACGGGCCTACCAGCGCATGCAGGCCGAGCGGCTGATGCGCGAGGGCGTGAGCCTGCTGGATCCGGCCCGCTTCGATCTGCGCGGCACTCTGACCGCCGGCGAAGAAGTGGTGATCGACGTGAATGTCATCATCGAAGGGGAGGTGCGTCTGGGCAACCGGGTGAAAATCGGCGCCGGCGCTATGCTCAAGAACTGCGTCATTGGCGACGATGCCGAGGTGAAACCCTATTCCATCGTCGAGAATGCCGAGCTGGGCTGTGCCAGCAGCGCCGGCCCCTTCGCCCGCCTGCGCCCCGGTGCCGTGCTGGCCGAGGACGCCCATGTCGGCAACTTTGTGGAAATGAAAAAGGCCCGCCTGGGCCAGGGCTCCAAGGCCGGACACCTCAGCTATCTGGGCGATGCCGAGATCGGCGCGGGCGTGAACATTGGCGCCGGCACCATCACCTGCAACTATGACGGCGTCAACAAGTTCCAGACCGTGATCGAAGACGGCGTCTTTGTCGGCTCCGACACGCAATTGGTGGCCCCGGTGCGCATCGGCAAAAACGCCACCCTGGGGGCCGGCAGCACGGTGACCAAGGACGTGGCCGAAGCCGAGCTGGTGATCACTCGCGTGGCCCAGCGCCATATCAAGAACTGGCCACGACCAACCAAAAAATAAAGCTGGAAGCGCGAAGCTGAAAGCCAGAAATAAAACCGACGCGGCTGTGATTTCACGGCCGCGTTTTTTTGTGCTCATGTTTCTCGGCAGTGGGTAGGCTGGCGATGAGCGCAGCGAATTCACAACATGTCACAGCCGGCTTCGTGTTGGAATTCGCTGCGCTCATTCTCAACCTACAACAACTAATCGCTTAAAGCTTCCAGCCCTTGTTTTGATCTGCTAGCATTCAGCTTTCAAAACGAAACTTAATGTCGTCATGTCGAAACGCAACACCCAACAGCGCCGTCATACCATCATCACCCTGCTGAATGAGCAGGGCGAGGTGACCGTGGACGAACTGGCTCGGCGGTTTGATACCTCGGAAGTGACTATTCGCAAGGATCTGGGTGCCCTTGAGAAAAACGGCCTGTTGCTGCGCCGTTACGGCGGCGCCGTACCGGTGCCGAGCGAAATGGTGGCGGACGGCCCGGCCGAACCGGTTTCAAAACGAAAGCAGGCACTGGCCCGGGCGGCGGCGGCGCGCATTCGTGATCACAACCGCATCATTATCGACAGCGGCAGCACCACGGCGGCACTGTTGGGCGAGTTGGGCCGCAAAAGTGGCCTGGTGGTGATGACCAACTCGCTCAATATCGCCAATGTCCTGCGTGAGCTGGAGCCCGAGCCAACCCTGTTGATGACCGGTGGCACCTGGGATCCGTCTTCCGAGTCGTTTCAGGGCAGAGTGGCCGAACAGGTGCTGCGATCTTACGACTTTGATCAGCTGTTTATTGGCGCCGACGGCATCGATCTGGAGCGGGGCACCACCACCTTTAACGAACTCACCGGCCTGTCGCGGGTGATGGCCGAGGTAGCCCGGGAAGTGGTGGTGATGGTGGAGTCCGACAAGATCGGCCGCAAAATCCCCAACCTGGAACTGCCCTGGAACGCCATTCATACCCTGGTGACCGACAGCGGCATTAGTGAAGCAGAACAACAAGCATTAGAGCAAAAGGGCATCACCCTGGTGATTGCGCCTTCATCCTGAGGACAAGAGCATGTGTGGAATTGTAGGGGCCGTGGCCCAGCGTGATGTGGCGGAAATTCTGGTGGAAGGCCTGCGCCGTCTGGAATACCGGGGTTACGACTCCGCCGGGGTGGCCATTATTCACGACAACCAGCTGGGCCGGGTGCGGCGCCTCGGCAAGGTGCAGGCGCTGGCCGACGCCCTTGACGAGCAGCCGCTGGCCGGCGGCACCGGCATTGCCCACACCCGTTGGGCCACCCATGGTGAGCCGTCCGAGCGCAATGCCCATCCTCATGTTTCCGGCAATATCGCCGTGGTGCACAACGGCATTATCGAAAACCACGAAGAACTGCGTGAAGTGCTGAAAGAGAAAGGCTATGCGTTTGAGTCTGACACCGACACCGAGGTGATCGCCCACCTGGTGCACTGGCACCGCCAGCACACCGACAGCCTGCTGGCGGCGTTGCAGGCCACGGTCAGGGAACTGCGCGGCGCCTATGGCACCGTGCTGATGGACGTCAACGACGACTCTCGCGTGGTGGTGGCGCGCTCCGGTTCACCCCTGGTGATTGGCCTGGGGTTAGGCGAGAACTTTATCGCCTCGGATCAGCTGGCGCTGCTGCCGGTCACCCGTCGTTTCCTGTTCCTGGAAGAGGGGGATGTGGCCGAGGTGACCCGCCGGGAGATTCGTATTTTTGACAGCAACGGCCAGCCGGTGACCCGTGCCGAACAGGAGTCGGACGTGATCCATGACGCCGGCGACAAGGGGGAATACCGCCACCATATGCTGAAGGAAATTCACGAGCAGCCCAAGGCCATCACCGACACCCTGGAGAGCCGGCTGAGCGAGCAGGGCGTGGTGGTGGAGTCTTTTGGCAACGGCGCCCGGGACATCTTTGAAAAGGTGGAGCATATTCAGCTGATCGCCTGTGGCACCTCCTACCATGCCGGCATGGTCGCCCGTTACTGGTTCGAAGCCCTGGCGGGGGTGCCCTGCGATATCGAGATCGCCTCGGAGTTTCGCTACCGCAAGTCGGTGGTGCGTCCCAACAGCCTGCTGATCACCCTGTCCCAGAGTGGCGAGACCGCCGACACCCTGGCGGCCCTGCGGCTGGCCAAGGAGTCCGGCTACATGGGCAGCCTGACCATCTGTAACGTGCCCGGTTCGTCCCTGGTGCGGGAGTCGGATCTGGCCTTTATGACCCGGGCCGGCGCCGAAATTGGCGTGGCTTCTACCAAGGCGTTTACCACCCAATTGGTGGCGCTGCTGATGCTGGTGGCGGCGGTGGGCCGTTGCCGCGGCAACATGAGCGAGCAGACCGAGGCGAGCCTGGTGAGCTCGCTGCGTTCGCTGCCGGCGCACATTGTTGACACCCTGGCCCTGGCCGGTGACATAGAGCAACTGGCGGAAGAGTTTGCCGACAAGTATCACAGCCTGTTCCTGGGCCGGGGCGAGCAGTATCCCATCGCCATGGAAGGGGCGCTCAAGCTCAAGGAAATTTCCTACATTCACGCCGAGGCCTATGCCGCCGGCGAGCTCAAGCATGGCCCGCTGGCGCTGATTGACGCCGACATGCCCATTATCGTGGTGGCGCCCAACAACGAGCTGCTGGAAAAGCTGAAGTCCAACGTGGAAGAAGTACGCGCCCGGGGCGGCATTCTCTATGTGTTTGCCGACAAACGCGCCGGCTTTAAAGGCGACGACACCATGCGGGTGATGTCGCTGGAGCACGTGGACGAGGTGATCGCGCCCATCGTCTACACGGTGCCGCTGCAGCTGCTGTCCTACTACGTGGCCCTGATCAAGGGGACCGACGTGGATCAGCCCCGCAATTTGGCCAAGTCGGTCACGGTGGAATAAGGCTAACCGGTTTCCAGAAAGCGAAGGGGGCGGCCTTGTGGTGTGGGGGACAGTGTTTCATCCCGCACCACGGGATGGCCGCGCACCACCGTGTGTATCGGCCATCCGGTGATGGCCTTGCCATCGTAGGGTGTCCAGCCACTGCGGCTGGCGATCCAGTCGTTGGTGATGGTGCGCTGCGCGGCCAGGTCGACCAGGGTCAGATCGGCGTCGTATCCCAGCGCGATTCGCCCCTTTCCCTGTATTCCGAAAATACGTGCCGGGCCGGCGCTGGTCAGATCGATCAGCCGCTGCAGGCTGAGCCGGCCGGCATTGACGTGGTCAAGCATGATCGGCAGCAGGGTTTGCACGCCGGTCATGCCACTGGGGGAATGTGGATAGGGTTGTGCCTTTTCTTCCAGGGTATGGGGGGCATGATCACTGCCAATTACGTCAACCACTCCCTCACGAATGGCCTGCCACAAGGCGTCCCGATGGCGCTGCTCTCGAACCGGCGGGTTCATCTGTGCCAGGCTGCCCAAACGAGAATAGCACTCCGGTGCCGCCAGGGTCAGGTGATGAGGGGTAACCTCCACGGTTACCCTGTGTTTGTGCCGGGCCAAAAACTGCATTTCCTCCGCGGTGGAGATATGCAGTATATGCAGGCGGCGGCCGGTCTCTTCGGCCAGGGCCACGATGCGCCTGGTGGCCTTGAGGGCGCTTTCAACATCACGCCATTCGGGGTGCCGATGCACATCTTTGCTGAGCTCGACCATGGATTTTCGCTCACGCAGGCGCGCCTCGTCTTCGGCGTGAACGGCCATGCGCCGGCGTCCGTGCCGAAGTATTTGCCGCAACACCTCGTCTTCATCCGCCAGCAGGTCACCAAATGAACTGCCCATGAAAACCTTGATCCCGGCACAACCAGGCAGTGTTTCCAGATCCTGTAATTGCCGCGCGTTAATCGCTGAGCCGCCGATATAGAAGGCATAATCGCACCAGGCCCGTTGCCCTGCGGCATTCAGCTTGGCCTGAAGATCGTGCTGCCACAGCGTTAGCGGGTTGGTATTGGGCATCTCGAAAACCGCGGTCACGCCGCCCAGCACGGCGCCTTTGGTGCCGCCATCGAGATCTTCCTTGTGCGTCAGGCCGGGTTCACGAAAGTGAACCTGGCTGTCAATGACCCCGGGCAACACATGCAGTCCATGGGCATTCAGGCTGTTGTCTGCGCTCCACGTGCCCTGCAATGGCCCCAGTGCCACTATGCGGCCTTCCCGGCAGGCAATGTCGATTTGCTCGGGACCATTGGGCGTCATTACCGTGCCGCCCAGTACCAGCAGGTCTGCATGTTTCATATGATGTGTGTTTCCCTATTGATCAGATTCAGGTTGGCGCGATGCCGAACGAGGTCACTTTATGGCGCCGCCATGGCCGGGTTTCCGTTGGCAGAGGCCACCGCATCGTGGGGATGCAGGCTTTCCAGGTGGCGAACATGGATTTGTGCTTCAGAGTCGTGCACGCCGAGGGCATGCTGAATGCGCCGGGCGGCATCTTCTACATACATCAGGTTTTGGCCGTTAAGCGATGCAAATGCCTGCTCATCGGCGCGTTTCACGGCGGTCTGTACCGGGGTGGCCAGTGCTTGCTCTATTCGATCAATGAGGGCCATCAGGCCAAAGCTTGGGGCATCTGAGCAAAGGGTAACGGCAACCTGTGCTTCGCTGCGCTGGCTGTGGGGGGTGGCCAGGGTGGCATGCTGCTCCAGCCAGGCCGCGACGTCTTCCGTGGTTACTCCCTTGCCGTCGGGGAAATGATCCCTGAATCCCTGAGCCACCAGCTGTCGGGACAAGGCGGCCGAAGCGGGACAGGTTGAGGAGTATTCCACCTGCACTGATGCCTGCAGTGACAGCTCGCCGCGCTTCAGGGTGGCTTCAAGCCGAACGGGATAAGACTTCCAGCCTGCCAGCTCGGGGGTTTTCAGGGCCGCGCGCCTGGCCAGCAGGTTAAAGCGCAACCTGATCCGGGCGCTGTCGGTATGACAGTCACTATGGCTTTCAATCATTCGCTCTAGCAGCGTTTCAAGCTGTGCCGGCGCGATCTCGGCCTGGTGGGACAACTCATTCAGCATGCGGTAAATGCGGGACATGTGTATGCCCTTGACCGTTGCCGACGGCAGATTGACCTGGGCATCAACCACGGCATGGACCGGCCCCGGGCAGCCCGGTTCGGAAATGGTGACGGGAAGGTCGATTCCACTCATGCCAACCCATTCCAGCGGGGCCTGAATGGGTGAGTGTTCGTCGGCGGCAACGTCTGGCAGATCTCTGTTCATGCTCAGCCTATTTGGATGCAGTGATGGTGCTTCTTGTTGATGAAGCCTGCCCGATAACGATGAGGCAGGCGTCAAGGGAGCAGCCGTGATGGGTGAGAATTCCTCAATTACTGTTATGTTATAACATATTTATTTTGCTGAGAACCCGGCACCGAAAGGTGCGAACCCGTCTTGAATATCCGCTCACCGCCATCCCTGCCGCACCGACTGCCTTCGCATTGTCCGGTAGCAAGATCGGGCACGACATTAAATTTGAAATAATACATATGTGATAAATTGAATATTTGTTTTTTCGGATGTATTGTTGGGCCAATGATACGGGGGGAGTTCAATGAAACGAGTATTGTTTGTGTGCACGGCCAACGCGGCCCGCTCGCAGATGGCGGAAGCCCTGTTACGCCATTTTGCCGGTGACAGTTTCGAAGTGTTCAGTGCCGGAACCGAGCCTGCGGAGGTGGACCCTCGCACCCTGAAGGCGCTGCAGGACTTTGGCCTGAGCACCGCCGGGCTGGAATCCAAGTCGGTTGAAAGCCTGGAACACCAGCATTTCGACTTTGTGATCAGCTTGTGTGACAAGGCCCATCGGGAGTGTCGTCACTGGCCCGGCAGCGGGGTGGTCATGGCCTGGGATTTTCCCGATCCCAAGGGCAGCAGTGACCCAAGGGCCTTCGCCCTCACGCTTCAGGAGCTCAGTGAGCGAATACGCCTGTTTGTGCTGGTTAACAGCAAGCAGATCAAGTCTGAGGTCAAGTCCGTACAGCCGCTGGACTTTTTCAAGTCGCTGGCGGATGAAACCAGGCTGCTGAGCCTGCTGTTGATCGAACGGGAAGGGGAGCTGTGCGTATGTGAACTGATTGCCGCGCTGAACCTGCCGCAGTCCAAGATATCAAGGCACCTGAGCCAGCTGCGCAAGGTAGGCCTGTTGCTGGATCGGCGTCAGGGACAGTGGGTGTTCTATCGTATTCATCCGTTACTCAATGACTGGATGCGCAACATACTCAAAGACACCCTGGAGCACAGCCCGGAGCTGCTGGAACAACCCTGCGCCCGTCTCGGCGAAATGACGTCACGACCGTCTTCGGAAAGCAATGTCTGTGGTGAGGAGAGCCTTAATGTCCTGTGAAATTCCCGATCTGCCCAACCTGGATGCCGGGCAGTTTTTAACCCCCGACCCGCACGCCCTGGGTGTGAACGGACCCGCGCACGCGCCCAGAATCCTGCTGTTGTACGGCTCCCTGCGCCAGCGCTCCTTCAGCCGCCTGGTGACCGAAGAGGCAAGCCGGTTGTTGCAGGCAATGGGCGCCGAAACCCGCACTTTCAACCCCAGCGGGCTGCCCTTGCCGGACGATGCCGATGAACAGCATCCCAAGGTGCGGGAATTGCGGGAGCTGGTGCAGTGGTGTGAGGGCATGGTGTGGTGTTCGCCGGAGCGTCACGGTGCCATGACCTCGGTGATGAAGGCACAGATTGACTGGATTCCCCTGAGCATGGGCGCGGTGCGCCCGACCCAGGGCAAGACCCTGGCGGTGATGCAGGTAAGTGGCGGCTCCCAGAGCTTTAACGCGGTTAATCAGTTACGCATTCTTGGGCGCTGGATGCGCATGATCACCATTCCCAATCAGTCGTCGGTGGCCAAGGCCTTTATGGAATTTGACGATAATGATCGCATGAAGCCCTCGTCCTATTACAACCGCATCGTGGACGTCATGGAAGAGCTGATGAAGTTCACCCTGCTGACCCGGGGCGGCAGCGACTATCTGACCAACCGCTACTCCGAGCGGGTCGAAAGCGCCGAGCAACTCACGACTCGCGTCAACCAGCGCGCAATTTAACGAGGGAGTGGAATAAATGGGTATTTTCGAGCGCTATCTCACGCTGTGGGTTGCCCTTTGTATTTTCGCCGGCGTGGGGCTGGGCAATCTGGCTCCCGATCTGTTTGAACTGATTGCGCGACTGGAGCTGGCCCATGTCAATCTGGTGGTAGCGGTGTTCATCTGGGTCATGATTTATCCCATGATGGTGCAGATAGACTTCAGTGCCATCAAGGATGTGGGCAAGAAACCCAAAGGGCTGCTGCTGACCCTGATCATCAACTGGCTGATCAAGCCGTTCACCATGGCGGCGCTGGGCTGGCTGTTTTTTCGCGTGTTTTTTGCCGACTGGGTCGATCCGCAAAGCGCGGGTGAATATATCGCCGGCATGATACTGCTGGGTGTGGCGCCCTGCACCGCCATGGTATTTGTCTGGAGTCAGCTCACCAAGGGCGACCCCAATTACACCCTGGTACAGGTGTCGGTCAACGATATCATCATGATCTTCGCCTTTGCGCCGATTGCCGCCTTTCTGCTGGGGGTCAGCAACATAGCCGTGCCCTGGGAGACGCTGTTGCTGTCGGTGCTGCTGTATGTGGTGCTGCCGCTGGTGGCTGGCGCCTGGACCCGGCACCGGCTGGAGCGTAAGGGGGATGGTGTTCGCCTCGACCATTTTCTGCGTGTACTCAAGCCCTGGTCGATGCTCGGGTTGCTGGCCACCGTGGTATTGCTGTTCGGCTTTCAGGCCGAAACCATTGTGACCCAGCCCCAGACCATTGGCCTTATCGCCATTCCACTGCTGATCCAGACCTACGGCATCTTTATTATTACTTATGTGGCCGCCTGGTGGCTGCGCCTGCCCCATAACGTGGCTGCGCCGGCCTGCATGATCGGCACTTCCAACTTTTTTGAGCTGGCGGTGGCCGTGGCCATCTCCCTGTTCGGACTACACTCGGGGGCGGCACTGGCTACCGTGGTTGGTGTGCTGGTTGAAGTGCCGGTGATGTTGTCCCTGGTTTATTTCGTCAATAAAACCCATCGCTGGTTTGCCCACCAAGAGGATTGATTATGTCTGCTTCGTCACACTCATACTGGCCGCTGCCCGTGGGGCAGGGCACCCTGCTGCTGACGCCCTGCCCGGGTACCCAAGGGGTTGATTTGAACGAGTCTCTGTTACAACTGAAGGCGGGCGGCGCCAGCGCCATTATCACCCTGATGTCGGCGACCGAGCTGAACGAGGCGGGGCTGCCGGACTTTGCCTCGGCCGTACAAAGCGCCGGACTGGACTGGTTTCATCTTCCGGTGCCGGATGATGATTTGCCGGGAGACGACTTTGATCATGCCTGGCAGGCCTGCTCAGCCGAACTGCTGCAACGCCTGGCAGCGGGAGAAGCCCTGGCCCTGCACTGCAAGGGCGGCTCGGGTCGTACCGGGCTGGTGGCTGCCAAGCTGATGGTTGCCGCCGGTTACGATGCAAAAGAAGCGGTGGCGGCCATCCAGGTGCTGCGCCCTAAGGCGTTCAGTCATCCCGCCCAGCGTGCCTATATTTTGGGCTAAGACGAAAGATAAACGGAGAAAACGATGACCATTAAAGTTGGCATTAACGGTTTTGGCCGCATGGGACGGTTGACCATGCGGGCACTGTTTGATCAGCATGACGCCGAGATTGTGCATATTAATGATCCCGCCGGTGATGCGGCCACCCTGGCCCATTTAATGAACTTTGATTCGGTGCATGGCCGCTGGCAGCATGAGGCCAGTGCAGACGGCGACGCCATGCTGATTGGCGGTTCGCGTATTACCGTCAGCCGTAACAAGGCGATAGCGGACACCAACTGGTCCGGCTGCGATATCGTGATCGAAGCGTCGGGCAAGATGAAAAGCAAGGCCGTGCTGCAGGCCTACCTGGACCAGGGGGTTAAACGGGTGGTGGTCAGTGCACCGGTCAAGGAAGAGGGCGTGCTCAATGTGGTGATGGGTGTCAACGACCACCTCTATGATGCCGCCGAACACTCCATTGTAACGGCGGCGTCCTGCACCACCAACTGCCTGGCCCCGGTGGTCAAGGTGATTCATGAGCGGCTGGGCATTCGGCACGGCTCCATGACCACCATTCACGACATTACCAATACCCAGACCATTCTGGATGCGCCCCACAAGGATCTGCGTCGTGCCCGAGCCTGTGGCATGAGCCTGATTCCTACCACCACCGGCTCGGCCACGGCCATCACCCATATCTTTCCGGAGCTGAAGGGCAAGCTGAACGGCCATGCCATTCGTGTGCCGCTGGCCAATGCCTCCATCACCGACTGTGTGTTTGAGGTTGAACGGGAAACCACGGCGGAAGAGGTGAACGCCCTGCTGAAGGCGGCCGCCGATAGCGAGCTGAAGGGCATTATGGGCTACGAAGAGCGTCCGCTGGTGTCCATCGATTACAAGACGGATCCGCGCTCCAGCGTGATTGATGCCCTTTCCACCATGGTGGTCAATGGTACCCAGGTGAAAATCTATGCCTGGTATGACAACGAGTGGGGTTATGCCAACCGCACCGCCGAGCTGGCGCTGAAGGTGGGGCGTGGGTAAATGCTGACTCGGCTTTCCCCCGCCATTCGCCAGTATCTGGTGGTAACGGGCAATTACTGGGCCTTTACGCTGACCGACGGCGCCCTGCGCATGCTGGTGGTGCTGCATTTTCACGGGCTGGGTTATGCGCCGCTGGAGATTGCGCTGCTGTTTCTGTTCTATGAAATCTTCGGCGTAATCACCAACCTGGTCGGGGGTTGGCTGGGTGCCCATCTGGGCCTGAACCGCACCATGAATATCGGCCTGGTGCTGCAGGTGCTGGCGCTGTCCATGCTGCTGGTGCCCGCCGCCTGGCTGACTGTGCCCTGGGTGATGGCGGCGCAGGCGTTGTCGGGCATTGCTAAGGATCTCAACAAGATGAGTGCCAAAAGCTCCATCAAGTTGCTGGTGCCCGGTGAAGCCCAGGGCAAGCTCTACCAGTGGGTGGCCATTCTCACCGGCTCTAAGAATGCCCTCAAGGGTGTGGGCTTTTTCCTTGGCGGTGCCCTGCTGATGGGGCTGGGCTTTGCCGGCGCGGTGGCGGCCATGGCCATTGCGCTGACGCTGGTGTGGCTGCTGAGCCTGGCATTGCTCAGGCAGGATCTGGGCAAGGCGAAAAACAAGCCCAGATTTCGCGACATTTTTTCCAAAAGCCGCTCCATCAATATTCTGTCGGCGGCACGCATGTTCCTGTTTGGTGCCCGTGATGTCTGGTTTGTGGTTGCGCTGCCGGTGTTTCTGTCCCAGACATTGGGCTGGAATCACAGTCAGACCGGCGGCTTTCTGGCCCTGTGGGTGATCGGCTATGGCATGGTGCAGGCGCTGGCGCCGCGCATCACCGGCAAGGCGTCGGGCCGAGTGCCCGACGGTCGAGCGGCTACGGTGTGGGCGTTGATACTGACCCTGTTGCCCGGGGCGATGGCGCTGGGGCTGATGGCTGAATGGGATCCGACGGTCGTGCTCATCGGCGGCCTGCTGCTGTTTGGTGCCGTGTTCGCGGTTAACTCTTCGCTGCACAGTTATCTGATCGTCAGCTACGCCGGTGACGATGGCGTTTCCCTGGATGTGGGCTTCTACTATATGTCCAACGCCATGGGGCGCCTGCTGGGCACCGTGCTGTCGGGCTGGATTTTCCAGTTGGCGGGACAGGGCAGCAGCGGCATACAGGCCTGCCTGTGGGTGTCTGCGGGATTCCTGCTGCTGACGACGCTGATTTCATTCGGCTTGCCCCGTTCTTCCAGGGCGGCCTGAATGGCTAGTGCTCATTTAAAATGACAAAGCCGCCTTTACGGCGGCTTTGTTTTACTCATCACCATGGGGCATCCACGGTTCAGCGGTTGGCCTACTGCAAATCGAAGCGATCTGCGTTCATCACCTTGGTCCAGGCGGCCACAAAGTCGTGCACGAATTTCTCTTTGTTGTCGTCCTGGGCATAGACCTCGGCGTAGCTGCGCAGCACCGAATTGGAGCCAAACACCAGATCCACCCGGGTGGCGGTCCATTTTACCTTGCTCGTGCTGCGCTCGACGATTTCGTACAGGTTGTTCCCCGCCGGCCGCCATTGATAGGCCATGTCGGTCAGGTTGACGAAAAAGTCGGTGCTGAGCACGCCCACCCGGTCGGTGAAGACACCGTGGCGGCTGTCGCCATGATTGGCACCCAGTACCCGCATGCCGCCCACCAGCACCGTCATTTCCGGCGCCGTCAGGCCCATCAGCTGAGTACGATCCAGTAGCATTTCCTCCGGGGTGACCGCATAGTCCTGTTTCAGCCAGTTGCGGTAACCATCGTGCAGTGGCTCCAGCGGGGCAAAGGCCTCGATATCGGTCATTTCATCGGTGGCGTCGCCTCGGCCGGGGGCAAAGGGCACGGTGACCTTCACTCCGGCGTTCTTGGCGGCCTGCTCCACCGCGGCGCAGCCGCCCAGCACGATCAGGTCGGCCATGCTCACCGGCTTGTCGAGGCCGGCCCGCAGTTGTTCCAGGGCGCTAAGTACCTTTTGCAGTCGGGCCGGCTCGTTGCCTTGCCAGTCTTTTTGCGGGTCCAGGCGAATGCGGCCGCCGTTGGCGCCGCCCCGGTAGTCGGAGCCGCGAAAGGTGCGGGCACTGTCCCAGGCGGTGGCCACCAGCTCGGGCACGCTCAGGCCGGAGGCCAGAATGGCCGCCTTGAGGTCGGCGATTTCCTGGTCGGTCAGGCAATAGTCCACCGAGGGAATGGGATCCTGCCAGATTAAGTCTTCCTTGGGCACATCCGGGCCCAGGTAACGGCTTTTGGGCCCCAGATCCCGGTGGGTGAGCTTGAACCAGGCCCGGGCGAAGGTGTCGGCAAAATAGGCCGGGTCCTGACGAAAGCGCTCCATGTATTTGCGATAGTCCGGATCCATCTTCATGGCCATGTCGGCGTCGGTCATGATCGGCATGCAGCGACGAGAGGGGTCCTCCACGTCTACCGGCTTGTCTTCTTCCTTGATATTCACCGGCTGCCACTGCCAGGCTCCGGCCGGGCTTTTGGCCAGCTCCCACTCGTGGTCGAGCAGCATATCCAGATAGCCGCCATCCCATTGAGTGGGGTGAGTGGTCCAGGCGCCTTCAATGCCGCTGGTCACGGTATTGCGTCCAATGCCCCGGCCCACCTTGTTGTTCCAGCCCAGGCCCTGTTCTTCGAGCCCGGCGCCTTCGGGCTCGGCTCCCAGGTCGGCGGCACTGCCGTTACCGTGGGTCTTGCCCACGGTATGGCCGCCGGCGGTGAGGGCTGCGGTTTCCTCGTCATTCATCGCCATGCGGGCAAAGGTGACCCGCACATCGTGGGCGGTTTTCAGCGGATCGGGTTTGCCGTCCACCCCTTCCGGATTGACGTAAATCAGGCCCATCATCACCGCCGCCAACGGGTTTTCCAGGTTTCGCTCACCGGAGTAACGGCTGTTGGGGTTGTTGCTGGGGGCCAGCCATTCCTTTTCCGAGCCCCAGTAAATGTCCTTTTCCGGGTGCCAGATATCGGCCCGGCCGCCACCAAAACCAAAGGTTTTCAGGCCCATGGACTCATAGGCCATGTTGCCGGCCAGAATAAACAAATCGGCCCAGGACAGGGCGTTGCCGTATTTCTTCTTGATTGGCCACAGTAGTCGCCTGGCCTTGTCGAGGTTGGCGTTGTCGGGCCAGCTGTTTAGCGGAGCGAAACGCTGGTTGCCGGTGCCGCCACCACCGCGGCCGTCGGCGATGCGGTAGCTGCCGGCACTGTGCCAGGCCATGCGAATCATCAGGCCGCCATAATGCCCCCAGTCGGCGGGCCACCAGTCCTGACTGTCGGTCATCAGGTGTTTGAGATCACGCTTGACCGCATCCAGATCCAGCTTGCTGAAGGCCTCGGCGTAATTGAAGTCCTCGCCCAGCGGATTGGTCTTGGTGTCGTGTTGATGAAGAATGTCCAGGTTCAGCGTTTTGGGCCACCAGTCGGTATTGGAGCTGCCTGCTTCGGTGAGGGCGCCGTGCATTACCGGGCATTTGCCGGAAGAGCCGGGAGAATGCTGTGTCATGAAAAGCCTCCTGTGAACATAAAAGGAATGAACAGGGTAGGGAGTAACAGGGTGTCGCTTCAGAATAGACCAAGGAAACGGGCCGTTTCGTCCGACCAAGGGCGAGCTGCGGCAAAATCCGGCTGTGGTATAAGCCCAAAGGTTCTGCTAGATTCTGGGCTTGTTTAGTATTTTGTAACATAGCTCCCTTATTCTGGTTTTGCTTCGGCGCTCCCTCCCTGTATTGGTGACATAAAGATGACCATGTTTGAGCAAGTGCTGCTTATCGCCCTGCTGGTGGCGATCAGCTCCTTTTTTTCCGTTTCCGAAATCGCCCTGGCGGCGGCGCGCAAGATGAAACTGCGGCTGATGGCCAGTGACGGCGACGTGAATGCGGAAAAGGTATTGCTGTTGCAGGAGCAGCCGGGCAACTTTTTCACCATAGTGCAGATCGGGCTCAATGCCGTGGCCATTCTGGGCGGCATTATTGGTGAGTCGGCCTTCACGCCCTTTACCCGCAGCCTGCTGGACTGGTGGCTGCAGGGCGTGTGGCTCGACAAGATGGCGTTTTTCCTGTCGTTCTTTATTGTCACTTCCCTGTTTATTCTGTTTGCGGATCTGATGCCCAAACGGCTGGCGATGATAGCCCCCGAGAAAATCGCGGTGGCGGTGGTACGGCCGATGGGGGTGCTGATCATTCTGTTCCGCCCCCTGGTATGGCTGTTTAACGGCCTGGCCAACCTGCTGTTCCGGTTGTTCCGCGTACCTACCATGCGTCAGGATGAAATCACGCCCGAAGACATCATCGCCATGATGGACGCCGGTGCCCAGGCGGGTGTGTTGCAGGAGCAGGAACACCATCTGATTGAAAATGTCTTTGAAATGGAGTCCCGCACCGTGACCTCGGCCATGACTACCCGGGAGAGCCTGATCTACTTCAACCTTCATGAAGCCCAGGAAGACATCAAGGCCAAGATTGCCGAACACCCCCATGCCAAGTTTCTGGTTTGCGAAGACAGCCTGGACCGGGTGGTGGGATATGTGGACTCCCGTGACATTTTGATGCAGGTACTGCACCAGCAGCCTATTTCCCTGCAAAAGGAAGGCATACTGCGCAATCCGCTGATTATTCCCGACACCCTGTCCATGTATGAAGTGCTGGAGCACTTCAAGACCGCGGGAGAGGATTTCGCCATCATCATGAACGAATACGCGCTGGTGGTGGGCATCATCACCCTCAAGGACGTGATGAGCATAGTGATGGGGGAACTGGTGCAGTCCCAGGAAGAGCAAATCGTGTCCCGGGATGCCAACTCCTGGCTGGTGGAAGGGCTGACGCCCCTGGAAGACGTGATGCGGGTGCTCGATATCGACAGTTTTCCCGATGACGAAAACTACGAAACCATTGCCGGCTTTATGATGTACATGCTGCGCAAAATTCCCAAACGCACCGATTTTGTGCTGCACGGCGGCTACAAATTCGAGGTGGTGGACATCGACAGCTACAAGATCGATCAGTTGCTGGTAACCCGTCTGGGCCACTCCGAGGCCACGGAAGACAACAAAAAGCAGTAAAAAACACCGCTTTGTTTAAGGTTTGAGCTGTTGGCGCTGAAAATGAAACTTTTACCCAAAAAGCCCTTGCGCAAAATCGGCGGCTCCCTATAATGCGCCCTCACTGACACGGCGGAGCACGCCGACGGTCACCAGGGTTGAAACAACACGAAACAAAGTTTGATTCAACGCTTGACGAACACCAAGGATTGCGTAGAATACGCAGCCCTGACCCGCTGAAGGGTCAACGCTCTTTAACAATTTATCAAGCAAACTGTGTGGGCACTCGCAGGATGTT
>NZ_NBIM01000010.1 GCF_002242685.1 Oceanimonas doudoroffii
AACATCCTGCGAGTGCCCACACAGTTTGCTTGATAAATTGTTAAAGAGCGTTGACCCTTCAGCGGGTCAGGGCTGCGTATTCTACGCAATCCTTGGTGTTCGTCAAGCGTTGAATCAAACTTTGTTTCGTGTTGTTTCAACCCTTGTGACCGTCGGCGTGTTCCGCCGTGTCAGTGAGGGCGCATTATAGGGAGCCGCCGATTTTGCGCAAGGGCTTTTTGAGGAAAAATCACTTCACATAGCTCAAGCGTTCAAAGGTTGACCGGAATGATGGAAATTACTGCGCCTCGGGCAGTTGCCGTGCAAATTCCACCAAAGAAGGATAGACGCTTTTCGCCAGTTTTTCCCCTTCCTCGGTAATTTCCTTGCCGGTACGCACCAGCACGGGGTGGCCCACGCCGGCGGCGATGGCCGCATTCATGTCCGAGACCTTGTCCCCAACCATAAAGGAAGCAGCCAGATCGATGTTCAGCTCCTTGGCCGCGTCCAGCAGCATGCCCGGTGCCGGCTTGCGGCAGTCGCAGGCTTTGGTGTCGGGACCGTTACCAGCGGAGGGGTGGTGGGGGCAGAAATAGATACCGTCAAGATCCACGCCCCTATCGGCCAGGGACCAGTCCATCCATTCGGTCAGACGCATAAAGTCGTCTTCGGTAAACATGCCCCGGGCAATGCCCGACTGGTTGGTGACCACCACCAGCAGATAGCCTTTTTCCTTGAGCGAACGGAGGGCGTCGATCACTCCCTCGATAAAGATGAAATCGTCGGAATGGGAAACATAACCGCTGTCCTGGTTGATAACGCCGTCCCGGTCGAGAAAAATCGCTGGCTTTGCCACTTTGTACCTGCCTTCAGTCAATCGTTACCGGGCGCATGTTAGCACAGGGCTGCCGGGCGCCGGAGGCAATTTCTGCGGCGTAATGGCAGGCTACCCTGTGCTGCTGCCCTTGCAGCAAAGGCACTTCCCTGGCGCAACGTTCACCGGCATAAGGGCAGCGGGTACGAAAGTGGCAGCCGCTTGGAGGATTGGCCGGGGATGGCAGTTCACCACTCAGCATCATGGGGTCCTGGCGCTCCCTGGGGTTTGGCTGTGGTATGGCCGAGATCAGTACTTTGGTATAGGGATGCCGTGGCTGCCGGTAGAGTACGTCCGCCGGCGCCTGCTCGACGATGCGTCCCAGATACATGACGGCAATATGATCCGAGACATGTTTGACTACCGACAGGTCGTGGGCGATGAACAGCATGGCCAGCCCCCGTTCCTGCTGCAGTGACAGCAATAGATTAAGGATCTGCGACTGCACCGACACGTCCAGCGCCGACACCGCCTCGTCACACACCAGTAACCTGGGGTTGAGCGCCATGGCACGGGCAATGCCGATGCGCTGCCGCTGCCCGCCGGAAAACTCGTGAGGAAAGCGATCCAGCGCCGAGGCCGGCAACCCGACCCGCTCCAGCAGCTCCGCTGCCCAGGCCTGGCGTTCGCGCCAGCTGCCCAGCCGGTGAATGACAAAAGGTTCCTGCAACAGGGTACCTATGGTATGACGGCCGTTGAGGGATTCCTGAGGGTCTTGAAACACCATTTGCATCTGCCGCCGCAGGGGCTGCATTTGCCGCCGGCTGTACTGGGTAATATCGGTGCCGTCGTAAACAATGCGCCCGGAGGTGGGTTCGTGCAACTTAAGCAGGGTACGCGCCAAGGTAGACTTGCCACAGCCCGATTCTCCCACCAGTCCCAGGGTCTTGCCTTCTTCCAGCTCAAAGCTGACCCCATCGACCGCATACAGGGTTTTTCCCGAACGCAGCAGCCCCCCTCCAAGCGTAAAATGCTGCGTCAATCCATCCACTTTCAGCAGGGTGCTCATCAGGATAACTCCCGCCAGTGGTGGCACCAGACGTGGTGCACGCTATCCGCCTGCTCAAGAGCCGGCTGGGTGGCGCACACCTCGGTGCTGTAGGGGCAGCGGTTGGCGAAACGGCAGCCGGCAGACTGCTCCTCCAGCGAGGGCACCTGCCCGGCGATGGCCGGCAACTCGGTTTTTCCCGGCCGATCCAGCCGGGGAATGGACGCCAGCAGGCCCCGTGTATAGGGATGGCGGGGGTGTTCAAACAACTCAAACACCCCTGCCTGCTCGGCACTGCGGCCGGCATACATCACCAGTACACGATCGCAGATCTGGGCCACCACACCCAGATCATGGGTAATAAAGATCACCGCCATGTTATTTTGCCGCTGCAGCTCGCGGATCAGGTGCAGGATTTGCGCCTGAATGGTCACGTCCAGTGCCGTGGTGGGCTCATCGCAAATCAGCAGTTCCGGTTCGCAAGCCAGCGCCATGGCGATCATCACCCGTTGCCGCATGCCCCCGGAAAGCTGGTGGGGATAAGCGGCCAGTCGGGCCTCGGCTTCCGGAATCCCCACCCGGCGCAGCATGGTCAGGGCCGCCTGCCGGCGCTGCGCCTTGTTCAGCTCCGGACGGTGCAATTCATAGACTTCCATCAGCTGGCGGCCCACGGTATGCACCGGATTTAGGGCTGTCATCGGCTCCTGAAAGATCATGGCGATCTTGTTGCCCCGCAACCGGTAGCGCTGTTGTGGGCTCAAGGTCAGCAGATCCTCGCCCTGAAACAGCGCCCGGCCTTTTTCCACCCTGCCCGCAGGTTGTGGCAGCAGGCCCAGCAGGCTGAGGGCGGTGACACTCTTGCCACAACCGGACTCGCCCACCAGCCCCAGGGTTTGCCCCGGCGCCAGCGAAAAACTGACGTCATCCACCACGCGAAAACAACCCGCTTCGGTGGTAAAGCTGACCGCCAGATTGTCCACTTCCAGCAGATTTCCCATCAGGCTTCGGGTCTCCGCCAGGTTTCCACCACCTCCAGCACCGGCTCATAGCGCTTGCCGCCAGCCTTGATTTCGGCCTGTTGCTGCTGATCGATCCAGAACAGGCCGCCGGTGCTATGGGGGTAACCTTCCATCGGCCAGAACAGGGATGGCGAGCGCTGGGTGCCTTTGCTCTCGGGCAGTTTCACATAACGCCAGTAAGCTTCCCGGGTGTAGGGCACCTGATAACCGGGTATAAAGATGGCCAGCTCGTGCACCCGGCGCTGTATTTGTCGGGAAATCGCCGCCTTGGCGTCCAGATCCATGGTGCGGCGGTATTCCTCGATTAACCGGTCGAGCTCGGCATCACTGATATTGAACAGGTTGTTGGTCTGAGGCTGGTCGGCGTTCAGGGAGTGGAAAAACTCCCAGTACTGGGGGTAAAGGCCGCCGCCACTCCAGCCCAGCCAGGCCGCCTCGTGTTTTTTCTCCAGCATGGCTTTGAAACCGGTGGCGCCATCCACCAGGTTAAGCTGCAGATCCAGGCCGGCCTTGCGTGCCTCTTCCCGCAGAATGGCCAGGCGAGCGGTGTGCTCCTGAGTGGTGTAGGTCACCGCCAGGCTGAGCCGGTCGCCCTGGCTGTTCAGCAGTATGCCCCCCGGCCCCTGGCGATCGTAGCCGGCCTCGGCAAACAGTGCCCGGGCTTGCTGAATGTCGTAGTCGCGGGCACGAATGTCATAATCGGTGAAATCCCCATAACCGGTGCCAAAGCCGTGCATGCGCTCGTAGTCGCCGCGCAATATGGTGTCCAGCATGCGCTGCATATTGATGGCATGGGCCATGCCCTGACGCACCCGCACATCCGCCAGTCTGGGGTGGGCGGTGTTGAGATGCAGCCCCTGGGCGCCCTGGCGCATTTCGTTATAGAACCAGATACGATTAATCAGGCCGTTGCGGTATTCGGGGGTGTTGGTCTTGTCGTGCCACCATTCGGGCAGGATCAGGCCAAAGGTGTCGATGTCACCACGCAGAAAGTGGCGGTAGGCGATATTGAGATCCCGTACCACGGTCAGCCGAATTTCATCCACATTGAACCTGTGCTTGTAGTAGGTAAGCTCGTTGCCCCACCAGTCATTCAGCCGCTTGAAGGTAATGGAGCGACCCCGTTTGACATCACTTATCACATAGGCGCCGGTCACCGGCACCACCTCCCAGTTATAACGGCGCACCCAGTCTTCGGTCATTTCATAGTAATGCTCGGGCTGGGGTACCAGGCCCACTGTATTGAGCAGCTCACGCCGGCTCTTGGGGCTGCCGGCGGTCACCGAGATGGTGTAATCGTCGTATTTGACCACCTCGGTGATTTCTTCGGTGAAGTAGTTGTTGTACCAGGGCGCCCGAATCACCTTGGATCGCATGAATTCCAGCGCAAACAGAAAGTCGTCGGCGGTCACCGGCTCGCCGTCGGACCAGCGAGCCTTTGGATTCAGCCGGAAATACATGGTGCGGTTGTCGTCGCCAAAGGCCCAGTGGGTGGCCAGGGCAGGAATGGGGTTTTCGGTGTCGGGGTGCAAGCCATACAGCCCGAGCTGGTTCTCCAGCACAAAAGAACGGAACGAAGTGTTGGAGTCGGGCCCCACGGTGCGAAAGGTGAGCGGAAAGCTCATCATCGTCATGTTGAAACGCCCGCCCCGCTTGGCCTCGGGCGAGGCAAAAATGGGATCCGCGTCATTGGTTTCCCACTCCAGGTTTTCGGGCAGCTCCGCCGCCTGCAGACTCAGGGCCAGACCAAAAGACGCGAGTATTGCCAGCAGTTTGTTCATGCAGTCCTCACCTATTCGTAACGGGAAAAGTGTTTGGGATCAAAGGCTTCACGAATGGCCTCACCGATAAAGGAAACATTGATCAGCACCAGCGACACCGCCGTCACCACGGACGCCACTATCCAGGGCGAATCCAGGTGGTT
The DNA here is from genome assembly GCF_002242685.1 of Oceanimonas doudoroffii. Lineage (NCBI taxonomy): Bacteria > Pseudomonadati > Pseudomonadota > Gammaproteobacteria > Aeromonadales > Aeromonadaceae > Oceanimonas > Oceanimonas doudoroffii. The sequence continues at coordinate 4,785 of NZ_NBIM01000010.1, forward strand.
AACACCCTGACGCAACAGCTCGCCCCAGCTCGGGGTAGGCGGAGGCAAGCCAAAGCCCAGGTAATCGAGGGCGGTGAGCAGGGAAATATTGGCCACCACGGTAAAGGGAGCCAGGGTCACTATCATCATCAGGGTATTGGGCAGGATATGGTGCACGATAATACGCGTCGTGCCCGCCCCCTGGGCCCGGGCCGCCAGCACATAGTCCCGGGCCTTTTCCTTGTAGGTCAGGGTGCGCATGTACCAGGTAATGCCCATCCAGCCAAACAGCACGTTGATGGCGACAAACAGGGCAAAGTTGGGCTGAGTAATCGACACCAGTATCATGATCACGTAAAGAAACGGCACCTGGGACCAGATCTCGATAAAGCGCTGAAACAGCAGATCGAAGCGACCGCCGAGAAATCCCATCAGGCAGCCCAGCATCACGCCAATCACATAACTGGCGGTGAGCGCGATAAAGGCAAAGCCCACCGCGGTACGAAAGCCGTATACCAGCCGCGCGACCATGTCCCGGCCCGAGCTGTCGGTGCCGAGAAAGTGCCGGTTTGCCAGGCTGGGCGCCGTGGGTGGATAGGTGCTGCCGCTGTAATCCTGCTCATAGGGACTCCAGGGCACCAGGGGCAGCAGCACCCAGTTGCCGGGCTGCTCGCTCAGCACTCGCTTCAGCTCTCTGTAGTCGGTTTCATATTGATAACCGAGATCAAAGGTGTCGCCGGTGATCACGGCACCATAGGTGGGAAAGTACAGCTCACCCTCATATTTCACCAGCAGCGCCCGGTTGCTGACCCACAGCTCGGCGGCGGCGGCCAGCAACACCATCACCATAAAAATCACAAAGGCGTAGTAACCGCGTTTAATGCTGCGAAAACGGCGCAACTTCTTTTTGGTGACATCGGAAAGCAGTCTAGCCATCGAACCTCACTCGCGGATCCACCAGCGCCACGCAGATGTCCGACAATATGTTGCCCAGCAGCATCAACAGTGAGGTCACCGCCAGTATGCCCATTACCACCGGATAGTCCCTCTCCACCACCGCTTCGTAGCCCAGCAGGCCCAGGCCGTCGATATTAAAGATCACTTCAATCAGGAAAGAGCCGGCGAAAAACACCGAAATCACGTTGCCGAAGTGGCTGGCAATGGGGATCAGGCTGTTGCGCAGGGCATGGCGGGTCACCGCCTTGCCAAACGGCAGGCCCTTGGCCACGGCGGTGCGCACATAATCCGCCGACAGGTTTTCCATCAGGCTGTTTTTCATGGTCATGGTGAGCACCGCGAAATCGCCGATGGCGTAGGCAATCAGCGGCAGCAGGGCATGGTGAAACAAATTCAGGGTTTTGGGCCAAAAGCCCTCCAGATAGTAGAAATCGTCCCCCACAAAGCCACCCATGGGAAACCAGCCCAGCTGAAAGGCGAACACCGTCAGCAGAAAAATGCCCACCACATAAGCCGGCAGGGCATAGCCGGCATAGATAAACATGGAGCTGATGCTGTCGAAGCGGCTGTTATGCCTGAGTGCCTTGAGCACTCCGAGGGGAATGGACACCAGATAACTGAGAATAAAGGTGCTAATGCCAAAAAAGGCCGACACCGGCAGCCGTTCCTGGATCAGCTCCCACACCGGCAGGTAGTAACGGGTGGACTCCCCCAGATCGAGCCGCACCAGCTTGCCCAGCCAGTCCAGGTAGGCTTCGCCCACCGGCTTATCAAGCCCGTAAAATTCCTTGAGCTCATCGATTTGCTCGGAGGACAACACCTGCCCGCCCCGGCTACTCTGGCTGAACTCGCTGCCCGCCAGCTGACTTTCCATCAGCATGCGTTCAACCGGGCCGCCCGGCACAAATCGGGTAATGGCAAACACCACCAGGGTAATGCCGAGAAAGGTGGGGATCAGCAGCAATAATCGACGCAGAAAATACTGGCCCATCGTTTTCCTTATCTTCGTTCCCTGAAACGCTCAGCCTGAAAACTCTGAGTATCGCGAATCACCAACAGGGTTGCCTGCTGTCGATTCCCTTGTTCAATATTCCTTCGACTAATGCATAACAGTCGAGTCTTATCATGCCAGCTTACGGCTTATGCTGTTCTTTTTCATCCTATATCAAGGCATTGGAAAAAGGGACAAGGCACTAGCCAGTTTTCATTCTCGCGCCGTGACGGGAAATACTCGTTGACTCGGACGTCCAGACGGCTTAGCATCCTCTGCCATCTGTCATGCCAGCATGACTTGTCCCTGTTCTTACGCTGTCTATGCAGTGGATAACCATACCGGAAGGGCCCATCCTCCGATGATCAAACTGACCAATATTACCAAGCGCTACGGAGCGGGCGAGAATGCCGTTCACGCCGTTAAAAACGTCGATCTGGAGGTCGCTGCCGGCCAGATCATGGGCGTTATCGGCGAATCCGGTGCCGGCAAGAGCACCCTGATCCGTTGCGTCAACCTGCTCGAGCGCCCCACCGAGGGTCGCGTATACGTGGACGGCCAGGATCTGACCGCCATGGGCGGTACCGAACTGTCCCGTGCCCGCCGCAATATCGGCATGATTTTTCAGCACTTCAATTTGTTGTCGTCGCGCACCGTCTTCGACAACGTGGCTCTGCCCCTGGAGCTGGCAGGCACCCCCAAGGCCGAGATCAAACAGCGGGTCAGCGAGCTGCTGGAGCTGGTGGGACTGTCCCATCGCGCCAGCGCCTACCCCAACGCCCTGTCGGGTGGTCAGAAGCAACGGGTGGCCATCGCCCGGGCACTGGCGCCGGCACCCAAGGTGCTGCTGTGTGACGAGGCCACCTCGGCGCTGGATCCGCAGACCACCCAGTCCATTCTGGCACTGCTGAAAGAGCTCAACCAGCGCCTCGGGCTGACCATATTGCTGATCACCCACGAGATGCAGGTGGTGAAGTCCATCTGCGACCGAGTGGCCATTATCAACGACGGTGAGCTGGTGGAACAGGGAGAAGTTGCCTGGTTCTTTGCCAACGCCCAGACCGATCTGGCTCGGCGCTTTATCGCCTCCACCATTCATCTGGAAATTCCCGATGAATACCAGGCCCGGCTATCGGCCGAACCGGTAGCCGATGCCCTGCCCCTGGTGCGGCTGGGTTTTACCGGCGAAACCGTGGATACGCCACTGATCTCCATTCTCAGCCGCGAGCTGCAGGTGGACGTCACCATTCTCAGCGCCGACATCGAATATGCCGGCGGCGTGAAGTTCGGCTTTATGCTGGCCGAGCTGGATGGCCAGCCAGAACAGACTCAGGCCGCCATCGTTTACCTTCAGGAACACAAAATTCAGGTGGAGTTACTCGGTTATGTCCGACGCCATGATTAACCTGCTGCTCTCGGCACTCTGGGAGACCCTGATCATGACCTTCGGCTCGGGCGCCATCGCCTGTGCCCTGGGCTTGCCGCTGGGCATTGCCCTGCACGTAAGCAAACCCGGCCAGATATGGGAAAACAAGGCCTTTAACAAGATTCTGGGTACGGTGGTGAACATCGGCCGTTCCGTGCCCTTTATCATTCTGCTGGTGGCCATCATTCCCTTTACCCGGTTGGTGGTCGGCACCAGCATCGGCACTTGGGCCGCCGTGGTGCCGCTGACCGTTGCCGCCATTCCCTTTGTGGCTCGACTGATGGAAGGGGCGCTGATGGAAGTGCCGTCAGGGCTGGTGGAAGCGGCCCAGGCCATGGGCGCCCGCCGGCTGCAAATCGTGTACAAGGTATTGCTGCCCGAAGCCCTGCCGGGCATGCTCAACGGCATCATCATCACCCTGGTCACCCTGGTCAACTACTCGGCCATGGCCGGCGCCGTGGGCGGTGGTGGCCTGGGTGATGTGGGCATTCGCTACGGTTACCAGCGTTTTGATCCGCAAATCATGCTGATCACCGTGGTGATACTGGTAGTACTGGTACAAATCATTCAGAGCGCCGGCGAGCGGCTGGTGGCTCATATGGATCGTCGCTGAGTTTTCTTATATCAAGGAGTGCATCATGAAAGCTGGATTGAAATCATTCGCCACCCTGGGCGTACTGGCTTCGGCCCTGGCCCTGGCCGGTTGCGGCGAACAGGCCGAACAGACCACCACCGAAGCCGCCGCGGTCAAACCGCTGCGCCTGGGCGTGATTGCCGGTGCCGAAGAGCAGGTCGCGGAAGTGGCCGCCAAGGTGGCCAAGGAGCAGTATGAGCTGGAAGTCGAGCTGGTATCCTTCAGCGATTACGTGACCCCCAACGTGGCCCTGAGCGATGGCAGCCTGGACATCAATGCCTTTCAGCACAAACCCTACCTCGACAAGCAAATCGCCGATCGCGGCTACGAGCTGACTCCGGTAGGCAACACCTTTGTTTACCCCATCGCCGCCTACTCCAAGGTGATCAAGTCCCTGGATGAACTGGCCGAAGGCGCCAAGGTAGCCGTCCCCAACGATCCCACCAACCTGGGCCGCAGCCTGCTGCTGCTGGAGCAACAGGGCCTGATCGAGGTGGACGATGCCGTGGGTCTGGAAGCCACTCCGCTGAACATTACCGCCAACCCCAAAAACCTCGACATCATCGAGCTGGAAGCACCTCAGCTGCCCCGCTCCCTGGATGACGTGGCCTTTGCCATCATCAACACCACCTATGCGTCACAGATCGACCTGTTGCCCGGTCGCGACAGCCTGTTCGTGGAAGACAAGGAATCTCCCTACGTTAACCTAATCGTGTCCCGCATCGACAACCAGAACGACGAGCGCATTCAGACCTTTGTCAAGGCCTACCAGAGCGAAGAGGTCTACCAGGCCGCGCTGGAGCTGTTCAAGGGCGGCGTGGTCAAGGGCTGGTAATCCGGCGTTCACTTTATCCTCAGGGCCACGGCATGCCGTGGCCCTTTTTTTTTGTTGCTGCCATAATGCTTATTTAACGATTGAGCCGGAAGGGAATTATGCTGAACTGGTATCTGGCCCATTGCCGCCCGCGAGAAGAAGAGCGGGCCCTGCTGCACCTCGACAACCAGCAGATAGAAACCTTCTGCCCCCTGATCGAGGTCAAGAAACTGATACGGGGTAAACGGGTCCTGCGCAACGAAGCCCTGTTCCCGGGCTACCTGTTTCTGCGTGCCGACCTGGAACAGACCAGCTGCGCCACCCTGGGTTCCACCCGGGGCATTCGCAACCTGGTGCGTTTTGGTGGAACCCCCTGCGTGGTGCCCGACGAGCTGATCCACGACCTGATGTGCCGCACCGGTGACGACCGCCTGGGCGAGCAGTTGAGCAACCTGCCTAACTGCGGCGACCGGGTGATCATCAATGAAGGTCCCTTTGCAGGCATGGAGGCCATCTATCAGGAGGCGGACGGCGACAGCCGCGCCATGCTGCTGTTGACCCTGCTGCAAAGCCAGACCCGCGCCAGCTTTGCCAACACCGACTACAGCCGGCTTTAATTCTGAGAGGAGCGCCTGGGTCCCCTTATCGTTATATTTCCCCCTAACGATAAGCAGTCAGCGCCGCTCCAGCACCATCACCCTGTGGTATTGCAACGGCCGGTAATCCGCGGTACCGGAGGGCTTGGGCGGTTGCCACCAGAGCCCGGGCGCCAGCCGCAACGGCAGCTCCACCATCAGCCGCAGCCGAGAATCGAGCTCGTCCTCGCTGTTGCTGAGCACCGAGGTCTGCAAGCGCAGTATGCGCCAGGGCGCATAGCTGAGAGACCACTGGGTGGAAGAAGACGCCTTGTACTTGTCACCGCTGCCAAACAGCCGCAGCCGGTCTCCTTGCCAGCGGTAATACTGACCGCTGACGCTCAAGCCCGGCACCGCACTCAGCCGCCCTTCCCCAAACCACACCCTGCCCACCGCGGGCCGCTCCCGCAACGTATCCGTATGCCAGGGCGACAGCGGCCGGTACTGCACCGCCCCCATCCTGAAGTCCTCATGCTCCAGCCACAGCAGCAGGCCACCGCGGCGATGGGCACCCTGCTCCTGGTAGTCGAACAGCGGCTGCAGGTGCACCAGGGTGCGCGGCCTGAAGGGACGGCGGTAATGCAGCCCCAACTGGTAGGTAAACCGCTCGTCCCGGTAATCCACGCCCAGTTCGGTATCCAGGCCTTGCCACAGGGGCAAGGCCAGCTGGCTGCTGGCCTCGGCTTCATGATCAAACAACGGCAGCTGATAATCCCAGTACCAGTCGCTGGGGTTAAGCCAGGGCAAGGTGGTCAACTGCTCGGTTCCAAAAGACAGGGTATCGTCGGCCAGGTGCTCGGTCTGGGCCAGCACAAAGCCGTCCAGGCTGTCGGTGGCCGCGGCCCGTGCGGCGGTGGCCAGGGTCAACAGCAGCTCATCGGATTTGGGCGCTCGAGCCGGATTGGGACGCCCCAGGGCGGGCAGAGGCTCATGATGGCGTTGCTGCACAGACTCCGGGGCCGGCATGGCGGTGGCGAGCGGGCGTGATGCCGGGGCAGGGCCGGGCGGCCGGTCAGGCACCCAGATCCAGTCATCGGGCGACAAGGGCACCATAAAACGTTCGCGATTAAACTCCCATCGCAGACGACGCTCACTCAACTGGTAACGCTGGGCCAGGCTGGCCCAGCTCTCGCCTTCGGCAACCCGATGCATCACCATCACTGGGCCGGCGGCCCGTGCAAATGCCACCGTCCATAAACACAGCAGCAGGCACAACCACCGCATGTTCAGGCCTCCACTCACCCGTTCAGTTCAGGACCGCGTTCAGCCCTGCAGGCCACACAGCAAACGATATTCTTCCAATACATAAGTGTCCGTCATGCCACTGATGAAATCCAGCACCAGGCGCACGCGAAAATACCACTCCCGCTCGACGTCACTTTCAAAAAAAGGCGCGTTTTGGCTGTCCCTGTGATAGGCGGCCAGGTGCCGAGGTGGCAGTCGGTGGTAGAGCCGGCGCAGCACCTGGCCGTTGGCGTCGGCGCGCTCGTCCAGGCCGGTAAACTCCGCCGCCGGCAGCGCCAGCAGCGGCGCAAAGGCATCCAGTACGCCCTTGAGCGCGGCAAAGCCGGCCAGCTCCAGCGACTCTACTTCCCGCCGGCGAAACACGTGGCGATGGGCAAAGGCTTTCAACCACTGCAGCGCCTGGGCCGGGGGCTGCTCCACCGCCAGCAGGGGCTGATCGTGCTCGCCGTCGAGAATGGCCTGCTGATGCGCCAGGTACTGGTCGCTCACCAGTGGCAGCAGATCCTGCCCCAGACGCTGGCGAAAGCGACTGAAAAAGCCCGGCTGATCGACGTTCGACTCTCGCCACAGCCGTTGCAGGTAATCATTGCCTTCCCCCAGCAGCGCCCGCTCCAGCTCGGCCAGGCTGAGCACCCCCCGATCCACCGCGTCTTCCAGGTCCGCCACGCCATAGGCCATGTCATCCGCCGCTTCCATCAGAAAGGCCAGCGGAAAGCGGCCATAGGCGGTGGCGGGAAAATGCTGTCGAATTTGCTGCACCAGGGGGCGCTCACTGAAAAAGTGGCCGGGCTTTTGCTGCCAGCGGCCACCGGTTCTGGGCTGGTAGGCGCCACGCACATATTTCTGCAACGCCGCCAGCTGGCTCAAGGTCAGGTTCAGCTCCTGCAGGCTGTGCAGAAGCCGCAGGCTCTGGGCATTGCCCTCGAACTGACGCAGATCCGCCAGCAGCATGGGCCACTGCCGCGACGGCGAGCCCACGGCCCGGCGAAACAGCCCCGGCAGTCGCTGGCCCAGCCAGTCAATGATCACCGCCTCGCCAAAGTGACCAAAAGGCGGATTGCCCACATCGTGCAGCAGACAGGCCATTTCCACCAGACTGACAAAGGCGTCCCTATCCACCTGATCATCCAGCGCCGAGACCACCCGCAGTGCCAGCTGACGGCCGGTTTCCTTGACCTCCAGGGAGTGGGTCAGGCGGCTGCGCACCGAGGCCTTTACATCCAGCGGAAACACCTGAGTCTTCTGTTGCAGCCGGCGCACCGGCGAGCATTGCACAATCCGGGCCCGATCCGCTTCAATGGCCTGCTCCGGGGTTTGCGCGTGGGGCTCGGGATGCAACCGATCGGCACGGATCAGCGGCTCATAACGGCTCATGCCCGCTGCTCCAGCCAGCGGCGCAGCTCATTCAGATCCGGCGGCAGCAGCCGGTTGAGTTCCGCCACTCGATCATTCAGGTGCTCCCACCAGTCGGGCAGCTCCGGGCTCTGGATTTGCTGGGCCAGCAACTGTACTCGCTTCAGCCCCACCGAGCCGGCCGCTCCCTTGATCTTGTGGGCCTCTTCCACTATTTCCTGCTGCTGGCGTGCGGCGGTAAATTCATTGAGTCGGGCCAGGTAATCACTGGCCATGTCCGCCAGCATGTCCACGCTCGACAACAGCGCCTTGGCGCCCACGGTATCCACATAGTCCTGCAGGAATATCGTGTCCAGTACCGCCTCATCGGCCTGCACTGGCTCCACTGCCGGCACGGCCGGGGTCGATGCCGGCGCGGCCCTGTTACAGGGCGGTCGATGGCCGAAGAAACGCGCCAGCACGCCCTTGATGGCCTTGGACGACAGCGGCTTGCTGATGGCGTCATCCATCCCCCCGGCCAGATACTTTTGCTTGTCGCTGATCACGTTGGCGGTGAGCGCCACCAACGGCGGCAACGCCTGCCCCTGCTGTTGCGCTTCTTCTCGCAGCCGGATTGCGATATCAAAGCCGGTCATGTCGGGCAGCTGAATATCAAGAAAGATCAGGTCGTAATCGTACTCGGCCAACAACGCAAAGGCCTCGCCGCCGTCCCGGGCCACGCTCACCCGGTGGCCCAGCTTTTCCAGCAGGGCGCAGGCCACGGTCACGTTGAGTTCCACGTCTTCCACCAGCAGCACCGACAAACAGGGCAACTGGGCCAGCACGGGATCGTCCTTGGGCGCCTGAGCGGTGGGCACGGTAATGGTCACACTAAAGCAGGAGCCCTCGCCCGGCTCGCTGTCCAGCTCGATGCTGCCATTCATGGCTTCTACCAGTTGCTGCGAGACCGCCAGGCCAATGCCGGTGCCGGTGGCGTGTTTCTTGCCTTCAATCTGGAAATAGAGCGCGAAGATCTTCTGCTGCAGTGCGGCGGGAATGCCGATGCCGGTGTCTTCAATGTCAAAGCGCAGGGTAACCTGGCCTGGTGCCAGCTCGTCGGCCAGGCAACGTATGGTGACACCGCCGTCGTCGGTAAACTTGACCGCATTGCCCACCAGGTTCCACAGCACCTGGCGCAGCCGAGTGCCGTCGGCCAGTATCCACTCGGGAATGTCGCCGTCCCGGTCAAAGTGCAGGTAGAGCCCCTTTTGTTCCGCCTGCAGCCGGGCCAGGCTCTCCAGATCGTCGAGAAAGCCGGGAAAGTCCATGGGCTCGGGAGCCAGCTCCAGCCGGCTGCGATCCATCTTGTCGAGATCGATGATGTCGTTGAAGATGTTGCCCAGGGTGACGGCGCTGAAGTGAATGGTCTTGAGGTGCTGACGCTGATCCTGACTCAGCTCGGTGGCCAGCAATATGCGACTCAGGCCGACAATGCCGTTGAGCGGCGTGCGCAACTCGTGGCTGATGGTGGAAATAAAGGTGGTCTTGTCGCGACTGGCCTTTTCCAGCTGCTCCTGATAACGCTTGCGTTCGGTGATGTCGCGACCAAAGCCGAGCAGACCCAGGCGCTTGCCGTCCCGATCAAAGAAGGGCACCTTGCGCAACTCAAAACAGGCCCGGCGGCCGTCCGGATATTGCAGCCACTGCTCGTAGGTCTGGCTTTCGTTGCGGGCAAACACCTCCTTGTCGGTCTCCACCACCTTGATCGCCACGTCTTCCGGGTAGACATCGTAGGGGGTCAGGCCGATAAGCTCCTTTTCCTGCCGGCCAAGCAGGTTTTCCATGGCCTTGTTGCAGCCGGAGAACTCTTCCAGTTCGTTGCGGTAATACACCAGATCGGGGGAAGTATCGATAAAGGAGCGCAGCAGCGCCGAGCGTTCCTGGGATTCCAGCTGCGCCTTTTCGCGCTGATAGACCTCCCCTTCCAGATCCTCAATGGCCTGCTGGCGGGCGGCCTGGGCCTTGCGGGTTTCCTCTATCTGGCGGTTGAGCAGTTCGATTTTTTCCTGCAGTTCGCTGTTCAGCTCCAGATCCCGTTCACGCATCTGCTGTAACCGCTGTACCAGCCGGCTCAGGCGCTGGCGGGAGTCTTCCAGCTGATCCACCACCACGGACAGAAAATACACCGCCCAAGGGGTAACCAGCAGGCCAAAGAAGATGGAGCGCACCAGATCAATGGACTCCACCGAACCGCGCAAAAACAGGGTCACCCCCACCTGTATAAAGATGGCCAGCAAAATAATGCAGGTGGCCAGCAGCATGCTGAAGCGCACTATGCCCAGCTTGGTCATCAGGTCCACATAGTACTGGGCCCAGGTTTTAATGGGTTTCATCGGTTTTTGTCCTTCGCAACGGCAGAGGGAAAGAATACCGGCTCCGAAGTGGACTGTCATGTCACCGCCGTGCTTGTCGGCATGCATTTCAGGTGGTCACTGAATCCCGTTGCACCAAAACGGAACGGGCGCAACCGAAAGCGCGGGAAGATTTGACGTAACTCAGTGCCACATCGGCCCGTTTGGTGCCCATACTGACTACCCAAAATGGCGCACTTGCACCAAAATTGAACACCTAACAAGCTGATAAAAATGATTTTTCCGTTGAATGCACCTCGATGGGGCAGAGGTTGCGCCATTAAAAGGCATGGCAAAGGTCAAATCTTTACGACCCTTTTGTTGTAATAAAACAACATACCGAATAGTTATGCGTTTTCCAGCGAGGGGATTGGAGCGCCGGGATAAGCGAGCACAAACGCCCGCCCGCCGCCGGATTTAAGCCTAAATAAAACACTTTTTCATTAAAAAACACCACCCTGGCCATGGTGAAAAGATATTCAGTTGATGTGTTTATTTAATTGACCTCACAAATAAATATCGATATTTTTGTAATTTAGCCACTTATGGCAACGGACGCTTCAGAGCATGATGCGCTGACAAGAAAGCAGTCGCTCGGCCACCGAGCTCGAGCAATGGAGGAATGCAATGTCTCTTTATGATCCCCGGCTTGAGAAGGACAACTGTGGTTTTGGCCTAATCGCCCATACAGAAGGCGAAACCAGCCACAAGCTTGTTCGTCTCGCCATTTCGGCACTGGATCGCATGCAGCACAGGGGTGGTATCGCCGCCGACGGCAAAACCGGCGACGGTTGTGGCCTGCTGATGCAGAAACCCGACAGTTTCTTTCGCGCCGTGGCGGAAGACAAGGGCTGGAACCTGGGCCGCAAGTACGCGGTCGGCATGCTGTTCCTCAACCCGGATGCCGCACTGGCCGAACAACACCGCCAAATCATCAATGAAGAGCTGGAGCGGGAAACCCTGAGCCTGGTGGGCTGGCGCGAAGTGCCGGTCAACCCCGGCGTGCTGGGCGAGATCGCCAAGGCCTCGCTGCCGCGCATTGAGCAGGTGTTCGTCAACGCCCCCACCGGCTGGGCCGAAAAAGACATTGAGCGCCGCCTTTATATCGTGCGCCGCCGCATTGAAAAGCGCATCAGCGACGACTTCTTCTACGTGGTCAGCCTGTCCAACCTGGTGATGACCTACAAGGGCCTGTGCATGCCCGCGGATCTGCCCAGATTCTACCTGGATCTGGCCGACATTCGCCTGCAGTCCGCCATCTGCGTCTTCCACCAGCGCTTCTCCACCAACACCCAACCGCGCTGGCCGCTGGCCCAGCCGTTCCGCTTCCTGGCCCACAACGGTGAAATCAACACCATAGGCGGTAACCGCCAGTGGGCCCAGGCCCGGGGCTACAAGTTCGCCTCGCCGCTGCTGCCGGATCTGCAGGAGGCCGCCCCCTATGTGAACACCTCGGGCTCCGACTCCTCCAGCCTGGACAACATGCTGGAGCTGTTCCTGGCCGGCGGCATGGACTTGTTCCGCGCCATGCGCATGCTGATCCCGCCCGCCTGGCAGAAGAACCCGGCCATGGACGAAGACCTGCGCGCCTTTTACGACTTCAACTCCATGCACATGGAGCCCTGGGATGGCCCCGCCGGCATCGTGATGTCCGACGGCCGCTTCGCCGCCTGCGCCCTGGACCGCAACGGCCTGCGCCCGGCCCGCTTCGTGCGCACCAAAGACGGCTTTATCACCCTGGCATCGGAAATCGGCATCTGGGACTACACCCCGGACGAGGTGCTGGAAAAGGGCCGGGTCGGTCCTGGTGAGCTGTTCGTGGTAGACACCGCCAGTGGCAAGATCTGGACCAGCTTTGAAATCGATGACGACCTCAAGGGCCGCCACCCCTACAAGGAGTGGATGACCAAGCACAAGCGCAAACTGGAGCGCTTTGAAGACCTGCCCGACGACCAGGCCGGCCAGTGCGAACTGGATGAACAACAGCTGCGCACCTATCAGAAGCTGTTCGGCTATTCCATGGAAGAGCTGGATCAGGTCATTCGCGTAATGGGCGAAAACGGCCAGGAAGCTGTCGGCTCCATGGGCGACGATGCCCCCATGGCGGTACTGTCCAGCCGGGCCCGCTCCGTCTATGACTATTTCCGCCAGATGTTTGCCCAGGTGACCAACCCGCCCATCGATCCGTTGCGGGAAAACCACGTCATGTCCCTGGCCACCCTGATCGGCCGGGAGCAGAACGTATTCAACGAAACCCACGGCCATGCCCACCGGGTTCAGTTTGAATCGCCCATTCTGCTGTATTCCGACTTCCATCAGCTGATGGGCCTGGATCAGACGCACCACAAGCATGCGGTGCTGGATCTGAACTTTGACCCGGCCGAGGGCCTGAAGGCGGCACTGGAGCGGCTGTGCGAGGAAGCCACCGCCGCCGTGCGCGATGGCGCCGTGCTGCTGGTGCTGTCCGACCGTGCCATTCGCGAAGACCGGCTGCCGGTGCCGGCCGCCATGGCGGTGGGTGCGGTGCAACGCACTCTGGTGGAAGCCAACCTGCGCTGCGACTCCAACATTATCGTGGAAACTGCCAGCACTCGGGATCCGCACCAGTTTGCGGTGCTGCTGGGCTTTGGTGCCACCGCCATCTACCCCTACCTGGCCTACGAGACCCTGGGTCGCCAGGTGGCCGATGGCGTACTGAAGATGTCCCTGCGTGAGGCGCTGCTCAACTACCGCAACAGCATCAACAAGGGCCTGTACAAGGTGATGTCCAAGATGGGCATCAGCACCATCGCTTCCTACCGCTGCTCCCAGTTGTTTGAAGCCATCGGCCTGCACGACGACGTGGTGCAGTACTGCTTCAAGGGCGTATCCAGCCGCGTACAGGGTGCCGGTTTTGAGGATTTCCAGCAGGATCTGTTCAACCTGGCCAAACTGGCCTGGATTGCCCGCAAGCCCCTCAATCAGGGCGGCCTGCTCAAGTACGTGCACGGTGGCGAATATCACAGCTACAACCCGGATGTGGTTAACAGCCTGCAAAAGGCGGTGCGCTCCGGCAACTATGACGACTACAAGGCCTACGCCAAGCTGGTGAACGAACGTCCGGTGGCCATGCTGCGGGATCTGCTGACCCTCAAGCCCGCCGGCTCCGGCATCGATCTGAGCCAGGTTGAGCCGGCCACCGAGCTGTTCCCGCGCTTTGACAGCGCTGCCATGTCCATCGGCGCCCTGGGCCCGGAAGCCCACGAGTCTCTGGCCATTGCCATGAACCGTCTCGGCGGCCAGAGCAACTCCGGTGAAGGCGGTGAAGATCCCCGTCGATTCAACAGCCTGAGAAACTCCAAAATCAAGCAGGTGGCGTCTGGTCGCTTTGGTGTTACCCCGCACTACCTGATGAACGCCGAGGTCATTCAGATCAAGGTGGCCCAGGGCGCCAAGCCCGGCGAGGGCGGCCAGCTGCCCGGCCACAAGGTGACCGCCGAGATCGCCAAGCTGCGTTACGCGGTGCCGGGCGTGACCCTGATTTCACCGCCGCCGCACCACGATATCTACTCCATCGAGGATCTGGCCCAGCTGATCTTCGACATCAAGCAGATCAACCCGAGCTGCATGGTATCGGTCAAACTGGTCTCCGAGCCCGGCGTGGGCACCATTGCCACCGGTGTGGCCAAGGCCTATGCGGACCTGATCACCGTGTCCGGCTATGACGGCGGCACCGGCGCCAGCCCGCTGACCTCGGTCAAATACGCCGGCTCCCCCTGGGAACTGGGCCTGGCCGAAACCCAGCAGGCGCTGGTGGCCAACGGCCTGCGCCACAAGGTGCGGCTGCAGGTGGACGGCGGCCTCAAGACCGGCCTCGACATCGTCAAGGCGGCCATTCTCGGCGCCGAAAGCTTTGGCTTTGGCACCGGCCCCATGGTAGCCCTGGGCTGCAAGTACCTGCGTATCTGCCACCTGAACAACTGCGCCACCGGCGTGGCCACCCAGGACGAGAAACTGCGCCGGGATCACTTCCTCGGCCTGCCGGAAATGGTGGAGAACTATTTCAAGTTCATCGCCGAGGAAACCCGCGAGCTGATGGCCCAGTTGGGCGTAACCAAGCTGACCGATCTGATTGGCCGCACCGACCTGCTGGAAGCCCTGCCCGGCCTCACCGCCAAGCAGCAGAAGCTGGACTTGTCCGGCATTCTGGCCAAACCCGAGCCCAAGCCGGGCCTGGGCGTGTTCTGCCAGGAAGGCAACCCCAACTTCGACAAGGGTGTGCTGAACCTGAAGATGACCGAAGACGCCCTGGCCGCGGTAGAGAGCAAAAGCGGCGGCGACTTCTATTACAGCATTCGCAATACCGACAGATCCGTGGGTGCCCGCCTGTCCGGAGAAATCGCCAAACGCCACGGTAACCAGGGCATGGCGGCGGATCCGGTGCGTATTCACCTGGACGGCACCGCCGGCCAGAGCTTTGGGGTGTGGAACGCCGGCGGCTTGGAAATGATCCTGACCGGTGACGCCAACGACTATGTGGGCAAGGGCATGACCGGCGGCAAGCTGGTGATCAAGTCCCACGTGGGCGTGGCCTTTTCTTCCAAGGACGCCACCCTGGCGGGCAACACCTGCCTCTATGGCGCCACCGGCGGCCACCTGTACGTGGCCGGCCGCGCCGGCGAGCGTTTCGCGGTGCGCAACTCCGGTGCCATCGCCGTGGTGGAAGGCCTGGGCGACAACGGCTGTGAATACATGACCAGCGGCATTGTGACCGTGCTGGGCCGCACCGGCGTGAACTTCGCGGCGGGCATGACCGGCGGCTTTGCCTATGTGCTGGATGAAAGCGATGATTTCGAGCTCAGAACCAACTTTGAGCTGGTTGAGCTGCTGGGGCTGGACGAGCTGGTGATCCACCAGGAGCACCTGCGCGGCATCATCACCCAACATCTGCAGGAAACCGGTAGCGACCGGGCGCAGGAAATACTGGCCAATTTTGACCGTTACCTGCCCATGTTCAAGCTGGTCAAACCCAAATCCAGCGATGTGAAATCCCTGCTGGGCCACCAGAGTCGCTCCACCGCCGAGCTTCGGGTCCACGCGCAGTAAAGGAAGATTGTGATGAGCCAGAACGTATTTCAGTTTATAGACGTACAACGTGTCGATCCGCCCAAGAAGCCCATCGGCACCCGTAAAATCGAGTTCGTGGAAATCTACGAACCCTTTTCAGACAGCCAGGCCCAAATGCAGGCCGACCGCTGCCTGGACTGCGGCAACCCTTACTGCGAGTGGAAGTGCCCGGTACACAACTACATTCCCAACTGGCTGAAACTGGCCAACGAAGGACGTATTTTCGAAGCGGCGGATCTGTGCCACCAGACCAACAGCCTGCCCGAAGTCTGCGGCCGGGTGTGCCCCCAGGATCGGCTGTGCGAGGGTTCCTGCACCCTGAACGATGAGTTCGGTGCCGTGACCATCGGCAATATCGAAAAGTACATCACCGACAAGGCCTTTGAGATGGGCTGGCGTCCTGATATGTCCAAGGTGGTGAAGACCGACAAAAAGGTCGCGGTTATCGGTGCCGGCCCCGCCGGGCTGGCCTGTGCCGACATTCTGGCCCGTAACGGCGTTACCCCTGTGGTATTTGACCGTTACCCGGAAATCGGTGGCCTGCTGACCTTTGGCATTCCCTCGTTCAAGCTGGAAAAGTCGGTGATGAGCCGTCGCCGGGAAGTGTTCACCGAGATGGGCGTGGAATTCCGCCTCAACACCGAGGTGGGCAAGGACGTGTCCTTCCAGAGCCTGGTAGACGACTATGACGCCGTCTTCCTGGCCGTGGGCACCTACAAGTACCTGCGCGGCGGCCTGGCCAACGAGAATGCCGAAGGCGTGCACGATGCCCTGCCCTTCCTGATCTCCAACGCCAACCGGGTGCTGGGTTTTGAGAAGCAGGCGGCCGACTACATCGACATGACCGGCAAAAAGGTGGTGGTACTGGGCGGTGGTGACACCGCCATGGACTGTGTACGCACCTCCATTCGCCAGGGCGCCGACAACGTCATCTGTGCCTACCGTCGGGACGAGGCCAACATGCCCGGCTCCCGCCGCGAGGTGCAGAACGCCCGGGAAGAAGGAGTGAACTTCATGTTCAACCTGCAGCCCACCGGCATACGTGTGGACGACAACGGCAAGGTGACCGGCGTGGAAGTGGTCTCCACCCAGCTGGGTGAACCCGACGCCAACGGCCGCCGCCGCCCCGAGCCGGTACCCGGTTCCGAGCAGGTACTGGAGGCCGACGCCGTGATCATGGCCTTTGGTTTCCAGCCCCACGAGCAGCCCTGGCTGAAGGAATTCGGCATTGAGGCCGACCAGTGGGGCCGGGTTGTCGCCCCCGAGCAGGCCGAGTTCGCCTACCAGACCAGCAACCCGCACATCTTCGCCGGCGGCGATGCGGTGCGCGGCTCCGATCTGGTGGTGACCGCCATCGCCGAAGGCCGCAAGGCCGCCGACGGCATCATGGACTATATCGGCGTGTAAGCTCGATTATCTTCATGTGCAAAGGCCGCTCAATGAGCGGCCTTTTTGTTTGAACTGTCAGTTGAATCGTGCAAATACGTCGGCCAAAGGGCACTGCTTCTTCGGCACACCGTAAACCCATCCTTGGCGCGAAGGGCGCGCCGAAGCAGACACCCTTTGCCCTCCTTATTCACCACCGAGCTGTCTGAAGATATTTGCTGGCAACACTGGAGTTACCTGAAGCAACGGTAGGGATTGCCGGAGCCGACCGTCAAATGCCATGGATGGCATTTGCCGAGCGTTCCAAGGATGGGCTCGAAGCGTGTCGGCGCAGGCAACCCTGCTGGTGCTTCGCATGGCAGGCCTTCAGGACGAATTCCCCCTTTCTGCAATCGGCCTTTTTCCTTGATGGTGTTACACTTGCGGCCATCATTTTTGCGGAAATCAGTGTTATGACTATCGGAATTATCGGGGCCATGGAGCAGGAAGTGGCCGAGCTGCGCGCCCTGCTGGAGAACGCCACCACCACAACGGTCGGCGGCTGCGAATTTTATCGAGGCAGCCTGTCCGGCAAGGACGTGGTGATCACCCGCTCCGGCATCGGCAAGGTGGCCGCCAGCATCGCCACCACATTGCTGCTGGAGCGCTTTGCACCCAACTGCGTGATCAACACCGGCTCCGCCGGCGGCTTTGATCCGGCCCTGCACGTGGGCGATGTGGTAGTGTCCAGCGAGGTGCGCTTTCACGACGTGGACGTAACCGCCTTTGGTTACGAAATGGGCCAGATGGCTCAGCAGCCACCGGCCTTTACCGCCGATCCCGCCCTGGTGGAGCTGGCCCGCGAATGCCTCACCGGCCAGGAAGAGATTCACTCGGCAGTGGGACTTATCTGCACCGGCGACCAGTTTATGCACCGGGAAGATCAGTTGAAAAAAGCCGTGACCGATTTTCCCTCCATGAAGGCCTGCGAAATGGAAGCCGGTGCCATCGCCCAGGTATGCCATCAGTTCAAGGTGCCTTTCGTGGTGGTGCGCGCCCTGTCTGACATCGCCGGCAAGGAACAGGCCGAGTCCTTTGAAGCCTTCCTGGAAGTGGCCGCCCGCCACTCCTCGGCCATGGTCAAGGCCATGGTGCAGCGCTTGCCCGGCTAAACCATGGCACACCTGCTCGAGCATTCGCTGACCCTGCTGACCCTGGCGCTGCTGCTCAGCCTGCTGCAGCCCGCCGATCGCCTGCAGCCGCTGCTGACCGCGGGCCTGGCCCGGCTGGGCCGGCGGCTAAACAAGTCCGGCTATGGCCAGGGTTATTTGCGGGCGGCGGGCGTCGGCCTGTGGCTGGTGGTGCTACTGCCACTGCTGGCGGCCTGGTGGGCGCTGGCAGAGCTGGCCCCCTGGCCGGCCCTGCTCGATGTGCTGCTGCTGTGGGCCTGCCTCGATGCGGGCCGGCTCACACGGCGGTTGCCACAAACACTTCGGCAAATTCCCGAGCAACGCCATCTGGCCCGGCTGACCCTGGCGCCCCTGTGTTTGCGCCAGACCGATCCGCTGTCGGAGCTGGGACTGCGCAAGGCGGTGGCGGAAGTGGCGGTGTTGCGGCTGGCCGGTGACTTTACCCTGGCCTGCTGGTACCTGGTCGGTGGCATTTACGCCGCTCTTGGCTTTGCCCTGCTGCGACTGGCGGTGCAGGCCTGGCCGGCCAAGCTGGCCAACTGGCGTGCCTTTGGCTCCCTGCCCTCTGCCCTGTATCGGGCCATGGCCTGGCTGCCGTTCCACCTGCTGGCCCTGACCCTGCTGATTTACCCCGGCTCCCGCCGGGCCCTGGCGGCCTGGTCCAGAGGCGGCCTGTGGGCCTTTCCCGCCGCCGGCAGGGCGCTGGCGGTGGCCGCCGGCGGCGTGGATGCCGGTCTGGGCGGCCCACGCCGCTATACGCAAGCCACCGATTACTACCCCAAGCTGGGCAGTGGCAACCCCATCGGCTTCGCTCAGGCACACAGCCTGCTGCTGCGACTGAGCCTGGCGCCGCTGTTCTGGCTGTCGCTGGCCTGGACCCTGACCCTGGTTCCCCTGTTTTATGACTAAATGGCTGTTATGCCTGCTGCTGGTGCCTTGCCTGGCCGTTGCCGAGCCCAGGCGCATCGTCAGCCTGGCCCCTCACATTACCGAAATCCTGTTCGCCATCGGTGCCGGTGACCAGGTGGTGGGCGTGGACGAAGCCAGCGACTACCCCGAAGCCGTGGCCAGACTGCCCAAAATCGCCAATTATCGTTCCATTAACCTCGAAGGCATTCTTGCCCTGAATCCCGATTTGGTGATCGCCTGGCAAAGCGCCCAGTCACTGCAGGTGCAACCCCTGATTCGGCTGGGCATTGAGGTGGCCTATTCCGAGCCCAAACGGCTTGTCGACCTCGGCGACGATCTGGAGCGTTTTGGCCGGCTCACCGGCCATGAGCAACAGGCCGCACAGGTAGCCGCCCACTACAGGCGCACCCTTGACGCCCTGCGTGAACAGTATCGGGGAGTGACGTCGGTAAGCGTGTTTTATCAGCTGAACGAGGTGCCGCTGATGTCTACCAGCCGCCATACCTGGATTGGCCAGGCGGTCAGCCTGTGCGGAGGCGCCAGCATCACCGCCGACAGTCCCACGCCCTATCCGCAGATCGATCGGGAATTCGTGCTGGCGCGAAACCCCGAGGTGATACTGGCGGAAAGCCAGCAGGCGCTGAACGCCTGGCACGCCTGGCCGGAGCTGACCGCGGTCAGCCGCAGGCAGCTGTTTACCATCAATGTCGACGCCCTGCACCGCTTTACGCCCCGCACCGCCGGCGGCATTGCCGCCCTGTGCCGGCAACTGGAGCTGGCACGGCATTCCGGGCAGCGACTGGATTGAGGTATGCTGGTGCGCCCTGTACCATGGCGCCCCTTTTTTATTGAGGTAAAGACAAGTGTTGCCGCTGGTTGAATCGGTGTTTTACTGGAGCGATTTGTTCGGCACCGCCGTGTTCGCCTTTTCCGGCGTATTGGTGGCGGGCCGCCTGCGCATGGACGGCTTTGGCGTTATCGTGCTGGCGGCCGTGACCGCCATCGGCGGCGGCACCATTCGGGACCTTATTATTGGTGCCGAGCAGGTGTTCTGGGTGGCCAATACCGTCTACCTTTGGGTGATCCTCGGCACCGCCCTGCTGGGGCTTTATCTCGTGCATCTGCCCCGGCGCCTGCCCTGGTACATGCTGCCCCTGGCCGATGCCTTTGGCCTGGCCATTTTTACCGTGATCGGCGCCGACAAGGCCCTGAGCCACGGCACTTCGGGCATGGTGGCAGTGGTGATGGGGGTGATCACCGGGGTCGCCGGGGGCATGATTCGGGATGTGCTGGCCCGGGAAGTTCCCATGGTACTGCAGCGGGAAATCTATGCCACCGCCTGCATTCTGGGCGGCATGCTCTATACCGGCTCCCTGGCACTCGGCCTGCCGGTCCTGCTGGCTACCGGGCTGGGCATGCTGGGCACCTTTGTGCTGCGGGTGGCCGCCATTCGCTGGCACCTGTCCTTGCCCGCCTTTTCCCTGACGCGGTAAACCTGCCGACGTTGAACGTCATAAAAAAGGGCAGCTCTTTCGAGCTGCCCTTTTTAGCGTAAGCGTCAGGCTCAGGCCACGGTCACTTTGGCGAACTTGCGCTTGCCCACCTGATATACCGCCTGGCCGGGCTGCACCTGCAGCTTGCCGTCTTCCAGCTTCTCACCGTCCACCTTGACCGCACCCTGCTTAATCATGCGCAGGGCTTCAGAGGTTGAAGCCACCAGGCCTGCGTCCTTCAGCAGGTTGGCGATGCCCATGCCTTCGGCACCGGCGGTCAGGGTCACTTCCGGCAGGTCGTCGGGAATGGCGTTCTTTTGAAACCGCTGCACAAAGTCCTGATGGGCCTGCTCGGCGGCCGCTTCATTGTGGTAGCGGGTGATGATTTCCTTGGCCAGCAGGATCTTGGTATCGCGGGGGTTGGCGCCGTTGGCCACTTCCTGCTTGAGGGCGGCCAGCTCGTCCAGGCTGCGGCGGGACAGCAGCTCGAAGTAGCGCCACATCAGCTCGTCGGACAGTGACATGATCTTGCCGAACATCTCGTTCGGGGCTTCATCCACACCAATGTAGTTGCCGGCGGACTTGGACATCTTCTTGATGCCGTCCAGGCCTTCCAGCAGCGGCATGGTCAGCACCACCTGGGGCGACATGCCTTCGTCCTTCTGCAGCTCGCGGCCCATCAGCAGGTTGAACTTCTGATCGGTACCGCCCAGCTCCACGTCCGCCTTAAGGGCCACGGAATCGTAACCCTGCAGCAGCGGGTACATAAACTCGTGAATGGCAATGGACTGGCCGGACGCGTAGCGTTTTTTGAAATCGTCCCGCTCCAGCATACGCGCCACGGTCAGCTTGGAAGCCAGCCGAATCATGCCGGTAGCACCCAGTTCGCCGAGCCAGCTGGAGTTGTACACTATCTCGGTTTTCGCCGGGTCCAGCACCTTGAACGCCTGCTCGGCATAGGTTTTGGCATTCTCTGCCACCTGTTCGGCGGACAGCGGCGGGCGGGTGGTGTTCTTGCCGGAAGGATCCCCAACCTGGGCGGTAAAGTCGCCGATCAGCAGCAGCACCTCATGACCCAGGTCCTGGAACTGACGCAGCTTGTTAAGGATCACGGTGTGGCCCAGGTGAATATCGGGGGCGGTAGGATCCATGCCCAGTTTCACCCGCAGCGGACGACCTTCCTTCAGCTTGGCAATCAGCTCTTCTTCAACCAGTATCTCTTCGGCACCACGTTTGATTTCCGCCAGCGCCGCTTCCAGCTGGGACATGACAACTTCACTCCTGTTCGGTGTGCCTGACAGGCCACTCCCCATGGACGCCGAAAACACGGGCAGTCGGGGTAAAAGGTGGTGCAGGCGAGATCATTAAGAAACAAGCCATATTACTGGAATGGCGCGAAAATTGGAAAGACTGTAGAATTTTTGGCAGTTATCAGGGAAGAGCACACGATGCCCGTTATCAGACTGTTCAGAATACTGCCCCGCGGCCACCGCATTGCCATTTCGATTCTCGCCGCCGGCATGGGATTGCTGACCTTGCTCCCCAGCGAATCGGCCCTGGCCAGCCGCGACCGCCCCACCGGGATCACCGTCGGCGAGCCCCAGACCCTGCCGCTGGAGGTGGAAAACATTCCGTTTATCGATAATCGCATCCACACGCGTGAGCAGGTGGTGCAAATCCGCTCCGGCGACACCCTGTCGCTCATCTTTGCCCGACTGCAGCTGCCCTCGGCCCTGCTGCACAATATCAGCCAGCTGTCGACCGCCGCGCCGCTGCAAACCCTGCACCCGGGGGACAAGCTGACCTTTCGCCTTGATCGGGAAGACCGCTTCGTCGGCCTGCAATATCCCCTCGATGCCGCCCGCACCCTGGAAATTCGCCAGGGCCAGGACGGGTTGGAAAGCCGGGTACACAGTGTGGAACTGGAAAGTCGCAACAAGTTTGCCCAGGGCAAGGTCGACTCCAGTTTCTGGAATGCCGGGGTCTCCGCCGGGCTCAGTGCTGGCCAGATCATGAGCCTGGCCGGCATGTTCGCCTGGGATCTGGACTTTGCCCTCGACATTCGCGCCGGCGACCACTTCACCGTGCTGTTTGAAGAAACCTACAAAGACGGCTTTCGCGTGGGCACCGGCGATATTCTTGCCGCCGAGTTCGTGAACCAGGGCAATGTCTATCGGGCGGTGCGCCACGACGACGGCAATTATTACTCGCCGGAAGGCCGGGCCATGCGCAAGAGCTTTCTGCGCGCCCCGGTGAACTTCAGCCATATCAGTTCCAACTTCAACCCGCGCCGGTTGCATCCGGTCACCGGTCAGGTGCGGCCGCACCGCGGCATTGATTATGCCGCCCGCACCGGTACTCCCGTGGTGGCGGCGGGCAGCGGCGTGGTGACCGAGTCGGGCTACAACCGCTTTAACGGCAACTATGTGTTTATTCGCCATGACGGCACCTACCTCACCAAGTACCTGCACCTGCATGAACGGCTGGTGAAAAAGGGACAGAGGGTGAAGCAGGAGCAAAAAATCGGCACCGTGGGCGCCACCGGCCGAGTGACCGGTCCACACCTGCACTACGAGTTTCTGGTCAACGGCGTGCATCAGGATCCCAAAACCGTCAAGCTGCCCCAGGCCGCCAAGCTGCCGGCGGCAGAGCTGGCCCGCTTTCAGCCCAGGGCCAACCAACTGCTGGCCCAGCTGACCCGGGTCAGCGAGATCATGCTGGCAAAAAATTAGCTGCCGGTTCTCGGCATTGGCACGGGAACGTCGCCCCGGCTTCAATAAAAAACGGCCCGCTTGCTGCGGGCCGTTTTTTATTCGCTGGACACAAAGTCGGGCAGGCTTGCCAGTCGCTCGCGCCAGCTGGCCGCCTCGGCCTCGAGATTCTGATAGGGGCTGGCCTCAAAACGACCCCAAATGGGGCCGGGCCAGGCATCATCCCCGGTAAAGCGGGCGACATGATGCAGATGAAGCTGGGGCACCATGTTGCCCAGTGCCGCCACATTGAGCTTGTCCGGCAACAGCGCTGTTTCCATCAGCCGGCCAAGGGCACAGGACTCGCGCATCAGCTGTTGCTGCTCGTCCTCACTCAAATGATGGATCTCACGAATATCGGCACGCCGGGGCACCAGGATCAGCCAGGGATAGCGGCCGTCTTTGGCGAGCAACACTCGGCTCAGGGGCAGATCACCCAGCACCATACCATCGGCCGCCAGGCGCTCGTGCAACACAAAGCCGCTCATGAATCCTTGCCGAAATGCATCCGCAGGTAGGCGGCAATATCCGCCGACTCATACAACCAAAAATAGTCGCCGTTGTCCTGTTCAATACGCAGGCAGGGCACCATACGCTGACCACCGCCGGCCATCAGCGCCTGCAGGTGTTCGGAGTCATTGGTGTCGTACTCGGCCAGTTCCAGGCCCAGTTCGGCCACCACGGCTTTAACACGCTGGCAATAGGGACACCATTCTTTCTGATACAGCGCCAGCCGCTCGGGGCTGTTTACCGCCGGCGCCGCCTCGGCGGCCTGGCTTGCACCGCCGCCAAAAAAGTCAAACAGGGACATATGCGCCTCAGATGCTGAAGGAAGAACCGCAGCCGCAGGTGCTGGTGGCGTTGGGGTTGGTCACCAGAAAGCGGGAGCCTTCCAGGCCTTCCACGTAATCGACGGTGCCGCCCACCAGATACTGCAGGCTCATGGCATCCACCACCATGACGATGCCGTTCTTTTCGATCACGGTGTCGCCGTCGTTGCTGCTTTCGTCAAAGGTAAAGCCGTACTGAAAACCGGAACAGCCGCCGCCGGTAATATAGACCCGCAGCTTCAGATTGGGGTTTTCCTCTTCGGCGATCAGGGCCTTGACCTTGTTCGCTGCCGCATCACTCATCTGGATCGGCAGGGGGACTGCTTCGCTCATCACTACCTCGTTAATATCGGTGTCGGCAAAATTATCCAATACCCGACCAATCAGTTCAAGTATTGTGCGACTCAGGCCGATTCTCGGCCTGAGTGGATTTTGTTATAGTCGGCCCACACCGGCCGCCACGCCGCGGCCTTTCACGCTCATGAACACCAAGGATTATGTGCATGTCCAAGTCTGACGAACTCTTTAACCAGGCCCGCCGCTTTATTCCCGGCGGTGTCAACTCACCGGTGCGCGCCTTCAGTGGCGTGGGTGGCACGCCCCGTTTTATCGAGCGCGCCGACGGCGCCCGCATGTATGACGTGGATGGCAACAGTTACATCGATTACGTGGGTTCCTGGGGTCCGATGATTCTGGGCCACAACGCCGCCGTGGTAAAAGATGCGGTGATCGAGGCCGTGTCCCGCGGCCTGAGCTTTGGCGCCCCCACCGGGGTGGAAGTGACCATGGCCGAGAAGGTGTCCCAGCTGGTGCCCTCCATGGAGCAGGTGCGCATGGTCAACTCCGGCACCGAGGCCACCATGAGCGCCATTCGTCTGGCTCGGGGCTTTACCGGTCGCGACAAGATTCTGAAGTTTGAAGGCTGCTACCACGGTCATGCCGACTGCCTGCTGGTCAAGGCCGGCTCCGGTGCCCTGACCCTGGGCCAGCCCAATTCCCCCGGTGTGCCCGCCGACTTTGCCAAGCACACCCTGACCTGCACCTTTAACGATCTGGACTCGGTGCGGGCCGCCTTTGAGGCCGCCCCCGCGGACATCGCCTGTATCATCGTGGAGCCGGTGGCCGGCAACATGAATTGCATTCCCCCCGCCCCCGGCTTCCTGGAAGGCCTGCGCACCCTCTGTGACGAGTTCGGTGCCCTGCTGATCTTTGACGAAGTGATGTGCGGTTTCCGCGCGTCTCTGGGCGGCGCTCAGGAGCGCTTTGGTGTGAAACCCGATCTGACCACCCTGGGCAAGATCATCGGCGGCGGCATGCCGGTGGGCGCCTTTGGCGGTCGCCGTGACGTGATGGAGCACCTGGCGCCCACCGGCCCCGTGTATCAGGCCGGCACCCTGTCCGGCAACCCGGTGGCCATGGCCGCGGGCCTGGCCACCCTGAACGCCATCGGCCAGCCCGGTGTGTACGAAGCCCTGGAGCGAAAAACCAAGGAGCTGGTGGATGGCCTGCAGGCCGCGGCAGACAAGCACGGTATCCCCTTTACCACCAACCGGGTCGGCGCCATGTTTGGTTTCTTCTTTACCGAGGAGAAAAACATCAGTTGCTACGAGCAGGTCACCCGCTGCGATCTGGGCGTCTTCAAGCGCTTCTTCCACCTGATGCTGGATCACGGCGTCTACCTGGCTCCCAGCGCCTTTGAAGCGGGCTTTATGTCTCTGGCCCACGGTGAGCAGGAAATTGCCGACACCCTGGCCGCCGCCGACAAGGCCTTTGCCGCGCTCAAGGGCTAAGGTTTAAGCAAACCGGTTTCGAGAAACAGTAACTGGGATTGCCGTAACGAAGTCAAAAGCCTGCTGCGAACATTCATGTTGTTCGCAGCAGGCTTTTTTAATGAGTGGCTTTCGCCGTGGCGTGTCGGTGGAGGTACCCTGTAGTTTCGATCGCCAGACTCTCCTCCTACGCCGGCCGCTGAATCTCCACCAAGGGTGCCTCCAGCAGCTCCACGCTGTTGCCGTCAGGGTCCATGATAAACACATACCGCTCACAGGTCTGGCCCGGTACCGGGGTCGGCTTGTCGGCCAACAGTCCGGCACCGTGCAGGCTGCTTAACGCATTGTCCAGATCCTCCACCTGCAACGCGAAATGCCTGAGCCCCAGCCGATGACCATGGGCCCAGGGCGGTAGCGCCGCCAGATCCGGCTCGTCCGCCGGGCGAAAACAGTACAACTCCAGTCGCGCCTGCCCCAGGCGCAGGTGACAGATCTGCAGCACGCCCTGCTCATCCTGCCAGCGATAATCCGGCTCAAAACCGAGCCCCCGGTAAAACCCTTCGGCCGCATCCAAGTTTCGCACGTTCAGGGTTACATGATGAAAAGCAAACATGGCGGTCACCTCCGTCTCTCTATTCAGCATATACGGAGACGGCGGCTTTCACCCGTTTGAAGAAAAGCGGCCCCAACAACAAGGGGGAGCAAACTGCTCCCCCTTGCGGCCTCAGCGGGCGAAGTTAAAGATATCCCGCAGCCAGTCGCTAACCTGCTCGCCGGAAGGCAGCTCGGGCAGGGAAGGCTGGCAGCCGCGTATCGGCGGCAGGTCATGGGTGCGGGCCGGCAGCAGCCGGGTCTGCTCACAGCGGGGATCGGCGGGCTGGCCGTCGCTGAGGGCGAAATTCACCTGATCAATGCCTGGTGGCGGCGTCAGCTCCAGAGAGTCCACGCCCCGGCCATCCAGATAGCGGCTGTATACCCGCAGCGCGCCACTGGCGCCGGTCAGCCCGGTGACGCCGTTGTCGTCCCGACCGACCCAGGCGGTAACCAGCTCCTCGTTGTCAAGGCCGGCAAACCAGGCGTCACGCAGATCATTGGTAGTACCGGTCTTGCCCGCCATTACCCGGTTGGGAAAGCGCGCCGCCAGGTGGGCGGCGGTGCCGCCGGCCACGGCGCGGGTCATGGCATAGAGTCCCAGGTAGCCCGCCTCCGGTTCCAGCACCTGCCTTGCCTGGGCATTATGCTGATAGATCAATTCGCCCTCTTCATCCTGAATGGCACGAATCGAAGTGAGCGGCTGGTGCAGGCCCTGATTGGCCAGGGTCAGGAACAACTGATTCACCTCAAAGGGGGTCAGCTCCAGGGTGCCCAGCAACATGGACGGATAGGGCGGAATCGGCTGCTCCACACCCAGGCGCCGCAGCCCGTCCACCACCTTGTCCAGCCCGATCGCCATGCCCAGATTGACCGTGGGCACGTTGAGGGACTTGGCCAGGGCATCCACCAACAGCACATTGCCGCGATACTGGCGATCGTAGTTCTTGGGCCGCCATACCTGACCGCCTTCGCTGCGCAGGGTCACCGGCTCGTCCTTCAGGGTGCTGGCCAGGGTAAAGCCGCTTTCCAGCCCCAGGGCATAAACCGGCGGCTTGATCAACGAACCGATGGGGCGGCGCGCCGACAGCGCCCGGTTAAAGCCGGCAAAGGCCGGATCGGCCCCGCCCACCACGGCGCTGACCTCGCCCTTGCGCCAGTTGGACACCACCATGGCGGCCTCCAGATCATTGCGCTTGGTGTTGGCGCGCAGCTGCTTGATCTGCTCGGCCACCGCCTGCTCGGCGGTGTGCTGGGCGATGGGATCCAGGCTGGTGAAAATGCGCAGCCCGTTCTGATTGAGAAACTCGGGACCAAAGCGGCCCTGCAGCTCATTTCTGAGCAGGCCCATAAAGGCCGGGGTGCGGCCATAGCCCATCCGGCCCCGCTCGATCAGTCCCAGATCCCGACTGCTGGCCCGCTCATAGGTCTGCCGGTCAATGTGGCCCTCGTTGGCCAGCAAACGCAGCACCAGATCCCGCCGCTCCCGGGCCCGTTCGGCATTACGCCAGGGGTCATAGAAGGACGGGCCCTTGACCAGCGCCACCAGCAGCGCCATTTGATCCGGGTTCAGTTCATTGATGGGCAGGCCGAAATAGAAATAACTGGCCAAGCCAAAACCGTGGACACCCTTGGCGCCGTTCTGGCCCAGATAGACCTCGTTGAGGTAGGCCTCGAGGATCTCGTCCTTGTCATAGCGAAAGTCGATGATCAGGGCCATGTAGGCTTCCTGAACCTTGCGCCACAGGCTGCGATCCTGGGTCAGAAAGAAGTTCTTGGCCAGCTGCTGGGTCAGGGTACTGCCTCCCTGCACCGTGCGACCGGCCTTGATATTGACCACCAGGGCCCGCAGTATCGCCAGCGGTGACACGCCGTCATGCTGGTAGAAGTCACGGTCCTCCACGGTGATCAGCGTCTGCACCAGCAGCTCGGGCACCTGATCCAGGCGCACCAGCAGCCGGTCTTCCCGTTCATCCACGTTGAGCCGGTCCAGCAGCACCGGATCCATGCGCGCATAGCCCAGCTCCCGGCCGTTGTCCGGGTTCTGCATGCGACTCAGGCGCTGGCCGTCAAAGCTCAGCAACAGGGTGCGGGACTGCTCGGCGCCGTCGGAAAAGTTGAACGGCCGGCGGTGAATTTCAATGCGGTTGTTGCTCACCGCATACTCGCCGGGCCGGGACGGGCTGGCCACCTTGCGGTAGTTGAGCAACTGCAGCTCACGCAGCATCTGGGCGTGAGACAGCTTCTGGCCCGGGAACAGCTCCAGCGGCCGGCTGTAGACCAGCGCCGGCAGCGCCCATTTCTGCCCTTCAAAGCGGGCGCGCACCTGACTGTCCAGGTAAATGCCGAAAACGCCAATCAATACGGCGCCCACCAGGGCCAGCTTGAGCATCAGCCCCCAGCCAAACCGGCGCTGTTTCTTCACCGGCTTTTTACGGGTTTTGCGGGTTGTCTTTTTTGCCATAATCAGTGCTTCATGTGTTTTTTGGTGTGCCGGGTGGGCGCCGTATTGGCGGGATCATCGGGCCACGGGTGTTTGGGGTAGCGTCCGCGCATTTCCTTTTTTACCTCCTGGTAGGCTCCTGCCCAGAAGGCGGCCAGATCCCGGGTGAGCTGCAGTGGCCGGCGCGCCGGCGACAACAGCTCAAGCACCAGCGATACTCGGCCATCGGCCAGGGTGGGCGAACCGGCCTGGCCAAACATTTCCTGCAGTTTCACCGGCAATACCGGATCTTCTGCCTCACGGTAGCGAATGGCGGCCCGGGTTCCGGTGGCCAGTTCAAGGTGGCTGGGTAGCAGAGTATCCAGCAATTGCCGTTGTGACCAGTCCAGCCGGCTCAGCAAAATACCATGCCAGTCGAGCCTGGCCAGCTCGTCCCAGCGCCCGAGCCCGAGCAGGTGGGGCAACAGCCAGTGTTCCGCCTCGTTCAGCCAGGCGCTGTCGTCGCAGCCGGCAAAGCCCCGGTCGGCCAGTTTTTGTCCGGCCAGGGTCATTCGCAGCCAGGTTTGCCGTGCCTGTTCATTGAGCGGCAGCGCGCCCCAGCCGCGTTTTTGTACTTCCTGCAACAGGCACCGAGCCCGCTGCTCCGGGCTGACCGTGTTGAGCGGCGTGCGCCGCAGCACCAAGTTGCCAAAGCACCAATGGCGCTCGGCCCGCACTCGGTTGGCACCGTCGTCCCATTCCAGTTGCTCGCGCTCGCAAAAGCGCGCCGGCACAAAGCGCTGCAACTGCTCCAGCGTCACCGGCTCGGCGGCCTGCACAAACACGCCCCGCTCGCCCCGACCCAGGCCCGCCACCGCCAGCCAGTCCTTGCCGGTAAGCGGGCTACCCTCGGGCAGATCGGCGCTGAGGCCGCCGGCCAGGCCATAACGACGCCCGGTGCGCAGCTGCCCCACCCAGTCGGGCCGGGCGTTGGCCAGCAGGGGCCCCACATAGGTGCCCATCGGCTCGGCCACGGGCTGATTAACCCGCTCAAACCAGCGCCGGGCGCCGGCCTTGAGTCGTCCCCTGGCTGCCAGTAGCTGGCCCGACAGCGGGCCGTCGCCGGGTCGGCCTTCTTCCAGCAGCGCCAACAACCAGGCGCCGTCGGCCAGGGCACCGGCGTGTCCCTGTTGCTGCCACTCCAGCGCGGTCAGCAGCAGCTGCCCCAACCAGGGCTCGCATCCCAGCTGCCAGACGCGGCGCCCCAGGAAAGTGAGCTGGTTGCCGGCCAGCATGCCCAACGCCGCCAGTTGCGCCCGGGCCGCCGCCAGTTGGGGGGCCGGCGGCGAGGTCAGCAGCGGCAGCCACTCGGGCTCGGCGCCCCAGGCGGCGCACTCCAGCACAAACCCGGCCAGATCGCTTTGTTCGATTTCCGCCGGCCGGCGCGGCGCCAGCCGCTCCTGCTGCTCTCTGCTCCACAACCGAATGCAGGTGCCCGGCTGCAAGCGCCCGGCCCGGCCGGCTCGCTGAGCGGCCGAGGCCTGACCGATAAGCCGGCTGTGCAGTTGGGTCATGCCGGCTTCCGGATCAAACCGGGCCAGACGCTCCAGTCCGGAGTCCACCACCATGCGAATGCCTTCAATGGTGAGCGAGGTTTCCGCCACATTAGTGGCCAGCACCACCTTGCGCCGGCCCTCGGCCGCCGGAGCAATGGCCGCCTGCTGTTCGGCAATTGAAAGGCGACCATAGAGCGGCCTGAGTTCAACCTCGCCGGGCAGGCGCTCCCGCAGCCACTCCTCGGCCCAACGAATTTCCCGCTCGCCAGGCAGAAAGGCCAGCAGGCTGCCGTCTTCATTACCGAGGGCATCCAGCACCGCCCGGCCCAGGCTTTCCTCCAGCCGGCTGTGCTGATTGCGGGGACGGTATTCCAGTTCAACGGGAAAACTTCGCCCTCGGCTCACCACCAGCTCGGCCTCGGGCAGCAGGGTGTCGAGGGCCAGGCCCTCCAGGGTGGCCGACATCACCATGATCTTGAGATCGTCGCGCAGGGCCTGACATTCCAGGGCAAAGGCCAGGGCCAGATCCGCCTGCAGGCTGCGCTCGTGAAATTCGTCAAAAATCAGCAGCGAGACACCAGCAAGCTCGGGGTCTGCCTGCAGCATGCGGGTCAGCACCCCTTCGGTAACGACTTCCAGCCGGGTCTGCTTGCCGCTGCGGCTTTCACCGCGCATGCGATAACCCACGGTCTGGCCGGGCTGCTCACCCAACTGGCTGGCCAGATACTGGGCTATGCTGCGGGCCGCCAGCCGGCGCGGCTCCAGCATAATAATGCGACCGTCAATGGCCGGCTGTTGCAGCAGCCACAGCGGCAGCCAGGTGGACTTGCCGGCGCCGGGGGGCGCCTCAACGATAATCTGGCTGGCCGCCAGCGCCTGTTGCAGGCGAGGCAGGGCCTCTGTGATGGGTAGCTGATTCACGGGGTTACTCGGCTGGCCTTGAAACCGCTATATTGTGCCAAAAGCCCGGGCAAAGGACTATGGAGCTGGAGCTGTTTAACCGCTGCCCGCCGGTTCGGCAGGTTCTCAAACGGAACGCGCACCGAAGATTGTGTATAGTGGTTTACAGGTAACCCTGGACGGTTTATTACGCTAACGTTAGGCATTGTTGAGTGGTCGTGCCTGGTACCGCGAAACCACTACATTCAAACGCTCCTGGCGAGCCAGGTAAGAGACATCAATGCCTACATTCAGGCTCAGCAGCTTGTATATCCTGATGGCCTTTGTGTGCATCTTTGCGGCAGGGGTTTATTACACTCACCTAAGCATTATGGCCGACCGAAAGGAACTGCGGCTGCTGATGGAAGAAGTGGTCGGTGTTCAAGCCGCCGCCATTGAACGCCGCTTGACCCGTTCCCTGTCGTCCACTTACATCCTTGCCCAGGAAGTGCGGCGCAGTAACGGTCAGTTCAGGGATTTCGACAAGTTTGCCGAAGAAGTCATACAAACTCTGGGCGGTGTATCCAACCTGCAATTAGCCCCAAACGGGATTACCGAAAGAATCTACCCGCTGGCAGGCAATGAAAAGGGCATTGGCCATAACCTGTTACGACATGACGTGCGCAGAAAGGAAGCCATCCAGGCCATTGAAAGTAAAAAGCTGACCCTGGCCGGTCCCTTTATGCTGGTACAAGGGCGCATGGGCATGGTGGGCCGTAACCCTGTCTTTCTGGAACAAAACGGCGATCCCTATTTCTGGGGCTTTGCCACGGCCCTGATTTACCTGGACGATTTGCTTGCCTTTACCGAGTTGGATCAATTGCAGCAAAAAGGCTATGCCTATGAACTGTCACGTTTGCACCCCGATACTGGCAAGGTGGATATCTTTGCCCGCTCCACCAGCGGACTGGATAAACAGCAAGTCGCCAAAACCATTCGAGTGCCCAATGGAGAATGGACCATCACCATGAGCCGCCCCGCCAGCTTCACGCTGCCGGTGGTACTGGGCATTATCTTCAGCCTGTTAATCGCAACCCTGTTTGCTCTGCTCATGCGCCGTATTCTGCGAGAGCCGGAACGGTTACGACTTCTGGTCAAACAGCAAACCGTCCAGCTGGAACACCTGGCCTTTAATGATGATCTCACTGGCCTTGCCAACCGACGCTTTTTCACAGAACAACTGGAGCGCACAATCCTTCATTGCCAACGCGAGGGCGAAAGCCTGGCCCTGATGTATCTGGATCTGGATGACTTCAAACGCATCAATGACTCCACCGGCCATGACGATGGCGATCGGTTACTGATCGAGGTGGCCCTGCGCCTTCGGGCCGCGGTCAGAAAAAGTGATCTAGTCGGCCGCCTGGGTGGGGATGAATTTGCGGTGGTGTTGATGAACATAAAAAGGGCCGACAACGCTCGCATGATGGCCGAAAAAATCATCGCCAGTATCAGCAAGCCCATTAAGCTTGCCCAACATGAAGCCGTGGTCGGCGCCAGTATTGGCATTACCCTGGCGCCGGAAGACGGCACCAGCAGTGGTGAATTGATGCGCAACGCCGATCTCGCCATGTATGACTCCAAACGCGCGGGGAAGAACCAGTTTTCCTTTTACAACCCCAAAATGCAGGAGCAGGCCCTTCACGCGATACACCTTGAGGAAGAATTACGCCAGGCCGTTTGCCGGCAGGAATTTGCGCTGATGTTTCAGCCCATCATCGCTCTGGAACATGGTCGCACCGAAAAGTTCGAGGCCCTGCTGCGCTGGAACCACCCACAGCGGGGCATGCAGGCGCCGGGCAGCTTTATTGACACGGCAGAGCAGACGGGCCTGATCGTGCCCATCGGTTACTGGGTGATTGAAGCCGCCTGCAAGTTTGTGCGCCGGCAGATGCACTCGGGCCACAAGGTCAGGCCGGTGGCGGTGAATCTGAGCGTCTGCCAGTTGCGCGAAGCGGACTTTGCAGACAGGGTAGAAGCCCTGCTGATCCGCCTGCAAATACCGCCCGAGCTGCTGGAGCTGGAAATTACCGAGTCCATGTTGATGGAAAATGTTGATCTCGCCCTGGTGCTGATTGAGCACCTTAAACGTCTGGGCATTCGCATTTCCATTGATGATTTTGGTACCGGCTACTCGTCGTTGTCACAACTGCGCCAGTTTCCCGTCAATTCCCTGAAAATTGACCGCTCCTTTGTCAGGGATTTGGAAAGCAGCCCGATAGACCGGCAAATGGTGGAGGCCATTACCGCCATGGTGCACAAGCTGGATCTGAAAGTGGTGGCCGAAGGAATTGAAACCGAACAGCAAATGCGGTTTCTGAGGACCATCGGCTGCGACTATGGCCAGGGCTTTCTGTTTGCCAGGCCGCTGGCGACGGAGCAGGCGCTGCACTACCACGGCCATGCCAGTCTGGCGAGGAACAACACCGCTACCGATACTGAAACATGCAACCTGACCGCTGCCGGCGGGCGAACCTGAGAGCATTTCATGGCAAGTAATGACAACCGGCTGTTCCTGGCCTTTCCCGCCGATGAACTGGCGCCGCCCCTGACCCGGCTGCAGCACCGGCTGGCTCTGCCCGGCCGACGCATTCCGCTCCATCAACTGCACCTGACCCTGCACTTTCTTGGCCAGTGCAGCCCGGAACAACAGGCTTCCCTGCAGCAGCAACTGGACAGACTGCCCCTGCCGGGCTTTGAACTGGACCTGGACCGGCTGGGCTGCTTTCCCCGGGCCGGCGTGGTCTGGCTGGGACCGAGTGCCCCGCCACCCGCGCTGATGCAGCTGGCCGACACCGTGGAGCTCAAATGCCGAGCCTTGGGGGTGGGCAAACCCCACAAGGCCTACCGCCCCCACATCACCCTGTTTCGCCATTGCAAAACCGACACCCTGCCCGTTATACAGCCGGTGCATTACCGGCCCCAGTCCCTGTGTCTGTACCGTTCCACCCTGACCGACCAGGGGCCCGAGTACCACTGCCTGCAGCGCTGGCCGCTTGCAGAGTAAAGTGTTGCCGGGAGCACCACACTGCAAAGCAGAGTCCCTTGCCCGACGGCATTGCACGGCCTAACAGCCAAGCTCAACCGGCAGCGGCTCAATCAACGTCATGCCGTCCGGAGAAATCGCCGCCTTCCAGGCCAGGCATTCCACGCCGGCGGCCACGGCCTCACGCACCAGCGCAGCATATTTTGAGTCCAGGTGCTCGGCGGGGCTGACCCGCTCAATGCCGGTGTGCAGCACGCAAAACAGCATCACGGCCCGGTGGCCGGCCTGGGCACACTCCATCAGTTCGCGCACATGCTTTTGCGCCCGCACGCTCTGGGTATCGGGAAAAAAGCCATTACCCTGCCCTTCATGCAGGGTCACGCTTTTCACCTCCACATAGCAGTCGGGCAGGTTGGGGCCGCTCAGCATAAAGTCGATGCGACTGTTCTCGGCACCGTAACGCACCTCGGCGCGCACACGCTCATAGCCGGCCAGGGCAGCTATACGCTGTTCGCTCAACGCCTCGGCCACCAGCTGGTTGGCCCGGGCGGTGTTGACGCAAATCAAGTCCCCGGCGTCGTCCCGGCACAGCTCCCAGGTGTGGGCATATTTGCGTTTGGGATTGTCGGAGGTGGAGTAATACACGCGCCAGCCGGGTTCGGCGCAGCCGGTCATACGACCGGTGTTGGGGCAGTGCAGAGTCAACTCGTTATCATCGACAATAATGTCGGCCAGAAAGCGTTTATAACGCCGAATCAGCCGTCCCTGAGCCAGGGTAGAGGCAAAATGCAAAATAATACCTATAGTTGTTGAAATGACGTGAAATGGTAACCGTAGCAGGGTCAGGGCCTCCAGCCTTGAAAAGTGAAAGGCCCGCCCCCATCTGGAGTGCTCACCAAAAGAGATGCCACCTCTTTGGGTGGTTATCGTGGTTTGCGAACACCGGCCATGGCCGTTCGAAGACCACTTTCGCAGAAACAGCACGGTAAAATTGCGTTGCCAATATGCTTTCTGCTATAGATAGCCGCTTCTCAAGTTAGGTTGGCGCAATATTTGCTTTTTAGGAGATACGGAATGCCAGCAGTCGAAACCAAAAAATCTCTCGGTATTCTGGCTATTGCCGGTGTTGAGCCCTACCAGGCCAAGCCCGACGAAGAATACATGAACGAAGCGCAAAAAACGCACTTCCGCAAGATTCTGGGCGCCTGGCGCAATCAATTGCGCGAAGAAGTGGATCGCACCGTGGGCCACATGAAGGACGAGGCCGCCAACTTCCCCGATCCGGTTGACCGGGCCGCCCAGGAAGAAGAGTTTGCCCTTGAGCTGCGTGCCCGGGATCGGGAGCGTAAACTGATCAAGAAGATCGAAAAAACCCTGCAGAAAATCGACGACGACGATTTCGGTTTTTGCGAGCACTGTGGTGTGGAAATCGGCATTCGCCGGCTGGAAGCCCGCCCCACCGCCGATCTGTGCATCGACTGCAAGACACTGGCCGAGATCAAGGAAAAGCAGATGGCCGGTTACTGACCGGTCCGTTACGCCATGAACACCACAGCGCCCGACCGCTACACAGGGCGCTTTGCTCCCTCCCCCAGCGGTCCCCTTCATTTCGGCTCCCTTGTCGCCGCCCTCGGCAGTTACCTGCAGGCACGCAGCCTGGCGGGGCGATGGCTGGTGCGCATGGAGGATCTGGATCCGCCCCGGGAAGTGCCCGGTGCCGCCGACGACATATTGCGCACCCTGGATGCCTTTGGCCTGCACTGGGACGGCGAGCTGGTCTATCAGAGCCGGCGCCACGGCCGCTATCAGCAGATACTGGACGACTGGGCCAGCCGCGGCCTGATTTATCACTGCCACTGCACCCGCAAACAGATTGCCGCCGCCGGTGGCCTCTATACCGGCCACTGCCGCGAGCTCGGCTTGCCGGCGAAAAATGCCGCCGTGCGGCTGAAAATGACCACACCGGTCTATGGCTTTGAGGATGGCCTGCAGGGCGCCGTGTCGGTGGACGAGCGGCTTTCGGAAGAGGACTTTATCGTGCGCCGGCGCGACGGCCTCTATGCCTACAACCTGGCGGTGGTGATCGATGACATGGACGCGGGTGTCACACAGGTAGTGCGCGGCGCCGACCTGCTGGAACCCACGGTACGCCAGATTGCCCTCTACCGGCTGCTGCACGCTCCCGAACCGGGCTGGCTGCACCTGCCGCTGGCGGTGCACGGCGGCCACAAACTGTCAAAGCAGAACCATGCGCCGGCCCTCGACACTCGGGCCCCGGGGCATGCCCTGTGGCAGGCGCTGACCTTTCTGGGACAGCAGCCACCAACGGATCTATTCGGTGCCGGCGCGACCGAGCTGCTGGCCTGGGCGGTGCGCAACTGGCGCCTGGAGAAGGTGCCCAAAGGGCCACAGATTGAGCTGAATTGCACCGACAGTTCGCATTTTCAGCGCCCTGCGCTATCATAGTGCGCCGATTTTTCAACCCCGAGCCCCGCGAGGTGTCCCATTTTTTCCCAGATTGCCGGCTTTTGTAAAAAGCTGCTGACCCGACAACAGGAGGCGTTGCCCTTGCAACCCGTGGTACTGACGCGCGACCAGCACGGTATTTCGCGCCGACAAATCAGTGAGAACGCCCTCAAGGTACTCTATCGCCTGAACAAGGCAGGCTTTGACGCCTACCTGGTGGGCGGTGGCGTGCGCGACCTGCTGCTGGGACGCCAGCCCAAAGACTTCGACGTGGCCACCAATGCCACGCCCGAGCAGGTCAAGGGGCTGTTCAGCAACTGCCGGCTGGTGGGGCGTCGCTTTCGCCTGGCCCATGTGTTGTTTGGCCGCGACGTGATCGAGGTGGCCACCTTTCGCGGCCATCATCACAGCGTCAACACCAGCAAGCACATCTCCGCCCGTTCCAAGGAAGGCATGCTGCTGCGCGACAACGTCTACGGCACCATAGAGGAAGACGCCGAACGTCGCGACTTTACCGTCAACGCCCTTTACTACAACATTGCCGACTTCACCGTGCACGGCTTTGCCGGCGGCCTGGCCGATCTGGAAGCCCGCCGCCTGGAGCTGATTGGCGATCCCCAAACCCGCTACCGGGAAGATCCGGTGCGCATGCTGCGAGCGGTACGTTTCTCCGCCAAGCTGGGACTGTCCATCAGTCCGCGCACCGAAGCCCCGATCAAGGAGCTGGCGCCGCTGCTGACCGATATTCCCCCGGCCCGGCTGTTTGAGGAGACCCTCAAGCTGCTGCTGGCCGGCCAGGGCGTGGAAACCTATCGCCAACTGCAGCACTACGGCCTGTTCGCGCCGCTGTTTCCGGAAGCCGCCGAGGTCATGGGGCGAGGCAACAACCGTTATGGCCGCTTTATCGAGCTGGCCCTGGCCAATACCGACGAGCGCATCGCCCAGGATCAACGGGTCACCCCCGCCTTCCTCTACGCCGCCCTGCTGTGGGGCCCGGTGGAAACCCGCACTCAGGAATTCGTCAACGAGGGCGGGCTGGGCTATCACGATGCCTTTATGCTGGCCGCCGACGACGTGATTGGCCGCCAGGTGAAAAGCGTGGCCATACCACGGCGCTTCAGCACCGTGGTGCGCGATATCTGGCAACTGCAGGACAGGCTCACCAAGCGCGCTGGCAAGCGCCCCTTCCGCCTGCTGGAGCACCCGAAATTCCGCGCCGGCTACGACTTTCTGCTGCTGCGGGCCGAGCTGGATCCGCGCCTCAAGGAGCTGGCCGAATGGTGGACCGAGTTCCAGCAGGCCAACCCGGTGGAGCGCCACCCGGCGGAGCGTCATTCGGCCGAGCGTCAGCCACAAAGCCGCAATGACGAGGGCAAGGACGGCGGCGGTCGCAAGCGCAAGCGCCCCCGCCGCCGGCCGCGCCGGAGAAAAGAGTCGTGACCACGGTGTATGTGGCCCTGGGCGCCAATCTGAATGCGCCCCTGAGACGTATTCGTGCCGCCCAGCAGGCCCTGCTGGCACTGGCCGAGCCCGGCAGCCTGCGCCACTCGCCGCTGTACAGCAGCAAGCCGATGGGGCCTGCGGATCAGCCCGACTACATTAACGGCGTCTCGGTATTTGACACCCAACTGGCGCCCCATGCCCTGCTCGATGCCCTGCAGGCCATCGAGCAGCGGGAAGGTCGGGTGCGCAAGGATGAACGCTGGGGCCCTCGGGCGCTCGATCTCGATCTGCTGCTCTATGGTGAGCAGCAACTCGACGACGAGCGCCTGACCGTGCCCCACTACGGCATGAAGCAACGGGAATTCGTACTCTACCCGCTGGCAGATCTGGCTCCCAGCCTGACCCTGCCCTGCGGCACCAGCCTCTCCTCCCTGCTGCAACAATGCCCCCTTAATGGCATGACCCCTCTGCCCGAGCAGTAACAGGAAACCATAATGAGCAAAATCACCACCGCCCGGCTGCAGGCCATGAAGCAGGCCGGGGAAAAGATCGCCATGATCACCGCCTACGACGCCACCTTTGCCGCCCTGTTTGAACAGGCCGGCGTGCACGCCATTCTGATTGGCGACTCCCTCGGCATGGTGCTGCAGGGCGAAAGCAGCACGCTGGGCGTGACCGTGGACAACATGGCCTACCATACCAAAAGTGTGGCCAACGGCTGTGAAAAGGCGTTTATTGTCGCCGATATGCCGTTTATGAGCTATAGCACGCCCGAGCAGGCCTGTGCCAATGCCGCCACCCTGATGCGGGCAGGCGCCCATATGGTGAAACTGGAAGGCGGCGACTGGCTGGCTGACACCGTGCAGCAGCTGACCCGCCAGGGCGTGCCGGTGTGCGGCCACCTGGGGCTTACTCCCCAGTCGGTACACGTGTTTGGCGGCTTCAAGCTGCAGGGGCGCGAGGCCGAACAGGCCGAACAGATCAAGCATCATGCCAAAGCGCTGGAAGCCGCCGGCATACAGCTGCTGGTGCTGGAGTGCGTTCCCAGCCGGCTCGCTGCCGACATCAGCCGCATGCTGTCCATACCGGTCATCGGCATTGGCGCCGGCGCCGATACCGATGGCCAGGTGCTGGTGATGCAGGATGCCCTCGGCCTGACCACCGGCTATGTGCCCAAATTCACCAAGAACTTTCTTGCCGACGGCGGCAATGTGAAGGCCGCTATCGAGACCTATGTGGCCGAGGTGGCCGCAGGCCGCTTTCCCGGCCCCGAGCACAGCTTCAACTGAGAGAACTTCCATGCAACTGGTCAGTACCATTGAACAGCTGCGCGCCACCGTCACCGAATGGCGCCGCGCCGGACTGCGCATCGGCTTTGTGCCCACCATGGGCAACCTGCATAACGGCCATCTGGAGCTGGTACGCCGGGCCCGGCAGCAGGCCGATAGGGTGGTGGTGAGCATTTTCGTCAACCCCCTGCAGTTTGACCGGGCCGCCGATCTGGACGCCTATCCGCGCACCCTGGAGCAGGACTGCGAGCGCCTCGGCGATCTGGCGGAGCTGGTGTTTACCCCTACTCCCGCGCTGATGTATCCCCACGGTCAGCAGCAGCAAACCAAGGTCAGCGTACCCGGGGTATCCGAGGTGCTGGAAGGCGCCCTGCGCCCGGGCCACTTTGACGGCGTCAGCACTGTGGTGTGCAAGCTGTTCAACCTGGTGCAGCCCGACCTGGCCTGCTTTGGGGAAAAGGACTACCAGCAACTGGCACTGATCCGTAAAATGACCGCGGATCTGAACCTGCCGGTGGAGATCATCGGCGTGCCCACGGTGCGTGCCGACGACGGCCTGGCGCTGAGCTCCCGCAACGGCTACCTGACCGAGGCCGAGCGGGCACAGGCGCCGGAGCTGGCCGCCACCATGAACTGGCTGGCCGAACGTCTGGCCGCCGGCGAGCGTGATCTCGAACGGCTGGCCGCCGATGGCCGCACCCGGCTCGATAATGCCGGTTTTCGTACCGACGGCATCGACATGGTGGATGCCGACACCCTGACCGAGCTGACCGAGCACAGCCGGGCCGTGGTAATTTTGATGGCCGCCTTTCTGGGCAAGGCCAGACTGATCGACAACCAGGTGGTGGCGCTGTAGAACCATCATCGTTTTTTGGCAGGATAGCCGGACGGGGCGCAAATGATGCAGCCCCGGTCGCATCGGCCCGGTGATCCCGCCCTTTACGCCTCCAAGGCGGTAAC
The DNA here is from genome assembly GCF_002242685.1 of Oceanimonas doudoroffii. NCBI lineage: Bacteria > Pseudomonadati > Pseudomonadota > Gammaproteobacteria > Aeromonadales > Aeromonadaceae > Oceanimonas > Oceanimonas doudoroffii. The sequence goes on from NZ_NBIM01000010.1 coordinate 45,270, forward strand.
AACGGAGACAAGTGAACATGGATATGCAACGCATCATGCTCAGGGGAAAACTGCACCAGGCCCGGGTGACCCACGCCGAGCTCAACTACGAAGGCTCCTGCGCCATCGATCAGGATCTGCTGGATGCGGTCAACATTCGCGAATATGAGCAGATCGACATTTACAATATCGAGAACGGCGAGCGTTTTCACACCTACGCCATTTCCGGCGAACGGGGCTCAAAGATGATCTCCCTGAACGGCGCCGCCGCCCGCAAGGCCGCCGTGGGCGATCGCATCATCATCTGCGCCTATGCGCCCATGAGCGAGCAGCAGATCGAATCCTACGACCCGAACCTGGTTTACCTGGACGCCGACAACAATATCGTGCGCACCAGCAAGAACATTCCGCTGCAACTGGCCTGATAACCGGTTTTCACCGCGGTAAACAAAAAAGGCAGCCAACTGGCTGCCTTTTTGCTTGATGGTTGCTCTCCGGTCTCGCGGCCGTTTAGTGCCGCAATCCCCGACCGGTGTGGATCAGGTACCAGGCGGCGGCGTAGAAGGCGGCGATAAAGGCCAGAATAATGCCGTAGGCCACGGTCAGGGGCACGTCGGTGATGCCCAGAAAGCCGTAGCGAAAGGCGTTGACCATATAGAGCACCGGATTGGCATGGGACACCCCCTGCCAGAAGCCGGGCAGCAGCTCGATGGAGTAGAACACGCCCCCCAGATAAGTCAGCGGCGTCAGCACAAAGGTGGGAATAATGCTGATATCGTCAAAGGTGCGGGCAAAAATGGCGTTAAGCAGCCCGGCCAGGGAAAACAACACGGCGGTGAGGAACACGGTGACCACCACGCTGAACAGGTGGCTGACCTGCAGATCCACGAAGAACAGCGACACCAGGCTGACGATCAGCCCCACCAGCAGGCCCCGTACCACGCCGCCACCGACGTAACCGGCAATGATCACATAGGTGGGCACCGGCGCCACCAGCAGCTCTTCCACGTTACGCTGAAACTTGCTGCTGAAAAACGACGAGGCCACGTTGGAATAGGAATTGGTGATCACCGACATCATGATGAGCCCGGGCACGATAAAGGCCATGTAGGAGTAGCCGCCCATCTCACCAATGCGGCTGCCGATCAGGTTGCCGAAAATCACGAAATACAGGGTCATGGTAATGGCCGGCGGCACCAGGGTCTGCACCCAGATGCGGGTAAAACGCACGATTTCACGATGCAGAATGCTGTTAAAGGCGATGTAATACTGTCTGGCACTCATGCTTTTCTCCCCTGTTCCACCAGTGTCACGAACAATTCTTCCAGCCGGTTGGCCTTGTTGCGCATGCTCAGCACGCGAATACCCTGCTCGTTGAGCTGGTCAAACACGCCGTTAAGGCCCTGCTCCTTTTTCACTTCCACTTCCAGGGTGTGGTCGTCCACCATCTGCCAGTTAAAGCCCGACAGGAAGGGCTCGCGGCAATCGGCGGCCAGATCGAGAATAAAGGTTTCCACATTGAGCTTGCCCAGCAGCCCCTTCATGGTGGTGTTTTCCACCAGCCGGCCCTTGTCGATAATGCCGATGTGACGGCACAGCATCTCGGCCTCTTCCAGGTAGTGGGTGGTAAGGATGATGGTGATGCCCTGAGCGTTGATTTCCTTGAGAAAGTCCCACATGGCCCGGCGTATTTCGATGTCCACCCCGGCGGTGGGCTCATCGAGGATCAGCAGTTTGGGCTGGTGCATCAAGGCCCGTGCGATCATCAGCCGGCGCTTCATGCCGCCGGACAGGGTGCGCGCCGGCAAATCCCGCTTTTCCCACAGATCCAGCTGCTTGAGGTAACGTTCGGCCCGGACCAGGGCTTCCTTGCGATCCACGCCGTACAACCCGGCCTGGTTAACCACAATCTGGCGCACCTTTTCAAACTGGTTGAAATTGAACTCCTGGGGCACAAGGCCAATGCAGGACTTGGCCAGTTCCAGCTCGGTGTCGATGTCGTGGCCAAACACCCGCACGGTGCCGCCGCTCTTGTTGACCAGGGAAGAGATGATGCCGATGGTGGTGGACTTACCGGCGCCGTTGGGGCCGAGCAGGGCATAGAAGTCCCCTGCTTCCACGCCGAGATCAATGCCCTTGAGCGCCTCCACGCCGCCGGCATAGGTCTTGCGCAGCCCGGCGATCTCCAGTGCTTTGGTCATGTGTACTCCCAATGAAAAACATATGCCTGGGCAAGGACCAGGCATATGAAGGAATGGATGATGTAAAAAGCGAGGCGTTACTCCAGCGGCACAACCTTGCCGATATAGGGCAGGTTGCGGTACAGCTGGGCGTAGTCGATGCCGTAACCTACCACGAATTCGTCGGGAATGGTAAAGCCCACCCAGTCGACCGGCACCTGTACCTCACGCCGCTCGGGCTTGTCGAGCAGGGTGCAGATGGTAAGTGAGGCCGGATTGCGCAGAGACAATATTTCCCTTACCTTGCTCAGGGTGTAACCGGTGTCGATGATGTCTTCCACGATTAGCACGTGCTTGCCATGGATCTCGTCGTCCAGATCCTTGAGGATGCGCACGTCCCGGTTGCTGTCCATGCTGTTGCCGTAGCTGGAGGCGGTCATGAAGTCGAGCCGCACCGGCACGGTGAGCTGACGGCACAGATCGGCCAGAAAGACGCAGGAGCCCCGCAGCAGGCCCACCATGACCACTTCGTCGACGCCCTGATAGTGGGTGTTAATCTGTTCGCCCAGGGTCCTGGTTCTGGCATTGACCTCTTCGGTGCCGATCAGCACATCCACTCGGTGTTTCATTGTTTCTGCTCCGTTCGGGTGCGAGCCACCCGGCTGTGATTAAAGCGGTATTTTAGCGGAATTCCCAAACCTGTGCACAAACGCGGATACGCAACGCGAAGCATCAGTGCGGTTGCACTCCGCCGACACGCTTCAAGTACTTCCCTGTAACGCTCGAAAATGCCATCCATGGCATTTTATGGTCGGCTTCGGCAATCCCCACTGCTGCTTCGAGTTACCTCGGCATCGCCTGCATGCAGTCAGGTCAGTACATTCTGAGGAGGGCAAAGGCCCACTGCGCCATGGCCGAAAATTGCTCCTGCATGTTCGGCATTCCCGCCATCCCTGGCGGTCAGATGCGCAGTGGAGCCCCCATGGGGCGAGCCTGCTCGCCGTAACGAAATGTTTCAGCCCGACCGAACATTCAGTATGTTCGCAGCGGGTTGAAACATTGAGTGGCATGTCATCACGGCGTGCCGAAGAAGCAGTGCGCTTTGTCCCACGAAGTGCACTGTACCCACAGACAACTTGTTTTTACTTCAAGCTTCCGGCTTCGAGCCTGGGTTCGCGCCATACCCCCAGCGGCTGACCAGATCCTGATCCACACCCAGGTGATCCAGGATCCGCGCCACCATAAAATCGACCAGATCGTCGATGGTTTTCGGCTGGTGATAAAAGCCCGGCGCCGCCGGCATTATCGTCACCCCCATGCGCGCCAGTTTGAGCAGGTTTTCCAGGTGGATCTCGGACAGTGGCGACTCCCGGGGCACCAGGATCAACTGCCCCTTTTCCTTGATCACCACGTCGGCGGCCCGCTCGATCAGATTGTCGGAGGCGCCGCTGGCAATGGACGCCACCGTGCCCATGGAGCAGGGGCAGATCACCATGCGTCGGGGCGCCCCCGAGCCCGAGGCCACCGGCGAGAACCATTCTTCCTTGCCATAGGCCCGAATTTGGCCAGGCTCGGCGCCGTAACGCTCACACAAATACTCGGCCAGCAGCTCCGGTTTGCCCGGCCACTGTTCGCCCTGCTCGGTGGCCAGCACCACTCGCGCGGCACCGGACACCAGCAGGTGCACCTGCATGCCGGCTTTTACCAGACACTGCAGCAACGCCAGCGCATAAGGCGCACCGGAGGCGCCGCTCAGGGCCAGGGTGATCTGCTGATCACGGGCATACTCAGCCATGGGCCACCTCCAGCCCCGCCAGCAGCTTGCCGTGAATGCCGCCAAAGCCGCCGTTGCTCATGATGAGAATTTCGTCACCGGCCTCGGCGTCGCGCACCAGGGCGTCAATCAGCGCATTGAGGTCGTCAAACACTCGGCCTTGCGGGCAACTCCCGGCCACGGCCTGCAGATCCCATTCCAAGCCCGGCGGCTGAAACAGGTAGGTGGCATCGGCCTGTTGCAGTGAATCGGCCAGCTCCCGCTGGTGTATACCCATTTTCATGGTATTGGATCGCGGCTCCAGCACCGCCAGCACGCGGCGGCCTGCACTGCGGGCCTTGAGGCCGGCCAGGGTGGTGGCGATGGCGGTGGGATGATGGGCAAAGTCGTCCCACACGCGAATGCCGGCTACCTCGCCCTTTTGCTCCATGCGCCGCCTGGGCGGCACAAAACCGCACAGGGCGGCGATGCCGTCCGCCACCGGCACCCCGGCGTGGCGAGCGGCGGCCAGGGCCATCAGTCCGTTGTTGACGTTATGCAGCCCCATACAGGACCAGTTCACCTCGCCCACCCGCTCATTGTCGAGCCAGACCGCAAAGCGGCTGCCGTCGGCGGCCTGCAGCTCGGCGCGCCACAGGCCGTCGTCGCCCACGTATTCCAGCTCGCTCCAGCAGCCCAAGTCCTTTACCTGTTCCAGCGCGTGAGTGTGAGTGGGCATCAGGATCCGGCCATGGCCGGGCACCATGCGCAGCAAATGATGGAACTGCCGCTGGATCGCCGCCAGATCCGGAAAAATATCCGCATGATCAAACTCGAGGTTGTTGAGGATCAGGGTGCTGGGCCGGTAGTGCACAAACTTGGATCGCTTGTCGAAAAAGGCACTGTCGTACTCGTCCGCCTCGATCACGAAAAACGGCGACTCGCCGAGGCGGGCAGACACGTCAAAGTTGCCGGGCACGCCACCGATCAGAAAGCCGGGATGCAGGCCGCAGTCCTGCAGCACATGGGCCAGCATGCCGGAGGTGGTGGTCTTGCCGTGGGTACCGGCCACCGCCAGTACCCAGCGGTCCTGCAACACATGCTCCAGCAACCACTGAGGCCCGGAGGTATAAGGAATGCGCCGGTTGAGCACGGCCTCCACACAGGGGTTTCCCCGGCTCATGGCGTTGCCGATCACCACCAGATCCGGCATAGAATCCAGCTGGGCTGGATCATAGCCTTCGATCAGCGCGATGCCCTGCTGCTCAAGCTGGGTGCTCATGGGCGGGTAGACATTGGCATCGCTGCCGGTCACCTGGTAGCCAAGCTGACGGGCCAGCACCGCCAGACCACCCATAAAGGTGCCACAGATACCGAGAATATGAATGTGCATAGGCTGCCTTCGGCGTAGTGAAAGTGGAGGCATTCTAGCAACCCGGCGGCACTTTGGGCACTGCTCTGGCGATTCACGCGACAGCCCGGTTATAATGCAGGCCACGCATCGCCGTCAGCCATTTGTATAACAGATGCAATGCAGCCACGGTGGTACACTCTTTTCACAATTCCGTTACTGACTATCTACAAGGAAACGTCATGAGCCTGAACCTGGTACCGGCCGGTAAGAGCCTGCCCGAAGATATCTATGTGGTTATCGAAATTCCTCAGAACGCCGATCCCATCAAGTATGAAGTGGACAAGGACACCGGCGCCGTGTTCGTGGATCGTTTCATGTCCACTCCCATGTTCTACCCCTGCAACTACGGCTACGTGAACCAGACCCTGTCCCTGGACGGCGACCCGGTAGACGTGCTGGTGCCCACTCCGCACCCGCTGGTACCCGGTGCCGTGATCCGCTGCCGTCCGGTGGGTGTGCTGAAGATGACCGACGAGTCCGGTGAAGACGCCAAGGTGATCGCCGTTCCCCACAGCAAGCTGACCAAGGAATACGATCACATTCAGGACATCAACGACGTGCCCGAGCTGCTCAAGGCCCAGATCAAGCACTTCTTTGAGCGCTATAAAGAGCTGGAAGCGGGCAAGTGGGTGAAGGTAGAAGGCTGGGAAGACAAGGCCGCCGCCGAAGCCGAAATCCTGGCTTCCGCCGAGCGCTACAACAAGGCGTGATAGTTCATTCCTTGTAAACACAAAAAAAGAGCACTTCGGTGCTCTTTTTTTGTTGGTGTGGCGGTCAGCCGGTCCGGGATAACCCCTTGATGACAAAGCCCCTAATGGGCCTTATGCTGTATGCAGTTTGACCGGTTGCCCTATATCATGACGGCGAGGATCCCGAGGCTTGAGACATAGCCGATGAACAGAAGCAACCAAGTCATCCTGGACTTGTCTTTTTGCATTCGGTGCTCCTTTCGAAATTGCAGTCGAATGTTAACATGATGAAAACAAAATTAACAAGCTGAATCGACGTTCATGAACGCCAAACCACCCAGTCAGGATTCAAAGATCAAAAACAGCAAACACCTGCTGCGTGAACTCGCCGAGCAGCGTGGCCTGGCCGGACAGCTGCACGGAGATCCTGCCAATAGCCTGGGGGATCGTTACCAAGTTCGCCGGCAGCTGGACGAGGCCGCACGCCAGAAAAACCTGGAAACCATCATCGGTCAGGCCCATGAGCTGTGCGGCACCGAGGTGGCTGGCGAGCCGGATCCGGACTGGCTGAGCCATTTTCTGGATCTGGCCGAAAACATCCGTCACCCTGCCATGCAGCAGTTCTGGGCGCGTATTCTGGCCCGGGAAATCGGCCGGCCCGGACGCTGCTCGGTGCAGTCGCTGACCTGCCTGCGGCGCATGACTCAGAAGGATGCCCTGCTGCTGCAACGGGCCGGCGCCCTGGGTTGCCATTTCGGCGACGACAACCTTCGGCTGATCACCGGCTTCCGGCAAAAGGGGCTGTGGCAGGGGCTACGTCAGCAAAAGCTCAATCCGGGCAAGTATCGCCTGCCCTACGCCGGGCTGATGCAGTTGTTTGAGCTGGGCTTGTTGCACCAGACCGAACTGGAGTCGGGGGAGTTGGTAGCCAGCACTCCGCTGACCCTGGTGCTGGCGGGTAGACGGCTGCAACTGAGCCCTCGGCGCCGGGGGGTGCGGCTGCTGTATCACCGCTTTACCGCCACCGGCAATGAGCTCGCCGGGTTGATGACGGAAGTGACGCCCAAGGAGTACGTCACGGATCTGATGGAGCTGCTGGCCCCGCTGGGCCAGCTGGAACAGGCGGGCGGAGAGGCTTAACCGGCGCGTTCAAGGGAAACGTCTGGAACTCCGGTGTTGAACCAGGCCAGGCTGTCCGCCAGTGAGGCCACCGAACCGATCACCATCAGCGCCGGGCTTTCAACCCGAGTGGCGAGTTCGCTCAGTCCACTCAGCTCGCCCCGCACCACCTTCTGTTGCCGCGTGGTTCCCCGTTCGATCAGCGCCACCGGGGTGCCGGCGTCCAGGCCGTGGGCCAGCAGTTGCTGCTGAATATGCCCCGAGCGCATCAGTCCCATGTAGATAACCAGGGTCTGGCGGCCGCAGGCCAGGCTGGCCCAGTCCGGCTCTTCACCGTTCTTCTTGCAGTGGCCGGTAATGAATACCGCGCTCTGGGCATGATCCCGATGAGTAAGAGGAATGCCCGCATAGGCGGTGGCGCCGGCGGCGGCGGTAATGCCCGGCACCACCTGGTAACGAATACCCGCGGCCACCAGGGTCTCCAGCTCTTCCGCGCCCCGGCCAAACATAAAGGGATCGCCGCCCTTGAGCCGCACTACCCGCTTGCCTGCCAGCGCATGATCCACCAACAACTGGTTTATTTGATCCTGCGGCACGCTGTGGTTGCCCGCCTTCTTGCCCACGGGGATCCGCTCCGCCTCGGGACGGATCAGCGCCATGATCTCGTCGGACACCAGTTGATCGTAAAGCACCACATCGGCCTTTTGCAGCTCGTTCAGAGCCTTGATCGTCAGCAGATCCGGATCCCCCGGCCCCGCCCCCACCAGGATCACCTCACCGCTTGAGGGCTGTTGCACTTCCTGCTGCAGCCACTTCTCGGCGGCGGCCAGGTTGCCGTGCTTGAGAAAGGCATTGAGGGTGCTGTCGTCCTGAGTGCGGGCCCAGAACCGGCGGCGCTCGTCGCTGTTGCCCAGGGTGTTTTTCACCCGCTGGCGAAGGCGGCCGGCCACCTCCGCCAACGCGCCCCAGTGGGACGGCAGCAGGGCGTCGAGCCGGGCCCGCAACAAGCGAGCCAGCCAGGGCGCCTTGCCGCCGGTGCTGAGTGCCACCTGCAGCGGAAAGCGTTCCACCACGGACGGAAAGATCACCGCCGAGCGCTTGCTGTCGTCGGCCTTGTTCACCAGCAGGCCGCGCTGGTTGGCAAGCTGGTAGACCCGGGCGTTGACTTCCGCACTGTCGGTGGCGGTAACCACCAGAAAGCGGCCGTCGAGATGAACCTCATCAAAGGAAGCCTGAAGCCACTCGAACTCGGACAGCTGTTGTTCCAGTTCGAGGCAGAGCTTCGGAGCCACCACGGTCAGCCTGGCGCCCCGGGACAGCAGCAAGCGGGCCTTGCGGGCGGCCACGGCACCGCCGCCCACCACCAGGCAGGGACGTTGTTCAATGCTGATAAAAAGAGGCAGGTGTTCCATGGCCGGCTCCGCGAATAACGATAGACAGCCTAACTATAAACCCCGGGTCATATAGCCACATAATAATAAAAAATGATTTTTTATGCCTTTAACGCATTAGTGGTGTCTTCAGAGCTGTACAGAGGTCGAACAAAGGCACTACTTCACGACACGCTTCGGTGAAGGCCACTCACTAAAAATACCTGCTGCGAACATACTCAATGTTCGGTCAGGCATTTTTACTTCGTCACGGCGAGCAAGCTCGCCCCATGAACGCTCGGCAAATGTATCTGACCGCCAGGGATGGCGGGAATGCCGAAAATGCAGGAGCAACTTTTCGGCCATGGCATTTGATCGGTCGTGAAGCAGACACCTTTGCTCTCCCTCTTCGGCATCGACTTCGCCTATAACAACTCTTTGAACGCTTGCGCGAATATCAGGATTGGAAGGAACCTTTCTATTTACAGAAAAGATATACATTCCCACGAGAAGTGTGGAAACGAGAGGCAACTCGGCAGTTAACAAGGAGGGCAAAGGGTGTCTGCTTCGCCGGCCCTTCGCGCCAGGGATGGCGAGACGGAGCTTACATGGAGGTATTTACAGCGTGCCGGAGAAGCAGTGCGCTTTGTCCGACGACCTTGCCTGGACTGACAAACAGCGCAAAGCAAAAGGGCCGGCAAATGCCGGCCCTTTTTTAAATTAGATACCACTACCGTCGGACTCGGGCACTTCGTGCAGGCCGCATTCGCGCTTGAGGCCGTTGAAGCGGGTATCCGCTTCGCTCATGCCCGGCTCCCACCTGGTGGTGGTATGCACATCGCCCACCGACACATAACCTTGTTCCCACAGCGGGTGATAAGGCAGGTCATGGTCCTTCAGGTAGTAGTGCACGTCCTTGTTGCTCCAGTCGATGATCGGCAGGAACTTGAACAGGCCGTTCTGCACGCCCAGCACCTGCAGCCCCTCACGGGTATCGGACTGGCTACGGCGCAGACCGGAGAACCAGGTAGTGGCGTTCAGCTCGCGCAGTGCCCGCTGCATCGGCTCCACCTTGTTAAGGTGGTTGTAGCGGCTGATGCCTTCCACGCCCTGCTCCCACAACTTGCCGTGGCGGGCTTCCTGCCAGGCGGCAGATTCCGCCGCCCGGTATACCTTCAGGTTGAGCTTGAGACGCTCGGTAAGCTCGTCGATAAAACGGTAGGTCTCGGGAAACAGATAGCCGGTATCGGTGAGGATCACTGGAATCTCGGCCTTGGCCTGAGTCACCAGGTGCAGCATCACCGCCGCCTGAATGCCGAAACTGGAGGAGAGCACAGGCTCTCCCGGCAGATTGTCCAGGGCCCAGCGCACCCGCTCGGGGGCGCTCATGGCGGCCAGCTCTTTGTTGAGTGGCGCCAGGGCCTCGACCTGCTCCTGTCGGGACAGGCCGGTCAGCTCGTCAAGAGCGGGCAACACACTAGACTGCATAGAAATCCCTCGCTGAATCGACCACCGGCGCTATGATGCCGGCGCGGATGACGAAGTCGCCAAAGCCTTCGCCCGGCTCGCGCTCGGCGGCCCAACGGCCCACCAGGCCGTCGATCTCTTCCAGGATCTGGCGATCGGTAATGTTTTCCTTGTACATACGCGGAATGCGGGTGCCTTCCCGATTGCCGCCCAGGTGCAGGTTGTAGCGCCCGGGTGCCTTGCCCACCAGGCCGATCTCCGCCAGCATGGCGCGGCCACAACCGTTGGGGCAACCGGTGACCCGAAAGATGATGCTGTCATCGTTCACGCCGTGCTTGGCCAGCACGCCTTCAATCTCGGTGACGAACTCGGGCAGGAAGCGCTCGGCTTCCGCCATCGCCAACGGACAGGTGGGCAGCGCCACACAGGCCATGGAGTTCTGGCGTTGCTCGGACACGCTGTCGTCCAGCAGGCCATACTGACGGGCCAGGGCCTCGATGGTGGCCTTCTGCTCGGTGGGCACACCGGCGATGATCAGGTTCTGGTTGGCGGTCAGGCGGAAGTCACCCTGGTGCACCTTGGCGATCTCGACCATGCCGGTTTTCAGCGGCTTGCCCGGGAAGTCCAGAATGCGGCCGTTCTCGATGAACAGGGCCAGGTGGTGCTTGCCATCGACGCCTTCCACCCACCCCAGGCGATCGCCGCGGCCGGTGAATTCGTAGGGACGGCTGGCTTCAAACTGAATGCCGGCCCGCTTTTCCACTTCGGCCTTGAACGCATCCACTCCCACCCGCTCCAGGGTGTACTTGGTCTTGGCGTTCTTGCGCTCGGAGCGGTTGCCCCAGTCGCGCTGGGTAGTGACCACGGCGGCGGCCACTTCCAGGGTGTGGGACAACGGAATGAAACCGAAGTCGCTGGCCTTGCGCGGATAGGTGTTGGTGTCGCCGTGGGTCATGGCCAGGCCACCGCCCACCAGTACGTTAAAGCCCACCAGCTTGCCGTTGTCGGCAATGGCCACAAAGTTCAGATCGTTGGCGTGCACGTCCACGTCGTTTTGCGGCGGGATCACGACCGTGGTCTTGAACTTGCGCGGCAGGTAGGTGGAGCCCAGAATCGGCTCTTCGTCGGTGGTTTCCAGGCGCTCGCCGTCCAGCCAGATCTCGGCATAGGCGCGAGTCTTGGGCAGCAGGTGCTCGGAGATCTTCTTGGCCCACTCGTAGGCTTCCTGGTGCAGCTCGGATTCGATCGGGTTGCTGGTACACAGTACGTTACGGTTCACGTCGCCGGCGGTGGCGATGGAGTCGATACCGGTCTTGTTCAGGGTCTGGTGCATCAGCTTGATGTCACGCTTGAGCACGCCGTGAAACTGGAAGGTCTGACGGGTGGTCAGGCGAATGCTGCCGTACATGGTGTGGTCGGCGGCAAACTTGTCGATCACCAGCCACTGCTCGGGAGTGATGATGCCGCCGGGCAGACGGGCGCGCAGCATCACGTTGTGCAGGGGCTCCAGCTTTTGGGCGGTCCGCTCGTTGCGAATGTCCCGATCGTCCTGCTGATACATGCCGTGAAAACGGATCAGCTGGAAGTTGTCGCCGTTAAAACCACCGGTCAGCGGATCCTGCAGATCCTGCTCTATGGTGCCGCGCAGGAAATTGCTCTCGCGCTTGAGGCGTTCGTTGTCGGACAGTTTTTGCTCGCTCATCTTAATAGACATCCCTTTGGTAACGCTTGGCGCTGCGCAGCGCATCCACATATTCTTCGGCCTGCTCGCGGCTCTTGCCGCCGTGCTGGGCCACCAGCTCGATCAGGGCTTCGTGCACGTCTTTGGCCATGCGGTTGGCGTCACCGCACACGTAGAAGTGGGCGCCCTGCTCCAGCCAGGCGTACACCTCGGCGCCTTCTTCCTTCAACTTGTGCTGCACGTACACCTTGTCGGCCTGATCCCGGCTGAACGCCAGGGAAATGCGGTCCAGCAGGCCGGATTTGACGTAACGCTGCCACTCGATCTGGTACAGAAAGTCCTGGGTGAAGTGGGGGTTGCCAAAGAACAGCCAGTTCTTGCCCTCGGCGTCGCGGGCGTCCCGCTCCTGCATAAAGGCGCGGAAGGGCGCGATGCCGGTGCCCGGTCCCACCATGATCACCGGGGTGTTGTCGTCGGCGGGCAGGCGGAAGTTGTCGTTGTGCTCCACGAACACCCGCACTCGGCCACCTTCTTCCAGGCGATCGGCCAGATAGGAAGAGGCACCGCCGGCACGGTCTTCACCGTCGTGATCGAAACGCACCACGCCCACGGTCAGGTGCACTTCCTCATCCACTTCCGCCTGGGAAGAGGCGATGGAGTACAGTCGCGGCGTCAGCCGGCGCAAAGCGCCCTGCAGCTGCTCGGCGGTAAGCGCCACCGGTTGCGCGGACACGATGTCCCGAATCTGATGGTTGGCGCAGTACTCGCGCAGGGCGGTCTTGTCGTCCAGCAGCGCCTTGAGAGCATCGCTGCCGGACAGCTCGGCGTAGGCCTGCACAAAGCTGGCGTAACCCTGGGTCAGCTCATAGTGGTTGATCAACGCCTCGCGCAGGGACAGGCTCTTGTCGTCCACCTTAACCTCGGTGTCGCCGGACAGTTCCACCAGCCGCAGCAGGGCGTCCACCTGGGCTTCGTCATTGGTGAACCACACGCCCAGCGCGTCGCCGGGCTGATAGGTCAGGCCGGATTCTTCCAGGGAAATTTCGATATGACGCACATCCCGGTCGGAATCCCGGCCGGTGATTTTCTGGTTGGTGGACAGCTCGGCGGCATAGGGATTCTTCTTGCTGTACAGGCTTGCCACCCCTTGAGTGGCAGGCGCGCCCGGAATCACCTGATTGGCGGCCTCGGCAGACAGTGCATCTTTCAGCAGCTCAAAGGCCGAGTTACCCCAGTCGGTGGCCGGGCCTTCATAGTCCACGTCGCAGTCGAGGCGAGCCAACAGCGGCTTGGCGCCGGCCTTGCTCAGGTATTCGTCAAAATCCTTGCCGGTCTGGCAGAAGAATTCATAGGAGGAATCCCCCAGGCCAATCACGCCGTAGCTCAGTCCATCCAGCTTGCCAGCCTTGCCGGCCTTGAGCTGCTTGTGAAATTCAATGGCGTCATCGGGTGCCTCACCCTCACCATTGGTACTGGCCACGATCAGTACATGGGTTTCCTTCTTGAGCTGCTTGATCTTGTAGTCGGCTACATTGAACAGCTCGGCGGCCACGCCGCTGGCATCGGCCTGGGCCTTGAGGGCCGAAGCCACACCCTTGGCGTTGCCGGTTTGTGAGGCGTAAAGAATGGTCAGCTTGCCTGCCGGTTGCGCGGCGGCGGCGGGCTGGGCCGCAATGGCCTGGCCGTGCTGGCTGATGCCATAGAGATAGCCGCTTACCCAGGCCAGCTGGGTGGCGTTGAGCTCGGCCGCCACCTGAGTGAGCTTGTGCACCTGTTGTTCATTGAGCGGGCTGGCGGCCGCCGCGAGTTCCTTTAAAAGCATGACATTGCCTTCCCCTTTTTCGAATTGGACATAGCTTAAGTCAGGGCAAGGAAAAACAATAAAGAATAAAGGGTGATTTTTTATTCGTTAAAAGAATATGACTTGGGAGTAAGGAGTAAGGAGTAAGGAGTATGTATGTTCTCCTCACTCCTTACCCTTTACGCCTGACATCATGAAAAAAGGGCTTCCTTGCGGAAGCCCTTGTCTTATCAGCGAGTTGGTTACTGCTTATTCGTCGGCGTTACCGGCGTTCAGCAGGTCGGCGAGGCTCTGCTCGGCTTCGTCGGCGGAGATTTTCACCGGCTGTTCCGGCTGACGACGGGCCTGACGGCCCTGATGGTAGGCAAAACCGGTACCGGCCGGTACCAGGCGACCCACGATCACGTTCTCCTTCAGACCACGCAGGTCGTCGACCTTGCCGGCCACGGCCGCTTCGGTCAGCACTCGAGTGGTCTCCTGGAAGGAGGCCGCCGAGATGAAGGACTCGGTGCTCAGTGAGGCCTTGGTAATACCCATCAGCACGTGGCGGTAGCCGATGGTACGCTTGCCGTCGGCTTCCAGGGCACGGTTGGCCTGGCGAATGCGCACCACTTCGGCCTGTTCGCCTTCGATAAAGTCGGAATCACCGGCGTCCATGATCTCGGCACGACGCAGCATCTGACGCACCACGGTTTCGATGTGCTTGTCGTTGATCTTAACACCCTGCAGGCGGTAAACCTCCTGCACCTCGTTGACGATGTAGTTCGCCACCGGGCTGATGCCGCGCAGACGCAGAATGTCGTGGGGAGACTCGGCGCCGTCGGCCAGCACTTCGCCCTTCTCGACCTTCTCACCTTCGAACACGTTGAGGTGACGCCACTTCGGAATCATCTCTTCGTAGGCATCGCCCCCTTCCAGCGGCGTGATCACCAGGCGGCGCTTGCCCTTGGTTTCCTTGCCAAAGGAGATGGTGCCGGAGATCTCGGCCAGAATTGCCGGCTCTTTCGGTTGACGGGCTTCGAACAGGTCGGCAACCCGCGGCAGACCACCGGTGATGTCCTTGGTACCGCCGGATTCCTGGGGAATACGGGCCACGGCATCACCCACGTTAACCTGAGCACCGTCTTCCAGGCTCACGATGGCGCGGCCGGGCAGGAAGTACAGGGCTGACAGATCGGTGTCCGGAATGAACACGTCCTTGCCGGCGTCGTCTACCAGCTTGACGGTGGGGCGCAGTTCCTTACCGGAGCTGGGACGCTCGTTCACGTCCATCACCACGATGCTGGACAGACCGGTCAGCTCGTCGGTCTGACGGCTGATGGTGACGCCATCGATCATGTCGATGAACTTCACGCGGCCCGCCACCTCGGTAATGATCGGGTGAGTATGCGGATCCCAGTTGGCTACTACCTGACCGGCCTGCACCAAACCACCGTCCTGTTGCTCCAGCACGGCACCGTAGGGCAGTTTGTGGTTTTCCCGGGTCTGGCCCATCTCGTCGATGATGGTCAGCTCGGAAGAACGGGACACGATAACGGTCTTGCCGTCCATGTTGGTAACGGTCTGGGCATTCTGCAGCTTGACGGTACCGCTGTGCTTGACCTGAATGCTGCTCTCTGCCGCCGCCCGCGATGCCGCACCACCGATGTGGAAGGTACGCATGGTCAGCTGGGTGCCCGGCTCACCGATGGACTGGGCGGCGATAACACCGACTGCCTCGCCCTGGTTAACCAGGTGGCCACGGGCCAGATCACGACCGTAACAGTGGGCACAGACGCCGTGGTCGTTGTCACAGGTGATAACGGAACGCACCTTGACGCGGTCGACGGAGCTGGCTTCCAGCAGATCACACAGCTGCTCGTCGAGCAGGGTGTTGCGGGCCACCAGCACTTCGTCTTCGGTACCCGGCTTGATCACATCCTCGGCCACAACCCGGCCCAGTACGCGCTCGCGCAGGGGTTCTACCACGTCACCGCCTTCGATCAGCGGCATCATCCACAGACCTTCGTGAGTACCACAGTCGTCGGTGGTAATCACCAGATCCTGGGCCACGTCCACCAGACGACGAGTCAGGTAACCGGAGTTCGCGGTCTTCAGTGCGGTATCGGCCAGACCCTTACGGGCACCGTGGGTCGAGATGAAGTACTGCAGTACGTTCAGACCTTCACGGAAGTTCGCAATGATCGGCGTTTCGATGATGGAGCCGTCCGGCTTGGCCATCAGGCCCCGCATACCCGCCAGCTGACGGATCTGGGCGGCACTACCCCGGGCGCCGGAGTCGGCCATCATGTAGATGCTGTTAAAGGAGTCCTGCAGCTCTTCTTCGCCGTCGCGGTTGAGCACGGTGTCCTTTGACAGGTTTTCCATCATCGCCTTGGACACCCGCTCGTTGGCGCTGGCCCAGATATCGATAACCTTGTTGTAGCGCTCACCGGCGGTAACCAGACCGGACTGGAACTGGTCCTGAATCTCGGTCACTTCGGCTTCGGCCTCGTCGATGATGTCCTTCTTGGCATCCGGAATCACCATGTCGTTGATGCCCACGGACACACCGGACAGGGTGGCGTAATGGAAACCGGTATACATCAGCTGATCGGCGAAGATAACGGAGTGCTTCAGGCCCAGCAGGCGATAGCAGCCGTTCAGCAGCTTGGAGATCTGCTTCTTGCCCATGGCCTGGTCGATCATTTCAAAGGGCATGCCCTTGGGTACGATCAGGCTCAGGATGGCGCGGCCGATGGTGGTGTCACGCACGGCGGTACGCTTCACCAGGGTACCGTCTTCCTGCTTCTCAAAGTCGGTGATGCGCACCTTGACCCGAGCGTGCAGCTCGGCATGACCGGCGCGGTATACCTTTTCGGCTTCCTTCGGGCTGGTCAGCAGCATGCCCTCGCCCTTGGCGTTGATGCGATCACGGGTCATGTAGTACAGACCCAGTACCACGTCCTGGGACGGGACGATGATCGGCTCGCCGTTGGCGGGAGACAGAATGTTGTTGGTGGACATCATCAGCGCGCGGGCTTCGAGCTGGGCTTCCAGGGTCAGCGGTACGTGTACCGCCATCTGGTCACCGTCGAAGTCGGCGTTATAGGCCGCACACACCAGGGGGTGCAGCTGAATGGCCTTGCCTTCGATCAGCACCGGCTCGAACGCCTGAATACCCAGACGGTGCAGGGTGGGCGCACGGTTCAGCAGCACCGGGTGCTCGCGAATCACCTCGTCCAGGATATCCCAGACTACGGCTTCTTCGCGCTCAACCATCTTCTTGGCCGCCTTGATGGTGGTGGCCAGGCCGCGGGTTTCCAGCTTGCCGTAGATGAAGGGCTTGAACAGCTCCAGGGCCATCTTCTTGGGCAGACCGCACTGATGCAGGCGCAGGGTCGGACCCACGGTGATAACGGAACGACCGGAGTAGTCGACCCGCTTACCCAGCAGGTTCTGACGGAAACGGCCCTGCTTACCCTTGATCATGTCGGCCAGGGACTTCAGCGGGCGCTTGTTGGAGCCGGTGATGGCACGGCCACGACGGCCGTTGTCCAGCAGGGCGTCAACGGATTCCTGCAGCATGCGCTTTTCGTTGCGCACGATGATGTCGGGCGCAGCCAGGTCCAGCAGGCGCTTCAGACGGTTGTTCCGGTTGATCACCCGGCGATACAGATCGTTCAGATCCGAGGTCGCGAAGCGGCCACCATCCAGCGGCACCAGCGGACGCAGATCCGGCGGCAGTACCGGCAGTACCGTCATGACCATCCACTCGGGCTTGTTGCCGGAGAAGTGGAAGGCTTCCATCAGCTTCAGACGCTTGGTGATCTTCTTGCGCTTGGTTTCGGAGTTGGTGGAATCCAGCTCCTCACGCATGACGTTGATTTCACCTTCGAGATCGATGTCTTTCAGCAGGGCCAGCACGGCCTCGGCGCCCATCTTGGCGTCGAATTCGTCACCCCACTCTTCCAGCGAGTCCAGGTACTGCTCTTCAGACAGCATCTGGCCGCGCTCCAGGCTGGTCATGCCCGGCTCGATAACCACGTAGGATTCAAAGTACAGCACCCGCTCGATATCGCGCAGGGTCATGTCCAGCAGCAGGCCAATACGGCTCGGCAGGGACTTCAGGAACCAGATGTGGGCAACCGGGCTGGCCAGCTCGATGTGACCCATGCGCTCACGGCGCACCTTGGTCTGGGTAACTTCAACGCCGCACTTTTCACAGATCACGCCGCGGTGCTTGAGGCGCTTGTACTTGCCGCACAAACACTCATAGTCCTTGACCGGTCCGAAGATCCGGGCACAGAAAAGGCCGTCACGCTCCGGCTTGAAGGTACGGTAGTTAATGGTCTCAGGCTTTTTGACTTCGCCATAGGACCAAGAGCGGATCATGTCGGGCGAGGCCAGACCGATTTTGATACCGTCAAACTCTTCAGTCTTACTCTGCGCTTTCAAAAACTTAAGCAAGTCTTTCACGTTAGTCTCCTGTGAGGAGTTCTACCTGGGCGCCCCTACTCCCTAGAGAGCGGGGGCGCCGTTATTTCCGAGGCAGTCTGGTGCCTTAACTTTCTTCCAGCTCGATGTTGATACCCAGGGAGCGGATTTCCTTCAGCAGTACGTTGAAGGACTCGGGCATGCCCGGCTCCATGCGGTGATCGCCGTCCACGATGTTCTTGTACATCTTGGTCCGGCCGTTTACATCGTCCGACTTGACGGTCAGCATTTCCTGCAGGGTGTAGGCGGCGCCGTACGCTTCCAGCGCCCACACTTCCATCTCCCCGAAACGCTGACCACCGAACTGGGCCTTACCGCCCAGCGGCTGCTGGGTGACCAGACTGTAGGAGCCGGTAGAACGGGCATGCATCTTGTCGTCCACCAGGTGGTTCAGCTTCAGCATGTACATGTAGCCCACGGTGACCGGACGCTCAAAGGCGTTACCGGTACGGCCGTCGAACAGGGTGATCTGGCCGGATTCGGGCAGATCGGCCAGCTTCAGCAGACGCTTGATCTCGTACTCGCGGGCACCATCAAACGCCGGCGTGGCAATGGGCATGCCCTTGCGCAGGTTGTTGGCCAGCACGCGAACTTCGTCGTCGGAGAAGGTGGACAGATCCACTTTCTGCCGTACGCCGTCACCCAGATTGTAGACTTCCTGAATGAACTCGCGCAGACGGGCCAGCTCCTGCTGCTCCTTGATCATGCGGTCGATCTTTTCACCGATGCCCTTGGCCGCCAGGCCCAGGTGGGTTTCCAGAATCTGACCGATGTTCATCCGCGAGGGTACACCCAGCGGGTTGAGCACGATGTCGACCGGACGGCCGTGTTCGTCGTGAGGCATGTCTTCAATCGGCACAATGGTGGATACCACACCCTTGTTACCGTGACGACCCGCCATCTTGTCACCGGGCTGAATGCGACGCTTCACCGCCAGATACACTTTGACGATCTTGAGCACGCCCGGGGCCAGGTCATCGCCCTGAGTGATCTTGCGACGCTTGTTTTCGAACTTCTTGTCGAAGTCGGCCTTCAGTTCGGCGTACTGCTCGGCGATTTGCTCCAGTTCAACCTGCTTGCCTTCGTCGTCGAGGGCCTGCTCCAGCAGTTTTTCCCGGGCCAGCTTGGACACCTTATCGGCGCTCATGCCGGCGGCGATCAGCACGGAACGGGCACGAGCGAAGATGCCGTCTTCAAGAATGCTGAACTCTTCGGTCAGGTCTTTCTTGGCCTGCTTGAGCTGCATGTGCTCGATGTCCTGGGCACGCTTGTCCTTCTCGACGCCGTCACGGGTAAACACCTGAACGTCGATAACGGTACCGTACACGGAGTTGGGCACGCGCAGGGAAGAGTCCTTCACGTCGGACGCCTTCTCACCAAAGATGGCACGCAGCAGCTTCTCTTCCGGGGTCAGCTGGGTTTCGCCCTTCGGCGTCACCTTGCCCACCAGAATGTCGCCGGGCTTCACTTCGGCACCCACGTAAACGATGCCGGACTCGTCCAGCTTGCTCAGGGCGGCCTCACCCACGTTGGGAATGTCGGCGGTGATCTCTTCCGGACCCAGCTTGGTGTCACGGGAGATACAGGACAGTTCCTGAATGTGAATGGTGGTCAGGCGATCTTCCATCACCACCCGCTCGCTGAGCAGGATGGAGTCTTCGAAGTTGTAGCCGTTCCAGGGCATGAAGGCCACGCGCAGGTTCTGACCCAGGGCCAGTTCACCCAGATCGGTGGACGGGCCGTCGGCCAGTACGTCACCGCTGATCACGCGCTCACCGGGCATCACGCAAGGACGCTGGTTGATGCAGGTGTTCTGGTTGGAACGGGTGTACTTGGTCAGGTTGTAGATGTCGATACCGGCTTCGCCGGGCAGCATCTCTTCTTCGTTCACCTTGACCACGATGCGTGACGCGTCGACATAGTCGACCACACCGCCCCGCTTGGCCACGGCGGTTACGCCGGAGTCAACGGCCACGGCCCGCTCGATACCGGTACCCACCAGCGGCTTGTCCGCCTTCAGGGTCGGCACGGCCTGACGCTGCATGTTCGAGCCCATCAGTGCCCGGTTGGCGTCATCGTGTTCCAGGAACGGGATCAGTGAGGCAGCCACGGAAACGATCTGCTGCGGGCTCACGTCCATGTACTGCACCTGGTCGGCGTTCATGTAGGTGGCTTCGCCCTTGTGACGGGACGGTACCAGCTCGTCGAGCAGGCGACCTTCTTCGTCGATGGCGGCGTTGGCCTGGGCGATGACGAAGTGACCTTCCTCGATGGCGGACAGGTAATCCACCTCGTCGGTGATCTGACCGTCAACCACACGGCGATACGGCGTCTCGAGGAAACCGTATTCGTTGGTGCGGGAGTAGCAGGCCAGCGAGTTGATCAGACCGATGTTCGGACCTTCAGGCGTCTCGATGGGGCACAGGCGACCGTAGTGGGTCGGGTGTACGTCTCGTACCTCAAAGCCGGCACGTTCACGGGTCAGGCCGCCCGGGCCTAGGGCCGAAATACGGCGCTTGTGGGTCACTTCGGACAGCGGGTTGTTCTGGTCCATGAACTGGGACAGCTGGCTGGAACCAAAGAACTCCTTCACTGCGGCGCTGATCGGCTTGGCATTGATCAGGTCCTGAGGCATCAGGGTATCCAGATCGCCCAGAGACAGACGCTCCTTCACCGCGCGCTCAACGCGAACCAGACCAACACGGAACTGGTTTTCGGCCATTTCGCCCACGGAGCGAATACGACGGTTGCCCAGGTGGTCGATATCGTCCACCTCGTCCACACCGTTGCGGATGGCGATCAGCTGCTTCATCACGTCGACGATGTCGGACTTGGTCAGGGTACCCGGACCATTCAGCTCTTCGCGCAACAGGCGGCGGTTGAACTTCATACGACCGACGGTAGACAGGTCGTAGCGATCGTCGGTGAAGAACAGGTTCTCAAACAGGGTCTCGGCCGCTTCGCGGGTGGGCGGCTCGCCCGGACGCATCATGCGATAGATTTCCACCAGCGCCTCGAGGCGGGTAGTGGCAGAATCGATGCGCAGGGTCTCGGACATGTAGGCGCCGTGATCCAGTTCGTTGGTGAACAGGGTCTCGAACTGCTTGATGCCGGCCACAGACAGGTTGGCCAGGTTTTCCAGGCTCAGCTCGCTGTTGGCGGCGACCATCACTTCGCCGGTGTCGGCGTTGATGTAGTCCTTGGCGGCCACCTTGCCGACGGCGTATTCCACCGGCACTTCCAGCTGCTCGACGCCGGCCTTTTCCAGCTGGCGAATATGGCGGGCAGTGATGCGGCGACCGGTTTCAACCAGCACTTCACCGTCGACCAGAATGTCGAAGGAGGCGGTATCACCACGCAGGCGCTCGGGCTTGAGCTCCATCATCAGCTTGCCGTCGGCCACTTCGAAACGGGTGGTTTCAAAGAAGGTGGACAGAATGTCTTCGGTGGTGAAGTCAAGCGCGCGCAGAATAATGGACGCCGGCAGTTTGCGGCGACGGTCGATCCGGACAAACAGGTTGTCTTTGGGATCGAATTCAAAATCGAGCCAGGAACCACGGTAAGGGATCACGCGGGCGTTATACAGGACCTTACCGGAGGAGTGGGTCTTGCCGCGATCGTGATCGAAAAACACACCCGGGCTGCGGTGCAGCTGGGAGACGATTACCCGCTCGGTACCGTTGATCACAAAGGTACCGTTCTCAGTCATGAGCGGGATTTCGCCCATGTAGACTTCTTGCTCCTTGATGTCCTTGACAGTGCCGGCGGCGGCTTCTCTGTCGTACAGGACCATACGCAACTTGACGCGCAACGGCGCCGAGTAGGTCACGCCACGGATCTGACATTCCTGCACGTCAAATACGGGCTCACCCAGACGATAGCTGACATACTGCAGCTCGGCAGTGCCAGAATAGCTAGTGATAGGGAAAACGCTGCGGAAAGCCGCTTCCAGACCGTACTCGCCTTGAGGATCTGCTTCAATAAACTGTTTGAAGGAGTCAAGCTGGATTGACAGCAGGTAAGGCGTGTCCAAGACCTGGTCACGCTTACCGAAGTCCTTACGAATGCGTTTTTTCTCTGTATAAGAGTAAACCATAGGGTTCCTCAGCTCGCTGATAAGTGACCCACTCTGCCCAAATGGGACAGCTCTGATAACATCGTTTCTTGTTGGCCGAATGTCTCGACAACACTCGGTGGCTGGAACAACGAGAGGCTAAAACGACGTGAAAATTCCCCTCATCCCACAGCGCAAAAGGGCCGGTGAATAAAGATTCACCAGCCCTAGCCTGATTGCTCAGGCCGCTAAGCTATAGTCTAGCTTATTTGAGCTCAACAGAAGCACCGGCTTCTTCGAGTTCTTTCTTCAGTGCTTCGGCTTCGCCTTTGCTCAGCTGCTCTTTAACAGCGGCAGGAGCGGACTCAACCAGACCTTTGGCTTCTTTCAGGCCCAGGCCGGTGGCGCCGCGAACGGCCTTGATAACGGCAACCTTGTTGGCACCGGCACCGGTCAGGATTACGTCGAACTCGGTCTGCTCTTCGGCAGCAGCGGCACCGGCGTCACCGGCTACGGCTACGGCAGCAGCGGCAGAAACGCCGAACTTCTCTTCCATGGCTTCAATCAGTTCAACAACCTGCATTACAGACATTTCTGCAACGGCTTCGATGATTTGGTCTTTAGTGATAGACATGACTCAAATTCCTAATGTTCTGAAGTATACGGTAATCAAGCAGCCAAACGCGCCTTAGGCGGCTTCGGCTTCTTTCTTGTCGCGCAGGGCAGCAAAGGTACGAACCAGCTTGCCAGCGGAGGCTTCTTTCATGGTCGCCATCAGCTTCGCAATTGCTTCGTCGTAAGTCGGCAGCTTGGCGAGGCGGTCAATGTCGGCCGCAGGGATAAATTCGCCCTCGAAAGCCAGACCTTTCACCTCAAACGCGCTTTGCTCTTTGGCAAAGTCCTTGAACAGACGAGCGGCAGCGCCCGGGTGCTCATTGGAGAACGCGATCAGGGTCGGACCAACGAATACCTCTTTCAGGCACTCGTAGCTGGTCTCTTCCACTGCCAGGCGAGCCAGAGTGTTACGGACTACCTTGAGGTAGATACCGTTTTCACGGGCTTGCTTGCGCAGGGTGGTCATGGCAGCCACAGTCACGCCGCGAGAATCGGCAACGACTGCAGACAGGGCGCCCTTGGCAGCTTCGTTGACTTCAGCAACAATTGCTTTTTTGTCGTCGAGTCTTAATGCCATTGGCTAAACTCCTGGATTCCACCTGGGAAATTCCCAGATTAAACACACGCCTCTATACAGAGGCACCAAGGTGGCGAATTCCAGAAGAAAGAAAATGCTTTCTAACTGGGTCCCGGCACCATCTACGCTGGAACATTAAGCCTTGCGGCTCCAGCGGTCTTGGACGGGAGTCGAAGCCCCCAACCAAATAACAAGGCGCAAAATTCTACGAGAATTGCCGCGCCTTGTAAATGCTTAATTAAGCAACATCCAGACCGGATTGATCAACAGCCAGACCGGCGCCCATGGTGGTGGACAGGCTGACTTTCTTGATGTACTGGCCTTTGGAAGAAGCGGGCTTGGCACGCTTCAGGGCGCCCAGCAGGGCTTCCAGGTTGCCTTTCAGCTTGTCGGCATCGAAGTCGGCCTTGCCGATGGTGGTGTGGATGATACCGTTCTTGTCGTTACGGTAGCGCACCTGACCAGCCTTGGCATTCTGCACGGCTTCGGCAACGTTCGGGGTCACGGTGCCAACCTTGGGGTTCGGCATCAGACCGCGCGGGCCCAGAATCTGGCCCAGCATACCCACAACGCGCATGGCGTCGGGAGAAGCGATAACCACGTCAAAGTTCAGTTCACCGGCTTTAACCTGCTCGGCCAGGTCTTCCATGCCTACCAGGTCGGCACCGGCAGCCTTGGCGGCTTCGGCGTTGGCGCCCTGAGTGAACACGGCAACGCGTACGTCACGACCGGTGCCGTGGGGCAGCACGGTGGCGCCACGTACGTTCTGGTCGGATTTACGAGCGTCGATGCCCAGGTTAACGGCTACGTCGATGCTTTCAACGAACTTGGCGGTGGCCAGTTCTTTCAGCAGGGCGATGGCTTCGTTGATTTCGTACTCGCGAGTGGCATCTACACGCTCACGGATGGTACGCATACGCTTGGTCAGTTTAGCCATGGTCTCAGCCCTCCACTACCAGGCCCATGGAACGGGCAGAACCTTCGAGGCAACGCACGCGGGCGTCAACGTCAGCACCGGTCATGTCCGGAGTCTTGACGGCGGCGATTTCTTCCAGCTGAGCACGGGTCACGGTACCAACCTTGGTCTTGTTCGGTACACCGGAACCGGACTTGATGCCGGCAGCTTTCTTCAGCAGGAAGGCTGCGGGCGGAGTCTTGGTTTCAAAGGTAAAGGAGCGATCGCTGTATACGGTGATAACAACCGGGATCGGAGAGCCCTTTTCCAGGCTGTCTGTACGGGCGTTGAACGCCTTACAGAATTCCATGATGTTAACACCGTGCTGACCCAGGGCAGGACCTACGGGCGGGCTCGGGTTAGCTGCACCAGCTGCAACCTGCAGCTTGATGTACGCTTGTACTTTTTTAGCCATTGATAATTACCTCAAAAATGGGTGTTAGCGCCTCGGAGCAGTACTCCTCTAACGGCTCCCCAACAATAAAAGGGCGGCAAATTGTAGTGCAATTTGCCGCCCTGCTCAAGCCTTGCGCTCGAAATATGATCAGGTTTTCTCGACCTGACCAAACTCCAGATCTACCGGGGTGGAACGACCGAAGATCAGCACGGACACCTTGAGTCGGCTCTTTTCGTAGTCCACTTCTTCCACCACGCCGTTAAAGTCGGCGAAGGGACCATCGGACACCCGCACCACTTCGCCCGGTTCGAACAGGGTTTTGGGTTTCGGCTTGTCCACCGCGTCCTGCAGGCGGTTGAGGATGGCATCGGCTTCCTTGTCGGAAATCGGCGCCGGGCGTTCGGGGGTGCCACCGATAAAGCCCATGACGCGGGGAATGCTGCGCACCAGGTGCCAGGTGCCATCATTCATCTGCATTTGCACCAGCACGTAGCCGGGAAAGAATTTGCGCTCGCTCTTGCGCTTCTGACCGGCACGCATTTCCACCACTTCCTCGGTGGGTACCAGCACTTCGCCGAATTGATCTTCCATGCCGTGCATTTTGATATGTTCACGCAGCGACTTGGCTACGCGGCCTTCATATCCGGAAAACGCCTGGACCACATACCAACGCATTCTTTGTTCTGACATGGTGAATCCTTATACTCCGGTTACCAGGTTGACCAGCCACACCAGCAGGCCATCCAGCAAAAACAAAAACAGGCCAACCAGGGCGGTCACGGCCAGTACGATAAGCGTGGTCTGAATGCTTTCCTGACGGGTCGGCCAGACCACCTTGCGCATTTCCAGGCGAGATTCCCGGGCAAAGGCAAAGCTGCTTTTTCCCTTTTTGGTCTGATATGCCAGCAGACCAGCAATTCCTGCTGCCACTACCACGCCGGCAGCGCGAATGAAGACCGCCAGGTCACTGTAAAGATAATTGGCGACCACGGCTGCGATCAGAATAATGAAAACCAGACCCCACAGCAGGGTATCCTTGGCCCCGCCCTGGTTCTCGGTATTTGCACTCATAAGCTACCTGTCTAAATATTCCGAGTCCGTTACAGACGCAAAAACCCCGCCGACGGCGAGGTAAGTGGCAGGGGCGGAGGGACTCGAACCCCCAACCGTCGGTTTTGGAGACCGCCGTTCTACCAATTGGAACTACGCCCCTAATACAACAAAGCCCCTATTATAGGGGCTTTGTGAAGCGATTGTAAGCGCTATTACTCGATGATTTTGGCTACAACGCCGGCACCAACGGTACGGCCACCTTCACGGATGGCGAAGCGCAGACCTTCTTCCATCGCGATGGGAGCGATCAGGTTCACGTCCATCTTGATGTTGTCGCCAGGCATGACCATTTCAACGCCTTCCGGCAGTTCGATGGTACCGGTCACGTCAGTAGTACGGAAGTAGAACTGCGGACGGTAGCCCTTGAAGAACGGAGTGTGACGGCCACCTTCGTCCTTGGACAGAACGTACACTTCGGACTCGAAACGAGTGTGCGGAGTGATGGTGCCCGGCTTGGCCAGAACCTGACCACGCTCAACATCTTCACGCTTGGTACCACGCAGCAGAACACCAACGTTCTCACCGGCACGGCCTTCGTCCAGCAGCTTGCGGAACATTTCAACGCCGGTACAGGTGGTCTTGGTGGTGTCTTTGATACCAACGATTTCCACTTCTTCACCAACGCGAACGATACCACGCTCTACACGACCGG
>NZ_NBIM01000011.1 GCF_002242685.1 Oceanimonas doudoroffii
ATACCTCTAAAGGGCCGTCCGAGACCAGGACGTTGATAGGCAGGGTGTGGAAGCGCTGTGAGGCGTGCAGCTAACCTGTACTAATGACCCGTGCGGCTTAACCATACAACACCCAAGAAGTGTGAGAGACTTGCGGTCTCAAGAACGAATTCTTCATCACAAACGCTTTTTCCGAATGACGATTTTATGCCTGGCGGCCATAGCGTTGTGGAACCACCTGACTCCATGCCGAACTCAGTAGTGAAACGCACCCGCGCCGATGATAGTGTGGCAGCTGCCATGTGAAAGTAGGTCACTGCCAGGCACCCAATTTAGTACTCTGACTATACAGCTTTATGCGGAGCGGTAGTTCAGTTGGTTAGAATACCGGCCTGTCACGCCGGGGGTCGCGGGTTCGAGTCCCGTCCGCTCCGCCATCTTAAAGAAGCCCTTAGCTAGTTGATAGCTAAGGGCTTTTTGCTTTTCTGTCCTCGGTAAAATCATCCTCACTTAACCCGTCAAATCATCCTTCGTGACCATTCTGTGACCCGAGCCCTGTTTTTACCGGAGGTCAAAGGTCACGTCGTAAATATGACTGTTCACTTGCCATGGCGGCAATGGCAGCTCACCATCCCCTCAGTAATTCCGTATAGGATCACCACTTGAATGAGATGAATACAGCAATACTGGAAGGCACATATAAACTGGATAGTAGCGAGAGGAGGGGGAGGATATTTCCTGTGCAGCGAGTTTTTCTCCCCGAGTGATTGTCATTGGCAGATGTTGGAATGGGCTGGACAATGTTTGCCATGACCTGAGCGGCGTCAGGTGCTCAGTACTGGGTGTTCAGGTCTACTCCAAGCAGAGCGCTGAAACTGTCGAGGCCGACCTGCACCAGTTCGCCTTCATGAAATACTTCGGCCAGGGCTCCGCCCTCGAGCCAGAGTCCGTCCAGCACGGCGTTGCCCGCAATACTGAGGCGACGCAGCTGGTCGTCGCTGGCGATACGGCCGGTCTCGTCGAACAGGTCACGGATCAATGTCTTGAGGTGTAGCCGTAGTTTGTCGTAGCTGCGATTATGGCTGGCCTTCATGGCGGGGTCGTGCAGCAGCACTTCAAAGAAGCCGGCCCAGATCGCCACCGAGGCGTGACTGGTGACGGGTGGCTCGAGCGAGACCTGTACAAACTTGGCCAAGCGCCGGCGCGCCGAGCCACTCCCTTGGGAAGCTGCATCGGCGGCATTGACGAGGTCGCCCATGTAGGTTTCATAGGCTGCCGCGATCAGCTCGTCCTTGGACTTGAAGTAGTAGCGGATAAGCCCCTGGGTTACGTCAGCCTCTTTGGAAATGGAGCGCACGGTGGCGCCCCGGACGCCCTCGCGCGCGATCACGCGCAGGGTGGCCGCGATAAGATCCGCGCGTCGCTCTTCGGTATTCTCTTGCCGGATCCTGCCGGTTTTGACTTGCATATTGAGTTATTCCGTCTGACTACTGTTTCCAGTCATCTTTTTTCGAATGCGACTGTACCCGAAGTGAAGTCGGGAAACATGCAACTTTATGCTTTCGCCGGAAGCCGTCTTTCCAGCAGCCAAACCCCCAGCGCGATGCTGGCCGCTAGCAGGGTGTAGATAAACGCCAGCAACAGCAAGGGCTCGTAGGTGATAAAGGTTTCCTGACGAATGCGGGCGATAATGGCGTAGATGTCGATCACTGCAATGGTGGCGACCAGGGGCGTGGCCTTGAGGTGCAGGATCAGTTCACCACCGAGGGTCGGTAACACCCGCTGTATCGCCCGCGGCAGCCAGATGCGCCGCAGAATGGTGAAAGGCGTCATACCCATGGAGTGGGCCGCTTCCAGCTCGCCACGGGGCACCCCTCTGAAGGCGCCGCGCATCACTTCACCCTCGTAACCCGCGAATGACAAGGTCAGCGCCACAAAGGCATAGGGCCAGGCCTCGATCAGGTAAGGCCAGATTGGGCTTTGTCGCAGTTCCGGCATGTAGGGGAACAGCGATCCCAGGCCGTAGTAGAGCAGCCACATCTGCAGCAGGATAGGTGTACCGCGAATAACGGTGCAGAATCCGCGGGCGAGCCAGGCCAATGGCCATGGCCCTGCGGCCTGTGCCAGACCCAGTGGCACGGCGAGCAGGGCGCCGGCCAGCACCGAGGTGACGAACAGCGCCACGGTGACACCGAGGGCATCGATCATCTGACCCTGGTATTTCGGCAGCCAGCTCCAGTCCATGTTCAGCGCCGCCGCGGCGAAAGCGGCCAACGCGATAGCGGCCATCAGCAGCCGGTGCGGTTTGAGTGTGCGTAACTCAGGCACGGCGCATCCCCCGGCTGAAATGTTTCTCGAGCCACTGGAACAGCCAGCCGGAGATCAGCGTCACGGCCAGATAGAGGGCGCCGGCGGCGAGCAGGAACAGAAAGTAGTGTTTGGTTGCGCCGGCGGCCTGGCGCGCCGCCAGTGTCAGCTCGGTGAAGCCGACCACGGCCAGCAAGGCGGTATCCTTGGTGGCGGTAAGCCAGAGGTTCGACAGACCGGGCAGGGCGAGCGGCACCATCTCCGGCAGAGTGATGCGGTAGAAAATGCGCAATGGGTGCATACCAAAGCTGCGGGCTGCCTCGATATGCCCCGGATTGACCGCCCCCAGAGCGCCACGCAACACCTCGGTGGCATAGGCGCCCTGGACGAAGCCGATCACCAGCACACCGACGAGAAAACCGCTGATCTCGATTTGCTCGTAGCCAAATGACGTTAGCACCTGATTGAGCAGTTGCGGTACGGCGAAATAGCCGATCAAGATCAGCACGAGTTCCGGCACCGCACGTACCAGGGTGGTATAGACTGCCATCATATCGCGGGCCACCGGGCCGCCGGAGCGTTTCAGCGTTGCACCGGCCAGTCCGATGAGCAGTCCTAGGCCATATCCCAGCAGCGTGATCTTGAGCGACACGATCAGCCCGTCGAGCAGCGCGCCGCCCCAGCCGGGAGGCGAGAGCGAGAGCAGTTCCGTCATCTCCATGTCACGGTAGTTAATCGCCATCCTGGTCTCCTTCGGGCTGGGTTGTGTTCGTCACGCTGCGCAACGGCGCCTTATTCGCCGTAGATGTTGAAGTCGAAATATTTGGCGGTGATGGCATCGTAGGTGCCGTTGGCACGGATCGCGGCGATCGCCGTGTTCAGCTGTTGCAGCAGTGCCGCATTGCCCTTGCGCAGGCCAAAGCCGATGCCCAGGCCGAGTACGCTCTCGTCGTTGGTGACCAGGCCGACGTTTTCACAGCAGAGCGTACCTTCGTCCGAAGTCAGGAAACCGTCGAGTACCATGACGTCGGCGAGGGTGCCGTCGAGGCGGCCGGAAAAGACGTCCTGGTTGGCTTCATCCTGGGTCTGGTACTCGCGGATATTGGCATTTGGGAAGTGCTTGAGCGCATAGGCCTGGTGCACGGAGCCCGACTGCACGCCGATGGTCTTGCCGGTCACGCCTTGTGGAGTGGGCGCCATGCCGCTGCCCTTGGCCGCAACGAGTGCGGCACCGGTCTGATAGTACTTGTCGGAGAAGTCGATCACCTTCTGGCGTTCTTCGTTGATGCTCAGTGAAGCGGCGATCACGTCGAGCTTCTCGGCCTGCAGGGCGGGGATAATGCTATCCCAGGAGGTGGTAACAATCTCGCACTCAAGCCTGGCCTCGGCGCACACGGCATTGGCGATGTCCACTTCCCAGCCGGTGACCTGGCCGGTGGCGTCCGGTGTGGCGAAGGGAGGATAGGGTTCGGTGGCAAAGCCGAGGCGGATGACCTCCGCGGATGCCGTTGAGGCGACGGCAGACAGAGCAAGGGCGGCAAACAGGCTGGATGTGATTTTCATATGATCTCCGGAAGTCAGACGATTGAGCTGATGAACTGTTTGAGACGCTCCGATTTTGGCGCCTGGAAGATCTCCTCCGGCGTCCCTTGCTCCTCAACGCGTCCCTGGTTGAGAAACATTACCCTGTCGGCGACATCCGCCGCGAATTTCATTTCATGGGTGACGATGATCATGGTGCGGTTTTCCTCGGCCAGGTCACGCATGACCGTCAGCACTTCGCCCACCAGTTCGGGATCAAGCGCCGAGGTCGGCTCGTCGAACAGCATGACTTCCGGATCCACCGCCAGGGCGCGGGCGATGGCACCGCGCTGCTGCTGACCGCCGGAAAGTTGCTGCGGATACATGTCGCGGCGATCGGCGAGACCCACGCGATCGAGCAGACGCCGAGCGACTTCCCGTGCTTCCTCCTTTGAGCGGCCCAGCACCTGGACCTGCGCTTCCATGACGTTTTTCTCCAGCGACATGTGCGGCCAGAGGTTGAAGCCTTGAAACACCATGGCGATACGACTGCGCAGCCGGCGCAGCTGTTTTTGATCCTGAACGGTAGAGGTACCGTCCCGGTTGGGCTTCAGCAGAATGTCTTCGCCCAGCAGGCGGAGGCGGTCGGTGCGGGTGGGCGTCTCAAGCAGGTTAAGACACCGCAGTGTCGTTGACTTGCCGGATCCGCTGCCGCCTATGAGGGCCACCACTTCACCCTGAGCCGCGGACAGGTCGATCCCCTTCAGCACCTCGATTTGACCGAAGGTCTTGTGCAGGTTAGCCACCTCGATGACGGGCGCCGACCTCATGTTACGAGCATGCATGGATGCCTCCGCTTCTTACTACTTTCCAAAAGAATTTATACGTTTGCATAAATTTATGCAAACGTATAAATTTCTGCGACGAATCTCGTTGCCATTAGGGAGACCCCCGTGACTGCACGTTCCTACACTTTTACCCACGCGATCACCCGCCGGCCGGGTGCCAGTATCGTAAAGGGCCTGCGCGCCGTTGATACCGGCGAGCCCAGCCTCGACCTTTTCCGTCAGCACCACCAGGACTATGTGGCCGCCCTTGAGTCGACCGGCGCCAAGGTTACCGTACTGGATCCACTCGAAGCGTACCCGGATTCGGTGTTCGTTGAGGATGCGGCGTTGTGCCTGCCGGAGGTTGCCATTGCCATGCGTCCCGGCGCCGCGTCGCGCCTGGGGGAGGCCGCCGAGATGGTGCCGACGCTGGAGCAGTTTTATCCCGAGGTACTGCGCATTAAGGGGCCGGGCTTTGCCGACGGCGGTGACATTCTCACCACCGAGCGGGAAATCCTGGTCGGCACCTCCAGCCGGACCGATGCCGCCGGCATTGAGGAACTGCGCCAGCTGGTGGCGCCCTACGGTTACCGGGTGCGCGAGGTGATCACGCCCGAAGGCGTATTGCACTTCAAGAC
Source organism: Oceanimonas doudoroffii (assembly GCF_002242685.1). Classification (NCBI taxonomy): domain Bacteria; kingdom Pseudomonadati; phylum Pseudomonadota; class Gammaproteobacteria; order Aeromonadales; family Aeromonadaceae; genus Oceanimonas; species Oceanimonas doudoroffii. Next base: position 5,273 of record NZ_NBIM01000011.1, read on the forward strand.
CGACTGCTCGCTGCTCGACGAGGACACCATACTGTCGACCCGTCGGCTGGACACGACCGACTGCTTTGACGGCTATCGGGTGATTCACACCGCGGAAGGGGAAGAAGCCTGCGCCAACACCATTCGGTTCAACGAGCTGGTGCTGATGCCGGCGGGCTTCCCGCGCACGGCCGAGCTGCTCGACAAGGCTGGCTACAAGGTGCGTTTGATTGGCAACAGCGAGGCTGCCAAGCTCGACGGCGGCATGTCCTGCCTGTCGCTGCGTTTCGCACCGCCCCGCGCGTGATGACACTCTGGTGCGCAGTTTGAAGCAGGTTTTGATCATGCCCTGAGTGAAAGTGCCCAAGGCTGTTTTCGAGCGGTATGTGACTGTCGAGAATGCACAGTATCAGAAAAATTCCGTACAATGCCCGCCTTGTTTCAAGGGGGACTCATGTCTATTCATTACAAAAAACTGGTGTTCTGGAACCTGGCGGCGTTTGCGGTGCTGGGCAGCTGGTTCTGGCTGCCGAACCATGGTTTCTGGTTCGAGCTCGACAAGGCGGTGTTTTACTTTTTTAATCACAAGCTGGGGGAAAGCCAGGCCTGGGTTAACCTGATCGCGGCGCTCAACAACCGGGCCTTTGATGGTGTGGCTCTGTTGGCCATGGGAGCCGTGTATTACAGCTTCTATCGTAAGGCTGACTCCGAGCAGCGCCGCCGGCTGGTGATTATTGGTGTGTGCATGCTGCTGACCGCCGTGGGGCTGAACCAGCTGGGCCGTGCCATTCCGGTGGAGCGGCCCAGCCCGACTCTGACTTTTGACAATGTATTACGGCTGACCGAGCTGGCATCATTCAAGACCAAGGACTCGTCCGGAGACAGCTTTCCCGGCGATCATGGCCTGATGCTGATGATCTTCACCGCCTTTGCCTGGCGTTATCTGTCCTGGAAGGCAGGGCTCTGGGGTTGCCTGTTTGTGGTGGTATTTTCCGCCCCCAGAGTAATGGGCGGGGCCCATTGGTTTACCGACATATACGTGGGGGCCTTTGCGGTGGCCGCTTTTGGCCTAGCCTGGCTGCTGCAGACCGGCCTGATGGATGCGCTGGTCGCCCGTGCACAGGCGCTCCTTCCGTCACGCTCCCGCTGATCCTTTCTTTTCCTCAAACAGGGCCGGGATCTGGCGAATCAGCCAGCTCTTGGCCTTGCCCATGGCGTCCCGCCGCCAGGCCAGCACCACATCGGTACTGTAGGGTGCCACTCCCTCGATGGGCTTCAGTTCTCCCCGCTCCAGCAACTCGTTCAACCAGGCTCCCGGCAGGGTGGAGATGCCCAGTCCGGCACGCAGGGCGCTGATCTTGTCCTGCATGGTACTAACGGTCAGTCGGGACTGCTTGTTGAACAAATGGTAGGTCAATGGCGGCTTGTTTCGGGCGGTATCGGCCACGGCAATGGCCCGGTAGCCCTGCAGCACCTCGGCACTGACGGGGATGGTTTCCCGATGGATGGGGTGCTCGGGGTGGGCCACATAGACGAAGCTTTCCCGATAGAGAAAACTGTGTTTGATGCCGGGAGTCAGTGGCATTTCTTCCTGTAGGGGGGCAATGATCAGATCGGCCCGGCCGCTTTCCAGCGCTTCCCAGCTGCCGGCGAGAATTTCCTGAGACAGCCGAATATCGGTATCACTCTGCCGTGACAGGGCTTCAATCAGCGGAAACAGTCGCTGGCTCGGTAGGACGCCGTCCACCGCCAGGGTCAGGCTGGTTTCCCAGCCCCGCTCCAGGGCGCGGGCGCTTTCAACCAGCTGGCCCGAAGCCTGCAACAGCTGACGGCCCTGGTCCAGCAACAGACGGCCGACAGGAGTAAAACGGGTGCGGTGGCCGGAGCGATCAAACAAGGTCAGATCCAGCTCGTCTTCCAGTTTCTGAATGGTATAGCTGAGCGCCGAGGGGACCTTGCCCAGCTCATCGGCGGCGGCGGCGAAACTGCCGCGGCGGTCAATGGCATCCAGTACCCGCAAGGCATCCAGGGTCAGGGCTTTTTCTCGGGACATACTCATACCAGGAAGAAAGACATATGGTCTACCATACGTGACTACGGGCAGGCTTGCATCAAAAGCCGCTCAGTGCCCCGAGCAGGGTCACTCCCAGGCTGGTGGTGAGCAGGGAGCCCAGTGTGGTCACGGCGATAATGTTGGCGGCCAGCACGGCATTGCCACCCATGGCCCGGACCATCACATAACTGGCGGCGGCGGTGGGTGAGGCATTAACAAGAAACAGCATGGTCAGCTCGGCCCCGTTAAACCCCACCCCCCAGGCTCCCAGGGTGATGACGCCGGGTACCATGATTAGCCGCAGTAGCGCGATGGCTGGCAGCAGGCCGCTGCTTTCACGGCCCGACTTCAGGTTGAGGGACGCCCCGGTGCACAGCAGGGCCAGAGGCAGTGTCATTTGCGCCAGTGACTGGCCAGCCTTCATCACTACCTCCGGCATCGACCAGTCGCTAAGGGCCACGGGCAGGGCGGCGACAATACCGATGATCAGCGGGTTTTTGATGATGCCAAGCATAATGGTGCCGGGCCGTACCGGCTTGCCACTGTTCAGGCTGCGTCCCAGGGTGATCACCGCCAGTATATTGAACAGAATGGTCAGGCAGGCCACGTAAAAAGCCATGGCCGCGACCCCCTGGCTGCCATAGGCATTGTGTACGTAGGCCAGGCCCACAATGGCCATATTGGCCCGAAAGGCGCCCTGCACCAGAATGCCGCGTAGTGCCTTTTCACCGGTCAGGCGCGTGGCCAGCCCTTCCAACAGCACATACACCACCAGGGTGGCGGCAATACCGTAAAGAATTAGCGCCGGGCTGGCCATTTGGCTGAAATCGGCGCTCACTATGCTGGTAAACAACAGCACCGGCAGGGTGATGTTAAATACCAGCTTGCTGGCTCCATCAATAAAGCCTTCGTTCATCATTTGTGTGCGACGCAGAAAAAAGCCCAGCATCAGCAGCAGGCAGATCGGGCCGGTCACGGACAGGGAAAACAGCAGGCTGGAGAACAGCTCGTTCATAACAGGGGGATGCTCGAAAAACAAAAAGCATGCAATGCCCGCGGTATGTGAGCAAGGGCTCCGGTTTATTTTTGTCGGTCGTAAAATGAAAAAAGGCGCCACTCCGCGCCTTTTTTCATTTTACGACTGAAAATCGCCGGCCCGTTCGGGCTGGTATTCCACTTCGGCAATGGTCACCGTCAGGGTCTTGCCGTTGGGGCCGGGCCATTCGATGCTTTGTCCGGCTTCAAGGCCAAGCAGGGCGCTGCCAATGGGCGCCAAGACCGAGATTTTGTCCTTGCTGCCGTCAATATCCCGGGGAAAGCACAGGGTTTTGGTAAAGGTATCGCCGCCGGCCATGCTGAAGCGAATGACCGAGTTCATGGTGACGATATTACCGGGCATGTTTTCGGGCGTGACAACCTGGGCGCGCTCCAGCTCATCTTCCAGCCGGCGTACGGTTTCTGAGTCGGGCTGTTTGTCGAGCAGGGCCTCAAGCCGGGCCAGATCCAGTGTAGAAATAGTAATGGGCGGCAACTGGGCCATATCAACCTCCAACAAAAAAAAGCAGGCAACGCCAAAAGCGTTGCCTGAACTCGATAAATAAAGATATACCCCAAGGCCAATGTTTTGGCCAGTAGGGGCAATGAGTATTTTATTAACGGTGATAAAAATGGCGGCTTGGGAGTAAAAACCGGGGCGGTTTTGCGTTAAATCAAAAAAACGGCGCGGCCGCTCAGGCAGACTGGCGGCAGTTGAATATTTCGCAGCAAAACCGTCATCGATAAAAAGGATTAACAATGAAAAAAGTCGCTTTTCTGGTTGCCGCCGCCCTGCTGGCCCCGTCCGCCTTTGCTCACCAGGCCGGTGATATTCTGGTGCGCGGTGGTGCCATGACCGTGGCCCCGACCACCGATTCCGATGAAACCTTTGACGTGGACTCCAACACTCAGCTGGGCCTGACCTTTTCCTATATGGTCACCGACAACTGGGGGGTAGAGCTGCTGGCTGCCACTCCTTTTTCTCATGGTGTCAGCATGGGGGGAAGTGAAGTTGCGAACGTAAAACACCTGCCACCGACCCTGATGGCCCAGTACTATTTCGGCAATGCCCAGAGCAAGGTGCGGCCCTATGTGGGCGCCGGCGTGAACTACACCTTTTTCTTTGATGAAGAAGGCCGTGGCGCCCTGAATGGTGCCGAGGTCAAAGCCGACGACTCCTGGGGCCTGGCGGCCCAGGCCGGCCTGGATATGACGGTGACCGATAACCTCTTTGTCAACGCCTCGATTTGGTATATGGACATAGACACCGATGTATCCGTCGGGGGTTCCAAGGTGGATACCGCCCACATTGATCCCGTCGGCCTGATGGTGGGGATGGGCTATCGCTTCTGATTAACAAACCATACGGGAAGAGAGGTACTGAACACTCGCCAGTGTTTTTTGGGCAGACATTTGAGTCTGCCCTTTTTTATGGGTGAATATCCTCAGGCCACGGCGGCAGGCTGCGCCACCTGCTCCTTTATCTTGTCGACGATATAGCCACCAATGGGAATGGCAGAGGTAGCCGCCGGCGACGGCGCGTTGCATACGTTCAGGGTACGCTTAGTGTTGACGAACAAAAAGTCGTCCACCAGCCGGCCGTCTTTCGATACCGCCTGGGCGCGAATGCCGGCAGGGTAGGGGGTGAGATCGTCCAGGGCCAGGCTGGGGCAGTATTTGCGCACCAGCTCCAGGTAGCCGGCCTTGTTGATGGAGTTTTTCATCTCGGTCAGGCCGGGTTTGAGGTTTTTCATCAGTACCTTGAGAATGCCCGGGTAGGTGAGCATCTCCAGGGTATCCCGCAGGGAAATATCGCGCTTGTTGTAGCCTTCACGCTTGAACGCCAGCACGGCATTGGGGCCTACGGTCACGGTGCCGTCGATCATGCGGGTCAGGTGCACGCCGAGGAAGGGCATGTTGGGATCCGGAATCGGGTAGATCAGGTGGTTCACAATGCGGTTATGCTCGGGCTTGAGCAGGTAATACTCGCCGCGGAACGGACAGATCTTGAATTCGGGCTCCTGGCCCAGCATGCGTACCACCCGGTCGGCCATCAGTCCGGAGCAGGACACCAGGAACTTGCTCTCAAACTCCCCCTGGGTGGTTTGCACCACCACGCGGCTCGCCTCTTCGGTCAGGCCGGTGACCTCGGCGTTGTAGCGAATTTCGCCGCCGAGGCGCTCAAACTCCTTGCCCATGGCGGCGGTTACTTTTTTGTAGTCCACAATGCCGCTGGAAGGCACAAAGATGCCGCCCATGCCGGTGATATTGGGTTCGCGCTCCCTGAGCTCGTCGCCGCCCAGCCAGTAGCGTTCCAGGCCGTTGGCCTCGCTTCTGTCCCACAGCGCCTTCATGCGCTGCATTTCCAGTTCATTGGTGGCCACCAGCAGCTTGCCGCACTCATCAAAGGGAATGTCGTGCTCGCGGCAGAATTCTTTGGTAGCGCGATTGCCTTCCAGGCAGAACTTCGCCTTCAGGCTGCCCGGGGTGTAGTAGACGCCGGCATGGATCACGCCGCTGTTGTGGCCGGTCTGGTGTCGGGCCGGGCCGCTTTCCTTTTCCAACAGCAGCATTTTGCTGTCGGGATAGGTTTTTTTCAGCTGCCAGGCGGTGGACATGCCGACGATGCCGCCGCCGATAATGATGAAGTCAAACACTGTGCTGCTCACTCTTGATGAAAGAAGGCAACGCCGGAGCAAGCCCCGGCGGTCCCGTTTTTGTTTTGAATATCAGGGTGCTGGCGGCCCCCTGTCAATGGCTTCAGACCTGGCGCGGGTTTTTCAGGGTTTTGGCATGGGTAAAGTAGCCACGTTGGCGCATCAGCTCCCGGCGCAGGCCGTCATGGGCGATAAACTTGTCGCGACCGTGCAGCCAGAAATGGTTGTTGATCAGCAGAAAGGAGCCGGTAGGCACCGGCACCGACAGCCGGTGGGCGCTGGTTTCCAGGGCCTCGGACAAGTCTGCCAGCCACACCCCTTCCTCGTAGTTTTTGGGCTGCACGAACTGATCGATGTAGGACATGATGGGCTTGCCGCTGCGATCGGTGTCGAACACGGCGTGAAATACGTCCTTGCTGGTATTTTTGCTGGGTGGTGCGGCCCAGCGCATCACTCGATGGGCCATGGGGTCGGCATAGAAGCGTTCCAGGTGTTCCCAGTCGTCCAGGTGCAGCAGCAGGGAATTGCCCCCTTCCATGTTCTGCTCGTCAATTTTCAGCATCAGCACATAGTCGGTGTCCTGCTCCACAAAGGTGCCGTCGTTGTGCAGCTCCATCACCCGGTGGGCCTGACGCAGGTAGCTGTCTGAGGTGTCCTTGTTCTGCACCACGAAGCGGGCGTAATACTGACCGCTCATGGCATCGAAGTTGGAGCGGCCAAACAGGTGGGCCACGGCGGTGGTGAACTTGACCATATCCTCGGCCTGCTCCACCCGGTTCAGTCCTTCCGGGGTGATCAGCAGGCCGCCGGTATTGCGGTCGACCAGGGTGCTGATCAGCAGCGGCTGCAGAGCCTGACCGCACAGATCGTTCAACAGCTGGGCCACGCGAAAGCGCAGAAAGGACTTGTACTCCAGCGCCTGCACCGGCCACTCGGCAGTGGCCTGCAGAAAGGCGGTCACAACTTGTTCGTCAAAGCGCAGCTCCAGCAGGCGCTGAGACTCGGCGGAAGGAGACAGGCTGAACCCCTGGTACTGGTGGTTCACGAAATCGGCGGTGGCGATGTTGGACATATGAGGCTTCCTTGTAATGACACTGTGTTGATGAACGCTATTAATGTCGCTGTATTTATAAAATGTCGACACTTTTGATTTGTGTCAATTATTCGTGGTGATTTTATGATCGCCGTTACAATTTCGTTATAATGCGGCCCATTCCTTTGATGCGAGAATTCACCATGAGCAGCCTCGAAGCCCCACGGGAAAACTTGGCCCGCACCGCTTACCAGCAACTGAAACAGGACATCATTGAGAGCCACTTTGGTCCCGGTGAAAAGCTGCGTATGAGCAGCCTGAAAACCCGCTATGGCCTGGGGGTGAGCCCGCTCAGGGAAGCTCTGTCACAGTTGGTCTCGGAGCGGCTGGTCACTGCCGAGAGCCAGCGGGGCTTTCGCGTCAGCCCCATGTCGGTGGCGGAGCTGCAGGACATTTACGACGCCCGGGCCCAGCTGGAAGGGTTGATTGTGGAGCTGGCCCTGGCCCGGGGGGACGATCTGTGGGAAGCGGGCGTGGTGGCGGCCCACCATGCCCTGGCCAAGGTAACCCATCTCGATTCGGTGGAGGATCAGCTCAACCAGTGGGACGCCCGCCATCAGGCGTTTCATCAGGCGGTGGCCGCCGGCTGCAACTCGCCTCAGCTGCTGGTGGTACGCCAGACCCTGATGGATCAGGCCGCCCGTTACCGGCATTTATGGCTGAAGCGCACCGTGTTCAGCGAGCAGGCCCTGGCCGACAAGCAGCGGGAGCACCTGGCCCTGCTGGAGATGATCCTCGCCCGCCGGTCCGAGGCGGTGGCCATGATGCGCGAGCATCTGCTAAGCCCGGTGGCCATTATCACGCGCGTGCTGGCCGAGCAGGGCATGGGGTAAGACCACACTCATGCAGCTCATGGCCGGGGATATTCTTCGGCCTATTCGTTACTATTAATGCACGTCTCACGTCTCACGTCTCATACCTTCACGACGCACATTTTCAGCCTCACCTGTATCCTTTGGTCATCAATAGCTCAGTGACTGTCCGCGCTCGATCTCGTATTTCACATCGCGATCGAGAGCCATCACCAGTACTTTTTTAAAGAAGGTCTTGCTTCCAGAAGTTCAGGTGTGCAAACATGCAGGCATTCAGACGTCTAAACGTCTTTTTCTTGGTTCGAAGAGTATGGAAAAAATATAATGGCTTTGTCATACAACCCGGGATTTTTCCGCGTCGTCCGGGCCAACATGGCTGCCGCCAAAGACAAGCCGCGCCATGCAATACGCCGAACGCCAAGGCATAATGGATTAACTTGAATAAGAAGTAGGCAATCAGGAGACAATCATGGGTTTTCACAGTGCGCGTCATGTTGAAGCGCTGAATCAGTCGCTGTCCGAGCTGAATGGCGATATCAATGTGTCATTCGAGTTCTTTCCGCCCAACAGCGAGAAAATGGAGCAGACCCTGTGGCACTCCATTGAGCGGCTGAAGGTGCTGGAACCCAAGTTTGTCTCCGTGACCTATGGCGCCAACTCCGGTACTCGGGACAGAACCCACAAGGTGATCAAGGACATTCAGGACAAAACCGGCCTGATTGCCGCCCCGCACCTGACCTGCATCGACGCCAGCCGCGACGAGCTGCGCAACATTGCCCGGGACTACTGGAACAACGGCATTCGCCAGATTGTGGCCCTGCGCGGTGATCTGCCCCAGGGCATGGAAAAACCCGACATGTACGCCGCCGACCTGGTAGGCCTGCTAAAGGAAGAAGCCGACTTCGATATTTCGGTGGCGGCCTACCCGGAAGTGCACCCCGAAGCGAAAAGCGCCCAGGCCGACCTGCTCAGCCTGAAGCGCAAGATTGACGCCGGTGCCAGCCGGGCCATCACCCAGTTCTTCTTTGACGTGGAGTCCTACCTGCGTTTTCGGGATCGCTGCGTGACCATCGGCATCGACGTGGAAATCGTGCCCGGCATTCTGCCGGTGTCCAACTACCAGACCCTGCTGAAATTCGCCGGTTTCTCCAACGTGCGTATTCCGGCCTGGATGCACCAGCGTTTTGCCGGCCTGGAGAATGATCAGAACACCCGCAACCTGGTGGGGGCCAGCATTGCCATGGATCAGGTACGGGTACTGAGCCGAGAAGGGGTAAAGGATTTCCACTTTTACACCCTGAACCGCTCCGAGCTGACTTACGCCATCTGTCACAGCCTGGGCGTGCGACCGCCGGTGGCGACCGTCGCCGAATAAGCCGACTGCTCGCCGACAAGCCCCCGCCAACGTCGTTGCCGGGGGTTTTTTGATGGCCCGCCATCGGTAACAGAGTTGGTGCTATATGACACCTTTTGACGGTTGACTTGGCCGTTGCCTTCATTTCACACTGATGCCCCGTCTTGCTGCGAATGGCACCGCCCCGCTTCGGGCCGGTACAGACAGGAATTCTTATAAAAATCAAAAAGGACTGACTATGCGTGTATCAAAGTTGGCGGCCGCCTTTACCGCCGCCCTGGGCCTGACCCTGGCAACTCCCTCTTTGGCCCAGGAGACCCGCGAATTTTCCGTATCCACCGTGCTTTCCGATGCCTTTCCCTGGGGGCAGGCCGCCACCAAGTGGGCCGAGCTGGTGAATGAACGCTCCGAAGGTCGACTGACCCTCAAGGTATATCCCAATGCCCAGCTGGTGTCCGGGGATCAGACCCGGGAGTTTTCCGCCATGCGCAGCGGCCTGATCGACATGGCGGTGGCCTCCACCATCAACTGGTCGCCCCAGGTGCCCGAGTTGAACCTGTTTTCGCTGCCCTTCCTGATGCCCGATGAGGCCGCCATTGACGCCATTACTCAAGGGGACACCGGCGAGCGAATTTTTGCCGCCATCGATCGCAAGGGCATCATGCCTCTGGCCTGGGGCGAAAACGGTTTTCGCGAGCTGTCCAACTCCAAACAGCAAATCGACGGCCCGGAAGATCTGAAGGGGCTCAAGGTGCGGGTGGTGGGTTCGCCCCTGTTCCTCGATACCTTTAATACCCTGGGAGCCAACCCGACCCAGATGAGCTGGGCCGATGCCCAGCCGGCGCTGACCACGGGCGCCATCGACGGTCAGGAAAACCCGCTGTCGGTGTTTGATGTGGCCCGGGTGGATCAGGTGGGGCAAAAGCACCTGACCCTGTGGCACTACATGGCCGATCCGCTGATCTTCGGGGTTAACAAGCGGGTATGGAAGTCCCTGCCCGCCGAGGACCAGCAACTGCTGCGTCAGGCCGCCATTGATGCCGGCGCCTGGGAGATCGAAAAGTCCCGGCGTGAACTGGCCGATACCCTGAGCGCCATCAAGGCGCGGGGCGTGGAGGTGACCGAGCTGACCCCCGAGCAGCATCAGGCCTTTGTCGACGCCACCGCCGAAGTGTATGAGAAGTGGGCTCCGCGCATCGGCACCGAGCTGGTGGAGCAGGCCAAGGCGGCCATTGCTGCCCGTTGATATGCGTCCCGAGTGCCCGGCCGGGCACTCGGGTTCCTCATTGTTGTTGTGTGAGTAGTATTCATGTCTCGATCTGCCCCCGATGCCGGCCCCGAGCGCTGGCTGGCGGCGCTTGCCCTGCTGGCCATCTGCTTGATCAGCCTGGGCAACGTGGTGGTGCGTTACACCACCGATGCCTCTTTTGCCTTTACCGAAGAATTTTCCGTGTTTTTGCTGGTGGTGCTGACCTTTGCCGGCGCCGCCCTGGCGTCCCGTCGCCATGCCCATATTCGTATCGAACTGCTGGAAGACAAGTTGCCGCCCCGGCTGCGTCTGGTGCTGTACGGACTGCAGTGGGCCGCCAGTGTCGTGCTGCTGGCCCTGATCGTCTGGTACGGCGGCCTGCTGACCTATGAGGAATACAGCTGGGAGTCGCTGTCGCCGGGGCTGGGGTATCCCACCTGGATTTACCTGATCTGGTTGCCGGTGCTGTGCCTGGCCATTATCTGGCGGCTGACCCAGAGCCTGGTGGCGCGCAGCCGGGCCTGTTTGCAGGAGTCACGCCATGAGTCCTGACATGCTGATGTTGCTGGTCTTTGGCGGTGCCATGCTGCTGGGCGTGCCGGTGGCCTTTGCCCTGGGGCTGGGTGGCGCCGCCGGCATCGTGGCCGGGTTGTCGCCGGACATGCTGGCCACCCTGGGTACCAATACCTATAACAGCATCGCCAAGTACCCGCTGATCGCCATTCCCCTGTTTATTCTGACCGGGCTGATTTTTGAGCGGGCCGGAGTGGCGGCCAGCCTGGTGCGCTTTGCCCAGGCGTTGATCGGTCCGCGCCATGGCGGCCTCGGCCTGGTGGTGGTGCTGGTGTGCTTGATCATGGGGGGCATGAGTGGTTCCGGCCCGGCCGATGCGGCCGCCGTGGCCATGGTGATGCTGCCGAGCATGACCCGTGCCGGCTACCCCAAGCCGTTTTCCGCGGCGCTGATCGCCTCGGCGTCATCCACCGCCATTCTGATTCCGCCTTCGATCGCCCTGATCCTCTATTCGATCGTGGTGCCGGGGGTGGATTTGCGCGCCCTGTTTGCCGCCGGTCTGGTACCCGGCGTGCTGGCCGGCATGTCGCTGCTGCTGCCGGTGTGGTGGCTGGCCCGACGCAATGGCTGGGAAGATCCGGCCCAGGGTGAGCGGCCGCCGCTGAAAGAGAGCTTTATTCGTGCCTTGCCGGCGCTGTTTGCTCCCGTGCTGATCCTGGGTGGGCTGCGCTCTGGCCTGTTTACCCCGACCGAGGCGGCGGTGGTGGCGGTGACCTATGGCCTGATCGTGGGCATTTTCGTCTATCGTCAGCTCAGCCTGAAGGACGTCTGGGGCCTGCTTGGCGAGGCCGGCATGGTGTCGGGCGTGGTGATGATCATCATTTCCCTGGCGGGTATCTTTGCCTGGGCCGGCACCACCCTGGGCACCTTTCAGCATCTGGCCGAGGCCATGCTGTCGCTGTCGAATCAAGGCTGGGTACTGATGCTGCTGATCATGGCGCTGGTGTTGCTGGCGGGCATGCTGCTGGATGCCATTTCCATCTACCTGATCATCACGCCAATACTGATTCCGCTGATGCAGCACTTTGGCTGGAACCCCATCTGGTTCGGTATTTTGCTGGCGATGAACATTGCCATCGGCCAGTTCACTCCGCCGGTGGCGATCAACCTGATGGTAACCACCCAGATAGCGGGTATTCGGCTGGAAAAAACCTTTGGCTGGGCGCTGTTCTTTATGCTGACCATGCTCAGTGCCCTGGTGCTGGTGATGCTGTTTCCGGGGCTGGCACTCTGGTTGCCGGAGCGCATGGGTTTCGTGGTGGGCGAGTGGTAGGCTTACGCGGCTGAAAAAAGCCCCCGGCAACTTGGTTGCCGGGGGCTTTTTTATGATGGCCGGCCCCTGAAACGCAGCAGCCGTAAGGCGTTGAGGGTAACCAGGGCGGTGGCGCCGGTGTCCGCCAGCACCGCCAGCCACAGGCCGGTTACGCCGGTGACGCTGGTGATCAGAAACACCGCCTTCAGCCCCAGCGCCAGGGTGATGTTCTGGCGAATATTGGCGCTGGTGGCCCGGGACAGCCGCACCGCGTCGGCCAGGGCGGTGAGCCGGTTGTGGGTGAGGGCGGCGTCGGCGCTGTCCAGGGCCACGTCGGTGCCCTGGCCCATGGCGATGCCGATGCTGGCCTGCTTGAGCGCCGGGGCGTCGTTGATGCCATCTCCCACCATGCCCAGTCGGCCCTGCTCACCGAGCCGGACCACCTCCTGCAGCTTGTGCTCGGGCTTGAGCCCGGCGCGGTAATCCAGGTTTAGCTCGGCGGCAATGGCCCGGGCGGTCATGTCGTGATCGCCGGTCAGCATCAGGCTGTTGATGCCCAGCTCGCGCAAGGCGGCGATGCCGGTGCCGGCGTCGGCGCGCAGCGGATCCCGCAGGGCAAACAGGGCGATGACCTGCCGGTCTACCGCCAGCACCACCAGGGTGCAGGCGGCGGCTCGCAGCCGTTCAATATCGGCGGCCTGTTGCGGCGAATAGCGGGCCGCCTCCAGCTGTGCCGGCGAGCCAATCAGCAGCGCCTTGCCTTGCCACTCGCTTTGAATGCCGGCACCGGACAGGGTGTGTTTTTCGCCGGTGGCCACGGGCTCGACTCCCTCGGCCTCGGCGGCGGCCACCAGGGCCTGGGCCAACGGGTGATGGGCGCCGCTTTCCAGCCCGGCGGCCAGTGCCATCGCCTGCTTCCGTGACACGTCATGGTACAGGCACAGCTCGTGCAGCACCGGCTGACCGCGGGTCAGGGTGCCGGTCTTGTCAAAGGCCAGGGTGTCGATTCGGCCCAGTTGTTCCAGCGCCGCGCCCCCCTTGATCAGTACCCCCAGACGGGTGGCGGCGGCCAGCGCCGAGGTGACCGCCGCCGGAGTGGATATCACCAGGGCGCAGGGGCAGCCGATCAGCAGCAGCACCAGGCCCCGGTAAATCCAGGTTTGCCAGTCGGCGGCGAGCAGCAACGGCGGCAGCACCGCCACCAGAGTGGCGGCGGCGATCATCGCCGGCGTGTACCAGCGGCTGAAGCGATCGATAAAGCGGGCGATGGGCGCGCGGTGGGCGTCGGCTTCCTCCATCAGGTGCAGAATGCGGTCCAGGGTACTGTGGCCGGGTTGCGAGGTAACCCTGATGCGTACCGCCCTGTCCACCACCAGGCTGCCGGCGGCCAGCTTTTCCCCTTGGGCCCTGTCCACCGGCAGGGATTCGCCGGTAATGGCGCTTTCATCAAAGGCGGCCGAGGCGTTGAGCAGGGTGCCGTCGACGGGCAGGCGCCCGCCCGGGTGCACTTCTATCTCGTCACCGGGAGCGAGTTGTTCGATGGCCACCTCTTCCACGCCATTGCGGGTCAGCCTGCGGGCTTGCTCGGGCACCAGCGCCATCAGGGTTTTGACCCCCTGGCGTGCCTTGCCGGCGGCCAGGCTTTCCAGCCGTTCGCCCACGCTGAACAGCAGCAGCACCATGGCTGCCTCGGCCGTTTCCCCCAGAAACAGGGCGCCGGTGGCGGCCACCGTCATCAGCATTTCAATGGAAAAGGGTGAGCCGCTGCGCGCCAGCCGCCAGGCCTGACGGCCCACCGGCACCAGCCCCCACAGGGTGGCCAGGGTAAACAGCCAGGGGGTGGCGGCGGGCAGCCACAGATGGGCGCCGGCGGCCAGCAGCATCAGCAGCAACAGGCTGAACAGGGTGCCATGCTGGCGCCAGGCGGGGGCGGCCGGAGCCTCATCCTGCTCGTTGAAGGGGGTAAAACCGGCGGCGTGAATGGCCCGCACCACCTGTTCTCGGCTTCCTTCATTCGTCAGCTGCACTCGCAGCCGTTCGGTGGCAAAGCGCACCTCGGCACTGTGCACCCCGGGCAGGCGTCGCAATGCGGTTTCTATCTTGCCGGCGCAGCTGGGGCAGTCCATGCCGCCGATGCGCCAGCGATGCAGCGTCGTTCGTGGGTCTTCATCCTCGTCGGGAGGCGCCGTTGTCGTCGGCACTGCCGACTCTGCCGCCGGCGTCGCCGCGGCACTTTCATGGCGAGGCACACACTGGGTGCCATGCCGGTGTTCGCCCCCGTGCTCATGGGGGTGTTGGTGATGGCAGCAATGTCCCATTTGTTTCTCCTTGTTGTGTGGGGTTGCAGCTTCGAGTCTAGACCCTGGAGGTTACTCCAGAGTCAATAGGCGGCAGCACGGTGCGGCCATAATCCACCAGACGACGGGACAGGGCCTGGTGAATGCCGCGCTCCAGCAGCCAGCGATGCCAGTAGAGGGGCTCAAACAGAGGGCCTTCCGGGTACAGCTCCACCAGCCGGCCCTGCTGCAGATCTTCTTCAATCATCAGCCGGGGGATCAGGCAGTAGGCGGCGCCGGACCGGGCAATGGCAACAAAGGCTTCCGAGGAGCGCATGGCATGGCAGGGATAGCCGCCGGCGGGCAGGCCGAAATGCTGCTCGATGTAGCGGGCATGCATGTCGTCGCGCTGATCAAAGGCCACGGCCGGGGCCAGTTGCAGGGCGGCCAGGGTCAGGCCGTCGGGAAAGTAGCGGCGGCGAAACGCCGGGGTGGCCACCAGTATGTATTCCATTTCGCCCAAGGGATCGCAGCGGCAGCCGGGCAGGGGCTCGGCACTGACACTGATGGCGCCAAAGGCTTCGCCGCTGCGCAGCCGGTCCAGGGTGCGGGATTCATCCTCGATAAGCAGGTTGAGTTCGATGGGGTGACTGTGCAACAGCGGGGTCAGGGCCGGGATCAGCCAGATGGCGAGGCTGTCGGCATTGGTGGCCAGAGTCACGGTCAGCGGCTTTTGCGGTGCGTCGGGCAACAGCTCGGCCATGACCGCCCCCTGCAGCTGGCTGACCTGACGGTAATGGGCCAGCAGTCGCCGGCCGGCATCGGTGGGGCGGGGCGGCTGGCTGCGGATCAGCAACGGCTGGGCCAGGCGCTGCTCCAGCTGCTTGATACGCTGGGACACCGCCGACTGGGTCAGATGCAGCTGGCGGGCTGCCGGCTCAAAGCCCTGTTCGCTGACCACCTTGTCAAGGGCGGCCAGCAGCTTGTAGTCCAGTTCACTCATGATGACTCCTTATTAATTAAATTAATGATGCAGCAATTTTATTAGTTTTACTAAATTAGCCGGCCTCACTAATCTGCAAGCCACTGACCAACGAGGAGGTTGCATCATGATGTACTGGTTGCCCTGGGCGCAGGGCTTTACCCTGGGGGCTGGGCTGATTATTCCCATCGGCGCGCAAAATGCCTTTGTGCTCAATCAGGGCATGCGGCGGCAGTACCATCTGCTGGTGGCGGCCATCTGCAGTTTGTTTGACGTGTTGCTGATCGGCCTGGGGGTGTTTGGTGGCGGCGCGGCACTGCAGTCCCACGGCGTGTTGTTCTGGGGGATCAGCCTGGCGGGCATGGCATTTTTGCTGATCTACGGTGCCCATTGCTGGCGGCGGGCGCTGGGTTCGGGTCAGGCGCTGGCGCTGGATGGTCGGGAGCGGGGGCTGAAGGCGGTGCTGATCGGCGTGCTGGCGGTGACCCTGCTGAACCCGCAGGTATACATCGAGACCGTGATGATACTGGGCTCCGTAGGGGGAGGCCTGGACGGCAACGAGAAGTGGGCCTTTGCCCTGGGATGCTTTACCGCCTCACTGGTATGGTTTTTTACCCTGGCACTGGGGGCGGCGCGTATGAGCAACTGGCTGGGCCGGCCGCTGGTGCAGCGGGTCATGGACGGCGCCATCGGCACCCTGATGTGGCTGCTGGCGGGCAAGCTGGCGCTGGGGCTGATGGGATAAAAAAGCGGGAAGGTGAGCCTTCCCGCTGCGAGATCAGGCGTTCAGCGCCTGTGCCAGATCGGCAATGATGTCGTCGGCGTGCTCGATGCCGATGGACAGCCGAATCATTTCCGGCCTGACGCCGGCCTGGACTTGCTCGGCCTCGGTCATCTGGCGATGGGTGGTGGACGCCGGATGGCAGGCCAGGGACTTGGCGTCACCGATATTGACCAGCCGCTTGATAAGCGTGAGCGCATCGTAAAAACGCACGCCGGCCTCATAGCCGCCCTTGAGCCCGAACGACAGAATGGCCGAGGGCTTGCCCTTCATGAACTGCTGCGCACGCTCAAAGTCAGGGTGGCCTTCCAGGCCGGCGTAGTTGACCCAGTCCACCGCCTCGTGCCGCTGCAGAAATTCGGCCACCTTGAAGGTGTTCTCCACATGACGCTCCATGCGCAGGGGCAGGGTTTCCAGCCCCTGCAGCAGCAGAAAGGCGTTGAGCGGTGCCAGGGCGCTGCCGGTGTTGCGCAGGGGCACGGTGCGGGCGCGGGCAATAAAGGCGGCGGGGCCAAAGGCTTCGTTGTAGATAACACCATGGTAGGCGGCCTCGGGATTGCAGAACTGAGGGAAACGTTCCTTGTGCTCGGCCCAGGGGAACTTGCCGCTGTCGACGATAATGCCGCCCAGGGAGTTGCCGTGACCACCGATGTATTTGGTCAGCGAGTGCACTACTATGTCGGCGCCAAACTCGATGGGCTTGCACAGCATCGGAGTGGCGACGGTGTTGTCCACCACCAGGGGCACACCCTCGGCGTGGGCCACGTCGGCCAGGCCCTTGATGTCGACCACGTTGCCCGCCGGGTTGCCGATGCTCTCGCAGTATACCGCCTTGGTGTTGGCATCGATCAGCCTGGCAATGGCGGCCGGGCTGGCGTCCTCGGCAAAGCGTACCTCAATGCCCAGATCCGGCAGCATATGGGCCAGCAGGGTGTAGGTGCCGCCATAGAGCTGAGGCGTGGTGACGATGTTGTCGCCGCCTTTGGCCAGGGTGATCAGGGCGTAGTGAATGGCGGCGCTGCCCGCCGACACCACCAGGCCGGCAATGCCGCCTTCCAGGGCCGCGACGCGCTGCTCCAGCACGTCGTTGGTGGGGTTCATGATGCGGGTATAGATGTTGCCCGGCACTTCCAGGTTGAACAGATCGGCGCCGTGCTGGGCGCTGTCAAATTCATAGGCCACGGTCTGGTAAATGGGGGTAGCCACCGACTTGGTGGTGGGATCCGTGGTGTAGCCGTGGTGTACGGCCAGGGTTTCATCTCTCATGGGAGTAACTGTCCTTGTGTTTCGGTCGAGGCTCATCAATGTAGGCAGTTTGCCCGGGGGAGTAAAGGCCGGCTGTTGGCTGTGGTGCCGCGGGCAAGGGGTACTGCTTTGCCGACACGCCGTGAACCCTTCCCTGGGGGCTCCGCTGCGCCCTCCCTGGCGCCGAGGGTCAGCGCAGCAGACACCCCTTGTCCTCCGCATTGGACTCCGGGTTGTTAGTTAACTTTTATCAGGCGGCACAGGGAGTCCGCGAAGCAGCAGCCGGGATTGCCGTAGCCGACCGTCAAATGCCACGGATGGCATTTGACGAGCGTCCCACGGATGGGCTCGAAGCGTGTCGGCGGAGTGCAACCCGGTTGCTGCTTCGAGGTGTACGGTGAGTCAGGCAACGCAGGCCTGTATTGGCAGGCTAATGAGGCAGCAGCACGGTGGCCAGCAGGCCGCCGCCGGGGTGGTTGGTCAGATGCAGTTCACCGCCGTGCTGGTGGATCAGGGTGCGGGCAATGGCCAGGCCCAGGCCGATGCTGCCGTCTTCCAGGTTGCGGGCGCTGTCGAGCCGGGTAAAGGGCTTGAACACCTCTTCCAGCTGCTCGTCGGGAATGCCGGGGCCCACATCGCGGATCAAAATGCGTACTCGGCCGGGCTCGTCCAGCAGTCGCACCTCCACCCGTTCGCCGTATTTTACGCCGTTCTCCAGCAGGTTCTGCAGCGCTCGGCGCAGGGCGGTGCTGCGGCCGCGAAACAGGATGGGCTCGCGCTCTTCCAGGCTGACCTGGTGGCCGGCGTCCTGCAGATCATCGCACAGGCTTTGCACCAGGCTGGACAGATCCAGATCCCGCAACGGCTCGCTCTGGCCGTCATCCCGGGCGAATTGCAGGGTGGCGGCCAGCATCTGCTCCATGCGCTTGAGCCCTTGTTGCAGCTTGAGCTTGTCTTCGCCGTCGGGCAGAAACTCGCAGCGCAGTTGCAGGCTGGTGAGCGGGGTGCGCAGATCATGGGAGATGGCCGCCAGCATGCGGGTGCGGTCGGTGACAAAGCGATCCAGCCGTTCCTGCATGCGGTTAAAGGCCGACAGGGTGTCGCGAATTTCACTGGGCCCGGTTTCCGGCAGGGGCTCGGCCTTGTCGCCTCGGCCGAGCCGCTCGGCCCTGCGGGCCAGTTGCTTGAGCGGCCGGGTAATGCGCTGCAGTAGCCAGATCATCAGGCCGGTGAGCAGGGCCGCCAGCAACACCAATGACAGAATGGCCTTGGGCGACCAGCCCGGGCTTTCCCGATCCACCAGGGAGGTAAAGCGCAGCCAGTGGCCGTTGCCCAGTTCAATGCCGCCATAGAGGCGAATGTCGGGCCGGCGGCCGTGGGGCGGGTGGCGATGGCGGCGTTCGGAAGGCGGCGGCAGGGCACGGCCGCTGCCGGTTTCGGCGTAGATGCGAATATCCAGCGAGCCCGGATAATCGAGCCGGCTGCGCACGATGCGCTCAAACACGGCGTTGCGCTCGCCTTCGGCGGGGGCGTCCTGACTCAGCCCCAGCAGCAGGGTTTCGCTGCGGCTGGCGCGCAGAATTTCCCGCTGCAGCTCGGGCGGGGACTGGTGCAGCAACCGGGTCACCGCTATCAGCCGCTGCAGGGTAAAGCGGCTGTTCACCAACCCCAGCGTCTCTTCCCGCTCCAGCCGGTAGATTTGCAGGCTGACCAGCTGCACCAGCACCAGGGCGCACAGGGTCACCAATACAATCTGGCCGGTGAGGCTGCCCAGCCAGTAACGCAGCCGCTCAGCCTTCATGACGGACCTCGGCGGCCAGCATGTAGCCGCCGCCCCAGATGGTCTTGATCAGTTGCGGATGGCGGGAGTCGGCCTCCAGCTTGCGCCTAAGCCGGCTGACCAGGGTGTCGATGGCCCGGTCAAAGGCCTGGGCCTCCCGGCCCCGGGCCAGATCCAGCAGCTGATCCCGGCTCAACACCCGGTTGGGGTGCTGAATAAACACGCGCAGCAGATCGAACTCGGCGGTGCTCAGGCTGATGGTGACGCCCTTGTCGTCCACCAGCTCGCGCCGGGCGGTGTCCAGCAGCCAGTGGCCAAAGCGCACCCGGGGCGGGGCCTCGGTGGCGGGCTCCTGACCCGGTTCGGGCCGGCGCCTTAGCACCGCCTTGATGCGGGCCAGCAATTCGCGGGGGTTGAAGGGTTTGGGCAGGTAGTCGTCGGCGCCCATTTCCAGGCCGATAATGCGGTCGGTGTCTTCGCCCATGGCGGTAAGCATGATGATGGGCACCTCGTTGCCCTGGCCGCGCAGCTCTCGGCACAGGGTCAGGCCGTCGTCGCCCGGCAGCATCAGGTCGAGAATGATCAGATCGGGCCGGTGACGGCTCAGGTGCTGGCGCATGGCATCCCCGTCGCGCACGGCCTGCACGCGGTAGCCGTGCTGCTCCAGAAAGCGTTTCAGCAGATCGCGAATTTCACCGTGATCGTCCACCACCAGCAAGTCTTTGCCCTTGTTCATCTTTATCCTCCTGCCATTGCCGGCTCAGTATAAGCTCAGGCGGCCGGACAAATAATGTCAAAGTGTGTCAGGGGGTGGGACTGTGACACTTTGTTGCAAAAAAGCGCCGCGCCGACACAGTTTGCTGACAGACGGGGGGTTAAATGGTCAGCGTCAACACCACATCACCACAACGAGAGGTAGTTATCATGAAAACTCGTCACAGCGCCCTGTTGCTCGCCGCCACCCTGCTCACCGTGCCTGCCCTGGCCAGCGCCGCTCATCACGGTGGCGAAGATCGTGGTCCCATGACGGAAGAATGTGCCCGTGACCACAAGGGCGGCCATCATGGCAAGCGCCATCACGGCGGCAAGCACATGGATCCGGCCCGGTTCGAGCAGCGCCTGACCAAGCGCATGGAAAAACTGGAAACCCCCGAGCTCAAGGCCCAGTTCATTCTGGCGCAGCAGGCCCGGCTTGAGGCCATGGAGCACAACCTGACCCTGCACCGGCTGATGGCCGAGCACAAGGCCGGCGCCATGGACAACGCCGAGCTCAAGGACGCCACCCTGAAGAAAATCGCCGCCGACGATCAGCTCAAGCAGCAACAGCTCAAACAGATGCGGGCGGCGGTGGACAAGCTGGCCGACTGATCACCATGGCGCACATTGCCGGGCTCAGGCGCAGTTGACGCGAGCCCGGCTGCGGGCCTGGGCCGCCAGGCCCAGGGCCAGCACCAGGGTCAGCGCCTCGGCCAGGGGCAGCGCCAGCAGAAAAGGTTGTGCCGGCGCGGTCCAGGCCAGCCACAGCATCAGCCCCGCCGGCAGCACCAGGCTGCGGCTGAAGGCGATGATGGCCGAGGGCAGCGGCCGCTGCAGGGCGGTAAAGGTCACCGCAATCAGCATGTTGAAACCATTGAACAGGAACAGCGGCCAGATAATGGCGATCAGCGCCGCGGCCTGCGCCATGGCCTCGGTTTCGTCCGCATGCAGGAACAGCGCCGGAATGCGGTGGCCCGCCAGCAACAGCAGGGCACTCATCAACAGCCCCAGCCCGCCCAGGGTCACCGCCGCCAGTTTTACTACCTGCCTTGCCCGCTGGGTTTGTCCTGCCCCCAGGTTGTGGCTGACCAGCGGATGCACGCCGTCGACGATGCCATAGCAGGTCATCACACCGATAAAAATCAGATAGTTGACGATGCTGAAGGCGGCCACGCCCTCGGCGCCTTGCGTGCGCAGCATCAGCCAGTTCACCAGCCAGATCATCACCCCCACCGACACCTCATTGATGCCTTCCGACAGGCCGTTGGCCACGGCGGCACGCAGATCCCGCCAGGGCCAGCCGCGAAAGCGCAGGGTCATGGCGCCCGGGCGGCGCAGGTATTGAATCATCAGGCCGGCCTGCACCAGCTGCGCCAGCAGGGTGGCCCAGGCGGCCCCGGCCAGCCCCAGTTTAAAACCGCCCACCAGCACGGCGTTCAGCACAATATTGCTGCAGGCGCCGACCACCAGGGCGCGGGTGGCCAGACCGGTGTGGCCGTCGGCGCGTACAAAGTAATAGGCCACCATGGTGGCGATCTGCAGCACCAGCGCCGCTTTCATCACCGCCAGGTATTCCGCCACCAGCGGGCGCAGCGCCTCTGGCACGTTAAGCGCCTGATACAGCAGCCCGGGCCAGAGGGTGATCACCATGCCCGCCAGCGCCACCGCCAGGGCGGCGGCCAGCACGGAGGCACCAAACAGCCGGCTGGCCTCGTCACGCCTGTGCTGACCCAGCAGGTGGCCGGCGCGTACCGAGCCGCCAATGGCCAGCACCAGCCCCAGGGCAAACAACAGGGTGAGCCAGGGCACCAGCAGGGTGACGGCGGCCAGGGCGTCGGCGCCGACCAGGTTGCCGACGAAGAGTCCGTCAATCACTGACGCACTGGTGATGGCCAGCAAACTGATCAGGGCGTGGCCGGCGAATTGAAAGAACAGCGTGGGAACCGGGGTTTGCACCATGGGATTGGAAGAAGTGGTCATGCTTTGTCCGCGTGTAACAAGTGTAACAGTAATTGAAAGTGATAATCGTTATCATGAATATTCGTCACCTGAGAACTTTACCCCGTTAGCGTGCCGAACGAAAGCAGGATGCACATCAGCGAAGACAAGGTGAACGGATGAGTACATCATCACGAAATATTGCGGAGCAGGCCACCCTGAGGGCCTTTCTTAACTGTTATCTGCGGGAAGTGGAGCCGGGCATATACTGCGGCCATGTGGTGGGCGCCGGCACTCAAGGGCTGCCCGCCACGGTGGATTGCGTGGAGCTGCCCCTGGCCAGCCAGCAGGCGATGCTGCGGGTGGAGCTGGAGTACCGTTCGCTCACCGGGTGCCACCGCTTTGGCCGGTTGTGGCTGCGGCGCAGCCGGGAGCACGGTTGGCGGGCCACCGAGCCCTTTGCCGCGGTGCTGATGCTGGTGCACGAAATCTACCGGGGCTTTTGCCGGGGTGACGACGAACGGTTGCGCCAGCAGGAGCTGGAGCTGCTGACCCGGCTGACCGACAGCTACCGGCAAATGATGGAGCATATCGACGCCGGCCGGCAGCAACCGGCGCCTGTTCATTTTATCGACACCGAGCAGTCGGTGCTGTTTGGCCATTGGCTCCATCCCACCCCCAAGAGCCGCCAGGGCATGACCGACTGGCAGCAGCGCCGCTACGGCCCCGAGCAGCGCGGCCGGTTTGCCCTGCATTATTTCGCCGCCAGCCCCGAGCTGGTGCGCCACCGCTCGGCCCGGGAGCAGACGGTACCGCAAATGGTCAGCGCCCTGCTGGGGGCCGATGCCGACCGCCTGGCCCGAACCGACGGCAAGCTGCTGCTGCCCATGCACCCGCTGCAGGCCGAGGCGCTGTTGTTGCAGCCGGCGGTGCAGGCGTTGATGGAGGCCGGCAGGCTGGAGCACCTGGGGCCGGCGGGCCATGCCTTTACCGCCACCTCATCGGTGCGCACCCTGTATTGCGAGGCGCTGCCCTGGATGATCAAGTTTTCCATTCCGGTGCGCATCACCAATTCCCTGCGCCGCAACCGTCGCCACGAGCTCGACGCCGGCCTGATCATGGACCGGCTGCTGCAGCGCACCGGCTTTGACCGGCGCTACCCGGCCTTTGGCATGATTCACGATCCGGCCTGGATCACCCTGGACTTTCCCGAACAGGAGGAAAGCGGCTTTGAGGTGATCCTGCGGGACAACCCCTTTGGCGGCGAGGCCGGGCGGGGCGTCACCAGCCTGGCGGCGCTGACCGCCGAGCCGCTGCCCGGTGCGCCCTCGGCCCTGGCCGGGCTGATTGCCGGCATCGCCGCCCGCGACGGCGACACCCCGGCCATGGTGTGCCGGCGCTGGTTCGAGCGCTACCTCGACTGCGCCCTTGAGCCGCTGATCTGCCTCTATGACGAGCACGGCATTGCCCTGGAAGCCCACCAGCAGAACAGCCTGCTGCGGGTGACCGACGGCTATCCCTCGGCCTATTACTATCGCGACAACCAGGGCTACTACCTGTCGGAGCGCTACCGGGACTCGCTGCAGGCACTGGTGCCGGAAGCGGCAAACCTGGCCGCGCTGTATTACCCCGATGCGGAAATTCGCGATCGCTTCGCCTATTACGCCGTGGTCAACCAGGTGTGTGCCGTGGTGAGCCGCATGGGCAATGACGGCCTGATTGACGAGGCCAGCCTGCTGGCGCTGCTGCGCCGGCGGTTGGAGCGGCTGGCCGAACGGTTGCACGGTGCCGGCCGGGACTTTGCGAGCTCGCTGCTGAGCCGGCCCTTTATTCCTGCCAAGGGCAACCTGTTGACCCGGCTCTATGACGTGGACGAGCTGGACGCCGACAACGAACAGGCCATTTACACACGCTTGCCCAACCCGCTATGCCGCGACGCCCTCAAGGAGGTGACCCATGCCGTTGCCTGAAGCCCAGCACGAATATCCCGAGCAGCGGGTGCTGCGCCAGCTGGTCGAAGCCCTGCTGTTTGAACAGCGCCTGCCCTGGGGCTGGCAGGCCTTTGAAGAAGGAGACTTCCTGTGCTGGCAGCAGCAGGGCGATGTCTACCGCTGCCGCGCTCACGTAGGTGCCTTTGATCGAGTGCGGATTCGAGCCGGCAGCCTGCAGCGGCGTGAGGGCGACGACTGGCAGCCGGCCGGACTCGCGCGGCTGCTGGCCACCCTGCCGGCGCTGGATGACGCCCGGCAGCGGCTGACGGACGAGCTGGCCCAGACGGTGCGGCTGTGTCGCTGGAACCAGCGCCGGCTGAACGTGCCTCTGTCCCGGCGCGGGCTCGACTACGCCGGGCTGGAATCGGCCCTGGACGAAGGCCACCCTTATCACCCCTGTTTCAAGGCCCGCACCGGCTTCAGCGAGCAGGATCACGAAGAGTACGGCCCCGAGGCGGGGCGGTCTTTTCGGCTGGTGTGGCTGGCGGTGCCCCGGGCACATCTGCGCCAGGCGCTGGCCGGCGATGAACAGGCGTTCTGGCAGGACGAGCTGGGCGAACCGGTCTGGCGCTGTCTGAGCGAGCGCCTGCACCGTCAGGGGGGCGACTGGCACCGTCATGGCTTGCTGCCCCTGCACCCCTGGCAGTGGCAGCAGTTGCGCGGACGCCTGGGCGGGCTGGGCCAGAGCCTGTTTCTCGGCGAGGCCGGGGATCACTATCAGGCCAGCCAGTCGGTACGCACCCTGCTTAACGTCTCTCACCCTGAGCGGGCCAGCATCAAGCTGGCGATGAGCATGGTCAACACCTCGTCGAAACGCATTATCGAACCCCATTCGGTATGCACGGCGCCGGTGATTTCCCGCTGGCTGCAGCAAGTGGTGAACAGTGATGCCCTGTTCGCCGAGCGCTACCCCCTGGTATTGCTGGCGGAATATGCCGGCGTGATTGCCGATGATCAGGGTGAGCTGGCCGCCATCTGGCGGCAAAGCCTGACGCCGCTGCTGGGTGAGCAGGAGCGGGCGGTGCCCTTTAATGCCCTGATGATGGTGGAACGCGATGGCCGGCCCTTTGCCGATGACTGGATTGGCCGCCATGGCCTGGAGCCCTGGCTGAACCGGCTGTTCGAGGTGGTGGTGCTGCCGGTGTGGCACCTGCTGGTGGCCCACGGCATCGCCCTGGAAGCCCATGGTCAGAACATGGTGCTGCTGCATGAGCATGGCTGGCCCAGCCGGCTGGTGCTGCGGGACTTTCACGAAAGTGTGGAATACGTGCCCGGCTTTTTGCGCGACCCCGGACTGGCGCCCGACTTTTCGGCGCTGGACCCCTGTTACCGGCAGGCGGAGCCCAACCAGTACTACTGGATGGAAACCCCGGAGTGGCTGCGCGAGCTGGTGATGGACACCCTGTTCGTGTTCAACCTGAGCGAAGTGTCCTGGCTGCTGGAGTGCCATTACGGCCTGCCCGAGGCGCGCTTCTGGTCGCTGCTGGCGATCCGGCTGGCGGCCCATGCCGAGGAGCATGGCCTGCAGGCCCGGCTGGCCGAGCTGGGCCATGACGCCGCCACCTTTTATACCGAATCCCTGCTGACCCGCAAGCTGTCGGGCAACCGGGTGGAGTGTCACCACCTGGTAAGCAACCCCCTGAGCCCGCAACCGACCCCTGTGACGAGAGCTGAATCAAATGTTGTATGTGAATGATCAATACATTGACCAGGCCTGGTTTGCCGACGCCGGCGAACGCCTGCGCGCCCGACCGGCCCTGGCCGACTGCCACCGTTACCGTTACGCGGTGTGCCTGAGCAATACCGCCGACTGGCTGGCCTGGCTGTTTCTGCTGCGCCGTGAAAGGGGCGGTGTACTGCCCCTGCATGGTGAACTGCCGTTGGCGGCGGCGCGACGGGCGGCACAGCGGGCCGGCTGTCACTGGCTGATCCACGGGGAACACAGCGAACGGCTGGCAGGGGGCGTGACCCCGGCCGAGGGCGGCGAGTTGCTGCAGATGAGTTCGGGCACCACCGGCGAGCCCAAGTGCATCGCCCGCTCTTGGTCCAGCATAGATCGGGAGCTCGACAGCTATGTGTCCGCCTTTACCGAGCCCGCGTCGATGACGCCGGTGATCGCCTGCCCGGTAACCCACTCCTACGGCCTGATCGCGGGCCTGCTGGTGGCGCTGAAGCGGGGCCAGCAGCCGGTGGTGATCGACAACCTCAACCCCAAATACCTGTTGCGGCGGCTGCGCGAGCTGCCGGCACCGCTGCTGTATTCGTCGCCGGCCATGCTCAATACCCTGTGCCGGCTGTTGCCCGCCGGGGAGCGGCTGCACGCGGTGATGACCTCGGGCACCGTGCTGCCCGGACCCTGGTTCGAGGCCCTGCGCAAGGCCAGCCGGCATCTGTTTCAGCAATATGGCTGTTCCGAGGCCGGCTGCATCGCCATCAATCCGGACGTGCGTGCCGCCGTCGACATCGGCTTGGTGCTGCCCCACCTGAGCCTGGTGAATGCCCCCGAACAGGATGCCCCGGGCGAGCTGGTGGTGCAGGGTGAGGACGGCGTGATTCACACTCGGGATCTGGGCTGGCGCCGGCCCGACGGCATGCTGGTGTTTGTGGCCCGGCTCGATGACACCATTAACGTGGCCGGCCTCAACGTCTATCCCCAGGAGGTGGAAGACGTGGTGATGGCCATGGCGGCGGTGCACGATGCCGTGGTGATCCGCAAGGCCGATCCCTTTGCCGGCGAGCGGGTCTGCCTGTTGTTCAGCGCCGATCGCCCGGTGTCGGTGGCTGAGCTGCGGGACTGGTGCCAGGACCGGCTGGCCCGCCATCAGATCCCCCTTGAGATGCACCAGCTGCAGCTCATTCCCCGTCAGCATAACGGCAAGATCAGCCGCCGGGAGGTGGCCGCCCGCTTTGAGGACGGCAGCCTGGCCCTGGCGTTGCAGGAGGTAAGCTAATGGATCAGCAGGCCATCATCACCGCCATCCATTCCGTGCTGCGGGACACCCTGATGCATCCTCACCTGAGTGCCTTCGCTCCCGAGGCACGGCTGAATGAGGATCTCTACCTGGACTCGATTCAGCTGCTGCAGCTGTTGATGCACCTGGAGCTGGACCTGGGCTTTGAGATTCCCGAAAACGCCTTTAGCAGGGACGACTTTGACACCGTGGCCGGGCTGGCCACTTTTCTGGGTCGTCTGGGGGCTGGGGCATCGGCGGCCGGCCGGGAGCAGGCCGAAGGACAGGAACCAGGCCCGAATGTGCACGGAGAGGAATACGAAGACATCAAGGTGCACTGTTTTGTCAGTTGTGTGTGCGATGCCCTCAAGCAGGCCGGCATCGATCACCGGCCCTACTATTTCTCGGTGTGGGACGCCGATTTCGATATCGGCCCGGACCGGGTGTTGCGCTACCACGCGCCGTCCATCAGTCACGACCTGTTCAGAAACTGGTTCGAGCGACTCTATGGCGTGGATCTGCACCACTGGTACCGGCCCGAGCTCGGCAAGGCGGACAATATCGCCACCCTGTGCGAGCTGGTGGCGGTGCGCCCCGACACCGGCTCCGTGATGGTGATGCTGGATCTGTATCAGCTGCCGGAGCGGGAGAACAAGTTCAACCAAAATCCCTTTCCCCACTATGTGCTGCTGGAAGCCACGGCCGATCCCGATATCTGGCTGATGCGGGATCCGGATTACCGCTGGGAGGGGGAACTGCCCCGGGAGCGCATTCTGCAGGCGGTGGATCAGCCCACCGTGGCCGGCGGCTGGCGCTTTGACCGCCGTCAGGCGCGAGCCCCGGAACCGGCCAGGGTACGGGATTATTTTCTGGCCTGTTTTCGCCCCGACGCCAATGCCCTGACCGACGGCGTGCGGCGCATTGTCGATGCCCATGTGCGCGGTATTGATGGCCTGGCCCTGTCCGGCCTGGACGAGGCGCTGAGGGAACTGCCGGTGATCTCGGTGCGTAAATACGCCTATGAGCACGGCTTTGCGTTTTTCTGGCGGGAGCTGGGCCTGGCCAATGACGACTTTGAGCACTGGTGCGATGAAATAGAAAAGCTGATCACCGGTTTTCGCGCCCTGCACTACCAGGTGCTCAAGCTGGCCCAAAGCCAGGATATCGGCCTGGTGGCCGACATTGAGCGGCAGCTGAACGAGCTCGACGCCATCGAGTTCGGCATCAAGGGTGAACTGGCGGCGGTGTTCGCTGACTGGTGCGCCTTTCATGGACTGTTGGCCAGCACGGCCTGCGAACAGGAGGTGGCCTGATGGAACTGGCACTGTGCACCATCAGTTTTCGGCATCATCTGGTGTCACTGGCGGAGCTGGCGCTGTGGGCCCGCAACCATGGCTTCAGCGGCATCGAGCTGTGGGGCGCCCATGCCCGCCACCTGGCGGATCAGCCTCAGTACAATGCCGACTGGCTGGCGACCTTTGGGCTCAGGGTACCCATGATCAGTGACTACCTGCCCACCGAGGGCCCGGCCGCCGAGTGGCGCCGGCAAACCCAGGCGCTGTGTCATCTGGCCCGGCGTTGGGGGGCGCCGCGCATTCGCACCTTTGCCGGGCGCAAGGGCAGCATGGAGACCCCCCCGGCGGAACGTGCCGCCGTGGTGGCGGCCCTGCGCGAGCAGTGCCTGATTGCCGCCGATCACGGCCTGCGGCTGCTGGTGGAAACCCATCCGGGCACCCTGGCGGACAATGGCGCCTCGATTCTGCAGCTGCTGGATGAAGTGGATCACTCGGCCTTTGGGCTCAACTTTGACACCCTGCACGTGTGGGAGGGGGGAGATGATCCCCTTGAATTGCTGACACAAACCCGCAGCCGGGTGGATTACTTTCACTTAAAGAACGTCAGCGAGCGGGCACGGCTGGGAGTATTTGCGCCGGGCAATGTGTACGCCGCCGCCGGGTGCCGGCAAGGCATGGTACCGCTGTTTGAGGGCTGCGTGGATTACCGGGATTTTCTGGCGCCGCTGCTGAATGACCCCGACGCCTGCGCCTCGCTGGAATGGTTCGGCCCCGATGCCTTTACCGTGCTGCGTCAGGACCGGCAGGCCATTGCCGAACTGGGCCGCCCCCTGGCGGCCTGCGGCTGATCAGGGGGTGACGTCCCGATCGATGGGCTGTTGCAGCGAGATCAGGGTCTCGGTGGACTGAATCTCCTCAATGGGCTGCAAGCGGTGGATCAGCACCCGCTGCAGCTCGTCGATGGAGCGGGTCATGACCTTGATAAAGATGTTGTAGTGGCCGGTGGTGTAATAGGCTTCCACCACTTCCTCCAGCGCTTCCAGCTGGGCCAGCGCCCGGGGGTAGTCCCGGGCGCTTTTCAGTATGATGCCGATAAAGCAGCAGACGTCGTAGCCCAGCTTCTTGGCGTTCACCTGCACGCGGGTGCCCTCAATGATGCCCGCCTGCTTCATTTTTTCCACCCGTACATGAATGGTGCCGGGGCTGACGCCAAAGCGTTTGGCCAGCTCGGCGTAGGGCGTGCGGGCATTGTCCATCAGCGCCATCAGGATGGATTTGTCCAGATTGTCGATTCGGTAATGAGCGTCGCCTTTTTCCATGTGCACTTAACGATTCCTCAAAATATTGGTCTTATTTTAAAGAATTTAAATCCGTAAACGAGTTTTTGCCAGCAGTTGTTGAATTCGATGCCCGTTTCCGTGATTATTCTGCAAAACCAATCAGCAAGCCCAGGTGGACGAGATGAAAAAAGCCTATGTAGAACGCCAACGCCAAATTCGATTCGTGAAGGAGTATTTCTCCGGTCAGCTGGCGCAGCAGCTCAATCTGCTGGAAGTTCAGGCCCCCATTCTCAGCCGTCTGGGCGACGGCATGCAGGACAACCTGTCCGGCTCCGAAAAGGCGGTACAGGTGCAGGTCAAGGCCATTCCCGGCGAGTCCTACGAAGTGGTGCACTCCCTGGCGAAGTGGAAGCGTCACACTCTTGGTCGCTTCGGCTTTGAGCCGGGCGAGGGCATCTACACCCACATGAAGGCGCTGCGTCCGGATGAAGATCGCCTGAGCCCGATTCACTCCGTGTATGTGGATCAGTGGGACTGGGAGCAGGTGATGAGCACCGAAGACCGCCACGCCGGTTTTCTGGCTCAGACCGTGGCGCGCATCTACGGCGCCATCAAGCGCACCGAGCAGGCCGCGGCCGCCGAGTTTGGCTTTACCCCCTTCCTGCCGGAAAGCATCGAGATTCTGCACGCCGAAGAGCTGCTGGCCCGTTATCCGGAGCTCGATGCCAAGGGCCGTGAGCGCGCCATTGCCAAGGAGCTGGGTGCCGTGTTCCTGGTGGGCATCGGCGGCAAACTGAGCCATGGTGACATTCACGACATGCGTGCCCCGGACTACGACGACTGGTCCAGCGAAGGCAAGGACGGCCTGGCCGGCCTGAACGGCGACATTCTGGTATGGAACCCGGTGCTGGAAGACGCCTTTGAGATTTCCTCCATGGGCATTCGCGTGGATCAGGACGCCCTGCGTCGCCAGCTGGCCCTGACCGGTCACGAAGACCGCGCCGGGCAGGAATGGCATCAGGCCCTGCTGGCGGGCGAGCTGCCCCAGACCATAGGTGGCGGCATCGGCCAGTCCCGTCTCGCCATGCTGCTGCTGCAGCTCGACCATATCGGTCAGGTGCAGTGCGGCGTATGGCCTGCCGAGCTGAGCGAAACCGTAGACGGCCTGCTGTAAGCCGAAACAAAAACAGTAAAGGGGCGCCTCGGCGCCCCTTTTGCATAGGTGAAATGCCTGCTGACAAGGCGTGTCGCCGGCCGGCCAAAGGGCACTGCCTGACGACACGCCATAAATTATCCCTGACGCCCTTCGGCTTTGCTGCCGTGCCCGGCTGGGTGCATTGTCCGCGAAGTGCTACGCCATGCAGAGCTGAAAAGGGCTGTCGGCCCGCCCTCGCGGGAAGGATGTTCCCCGGCGGGAGTGGCCCACAGAACTAGTAGGTCGCCAGGCAGGTCTTGAGCTGGTTATTAAGAAAGCTCATCACCTGGTGGCGGGTGACCATGCCGATGACCTTTTTGCCTTCCACCACCGGATACAACTTGGGCTTGGGGCCGCCCATGGTGCGCGCCAGTTCAAACACGTCGGTGTCGGGGGTGACGGTGAGCGGATCCCGGCGCATGACGTCCGATACCAGAATGCGGTTGTCGCAGTGATAGCTGGCGTTGATCAGCTTGGGAATGCAGTCCTGCTCCGACAGGAACCCGATAATCTGGCGCTGGCTGTCCACCACCGGCAGACCGCTCAGGCCCGATTCCAGCATGCGATCCAGCGCTTCCGAAATCGACATGCTCTGGGTCAGCATCGGCAGGCTGTGCCGCATGATTTCACTTACTATTGCCATGGCCATTCTCCTTGAACACTGTTCATAGACCGAGTGTGGCAGGCCTTTGGTCAGCGGGCCAATCGGCCTTGCCGTTGTGATTGATAGTTGAGTGCCCGATCCTGTTTTCAGCATAGCTCGCCGGGGTGAACCGAGCCGGTGACATTCCCGATCCGCCTTTGCCCGCATTTTTGTTATTCTGCCTCCTTCCGGTTATTCCCTTGAGGAGCAAAAAGTTCATGTCAAAAGCGGCCCGCGGCTTTGCCCCCCGCTCATTGTTACGACTGGTGCTGATCGCCTTTATGCTGGTGCTGCTGCCGCTGATCCTGCTGGTCATTCAGAACAGCCGCAGCCTGGAGCGGGTGAACCGACTGGCGGAAGATGGCATGCAGAGTGCGGTGATCGACACCCGCCGAGCCTCGGACATGAACGATCTGGCCCTCGACATGGAACGCACCATTCGCCGCTATGCGGTGCTGGAGGTACCCGAGCTGCGGTTGCAGTACCTGCGGCTGCTGGAGCGCTATCGCATGGAAATGGAACCCCTGCTGAACGTGGTGGATGCGGGTGAACTCGATGCCTCGTTGCGCCGCCAACTGGTGGAGCTGGTGGATCTGGCCCAGGCCGGCGGCGCCGAGATACGTCAGCGGGTGGCGATTTTTGACGAATTTAACCAGGCTAACGTGGCGCTGGACCGGCTGGCGCGGGAGCAGATCGACGTGCGCGTGGCCCGAGTGCGGGAGCAGGTGGTGCAGGTGCGCCAGCGCATGTGGCTGTTAAGCGGCGCCCTAGGCGGGGCCAGTCTGGTGCTGGCGCTGCTGTTTACCTACCTGATCATTCGCCCGGTCCGCCAGCTGGAGCGACGCATTCTGAGCCTGGGAGACGGCGTTGAGCCCGACGAGCGGCCGATCAGCGGCCCTGCCGAGCTGGTGGCGCTGGGCGAGCGGCTGAGCTGGCTGCACCACCGCCTGCGGGAGCTGGAAGCCCAGAAGCTGCAGTTTTTGCGGCACCTGTCCCACGAGCTGAAAACCCCGCTGGCGAGCCTGCGGGAAGGGGCGGATCTGCTGGCGGAGAAGGTGGCCGGCCCGCTCACCGCCGAGCAGCAGGAAATCTGCGGGCTGCTGGTGGACAACAGCTACCGGCTGCAGGGCCTGATTGAGCAACTGCTCGACTACAACCGTATTCAGCAGGTTCAGGTATACCGCCAGCCGGTGGCGCTCAAGCCGCTGCTGGAGGAAAGCCTGGGCGCCCACCGCCTGGCCCTGGAAAACAAGGGCATTCGCGTCAGCCTGACGCTGGATGACAGCGACCCCCTGGCCGACAATCACCGGCTGCGGCTGGTGCTCGACAACCTGATCTCCAACGCCGTCAATTATGGCGACGCCGGCGGCGAAATCGCCATTCGTGCCGGCGCCGGCGAGGGGGAATATGTGCTGCGGGTGGCCAACACCGGCGGCCCCATTCCAACCGCCGACCGGGAGCGTATTTTTGAACCTTTCGTACAGGGCAGCCAGGAGCGCAAGGGCGTGCTCAAGGGCTCGGGCATCGGCCTGAGCATCGCGCGGGAAGCGGCGGCCAGCATGGGCGGCCGGCTGACCCTGGATTCAACACAACCGGGCTGGGTCTGCTTTGAACTGGGGCTGCCCGAGCTCGGCAATGAAGGACATCACCATGAATAAACTCTGGGCCTGTGGCCTGATGGCGCTGCTGCTGGGCGGCTGCAGCTCGCAAATGTCGTTTCCTTTCGACGACTTCCACCTGCCGACCTCCGCCGCGGCCGCCGACAACACCGAGCTGGTGGAGTGGCTGCAGCTGTCGCACCGCATCATGCAAAGCGGCGAGGCCGAGCGCCAGCAGGAGCTGGCCCGGCTGCAGCAGGGCCAAGTCCCCAATGATCTGGTGCTGGCCCTGTGGCTGAGCCATCCCAAAGCCAACCTGGCCCAGCGGCAGCAGGCCCAGCAGCTGTTCAGTCAGGCTTTGCCCGGCGTCAATACTCACTTGCAGCAGTTTTTCGCCCTGCACCAGGCCTACAATCAGGAATTGATCACCTTTAATCGCGTGGTGACCGACCGGCAGCAGCAGATCAATACCCTGACCCGCAAGCTGCACGAGCTGGCCACCATCGACGAGCAGATTAACGAGCGTCGCTACCAGGAAAACGGACAATGAAGCGCAAGGCCAGAATACTGCTGGTGGACGACGACGCCAGCCTGCTGAAGCTGCTCGGGCTGCGGCTGAAAAGCGAAGGGTTCGAGGTGGCCACCGCCACTTCCGGCGCCGAGGCGCTGGAATGGCTGGAGCGGGAGCGCCCCGATCTGGTGCTGAGCGACCTGCGTATGGACGGCATGGACGGTCTGGCGCTGTTTGATCGCATTCAGCGCCAGCACGTCGGCCTGCCGGTGGTGATCATGACCGCCCACGGCTCCATTACCGATGCGGTGTCTGCCACCCGCTCCGGCGTGTTCGGTTTTCTTACCAAGCCCATCGACAAGGAAGCTCTGCGCCGAACCATTCACGAGGCCCTGGCGGTGTCGCTGCCGGCCTTTGAGGACGACTGGCAGCACGACATGCTGACCCGCAGTCCGGCCATGACCGGGGTGCTGGAGCAGGCCAGGCGCATCGCCCCCCTCGACATCAGCGTGCTGATCACCGGCCCCGCCGGTGCCGGCAAGGAGCTGATGGCGCGGGTGCTGCATCAGGCCAGCCCGCGCCGGGATCATCCCTTTGTGGCGCTCAACTGTGGCTCCCTGCCCGAGCCGCTGCTGGAGTCGGAGCTGTTTGGTCATGTACGCGGTGCCTTTGACGGGGCCGATGCCGACTATGCCGGTGTGTTGCTGACCGCCGCCGGCGGCACCCTGTTGCTGGACGAGGTGGAAGAGTTGCCGGCCCGGCTGCAAAGCCGGCTGCTGCGGGCCCTGGAGCAGCAGGAGGTACGCCCTCGAGGAGGCACCCGCAACATCAAGACCGACGTGCGGGTGCTGTCGGCGTCGAGCCGGGATCTGGTGGCGGCCATGGAGCAGGGGCGCTTTCGGGAAGACCTGTTCTATCGGCTCAACGTGGTCAACCTGGCGCTGCCGGCATTGAAGGAGCGGCCCGAAGATATTCCCCTGCTGGCCCGGCACTTTCTGGAGCAGATTCGCCAGCGCCAGGCTACTCAGGTAACCGGCTTTGCCCCCGAGGCGTTGGCGCTGCTGGCGGCGGCGGCCTGGCCGGGTAATGTGCGCCAGTTGCTCAACCTGGTGGAGCAGGCGGTGGCCATGGCCTCGGCGCCGGTGATCGGCGTACAGCTGATCGAGAGCCTGCTTACCGGCAGCGGCGAGCAGTTTCCCACCTTTAACGAGGCCAGGGCCGAATTTGAACGCATGTATCTCAACAAGGTGCTGCGCATGACCGACGGCAATGTCACTCAGGCCGCGGCCCTGGCCGGGCGCAACCGTTCCGACTTTTACAAGTTGCTCAGTCGCCATGGCATCGAGGCCAGCGTTTTCAAACGTAAGGAAGATTGATGAAAGATTTTGGTCGTAGTGATGCTCTAACAGTATGAAAAAACCCGGTTTCAGGAGATTTCATGCACATCAAGATTCGTAAAAAGTCGGCACTCGCAGAGCATCAGGTTACCCCGGAACATATTTACCTACAGCGTCGCCGCATCATTCAGGGGCTGGGACTGGGCGCGGCGGCCCTCAGCCTGCCCGCTGGCGCCAGCGTGCTGGACCGGCTGCTGGGGAACCAGGAGCCAGAGGTCGTGGCCGGGGGCGGGCAAACGCCGCTGAACTTTGAGCGCCCCGAGGCCTACCAGCCGGCGCTGACCCCCACCGCCGAAAAGGTGGCCACCAGCTACAACAACTTCTATGAGTTCGGTACCGACAAGTCGGATCCGGTGCGCTACGCCCAGGGGCTGAAAACCCGGCCCTGGACCATAGCGATAGACGGTGAAGTGGACAAGCCGCAGACCATAGACGTCTGGGCCTGGCTGGAAAAGCAACGGCTGGAAGAGCGCATCTACCGCCATCGCTGCGTGGAAGCCTGGTCCATGGTCATTCCCTGGATGGGAGTGCCTCTGGCCAGCATCATCAAGGCCGCCGGCCCCACCTCCAGGGCCAAATATGTGGCCTTTGAAACCCTCTATGATCCGGAGCAGATGCGCGGCCAGGCGTCCCGTTATGTGGGGGGCGGCATCGATTATCCCTATGTGGAAGGGTTGCGTATCGACGAGGCCATGAACCCGCTCAGCCTGCTGACGGTGGGCATGTACGGCAAGACCCTGCCCAACCAGAACGGCGCCCCGGTGCGGCTGGTGGTGCCCTGGAAATACGGCTTCAAGGGCATCAAGTCCATTGTGCGCATCAGCCTGACCGAGCATCAGCCCCCCTGCACCTGGAACCTGCTGGCCTCTTACGAGTACGGCTTCTACGCCAACGTCAACCCCAATGTGGATCACCCGCGCTGGAGTCAGGCCAGCGAACGGGTGATTGGCGAGGGCGGCCTGTTCGGCAGCCAGCGCCAGCCCACGCTGATGTTCAACGGTTACGAGGAAGAGGTGGCCTCGCTCTACGCCGGCATGGATCTGAGGAAGTTTTACTGATGCGGCTCGACGCGCCCCGCCTGAGCCGGCTGCGGTGGCTGGTGCACGGGCTGGCCGTGCTGCCGCTGCTGTGGCTGCCCTGGGGCTTTGCCGCCGGTCACTTCAGCGCCGACCCCGTGCCCGAGTTGCTGCACTATCTCGGCATCTGGGCATTGCGTCTGTTGCTGCTGAC
This sequence comes from Oceanimonas doudoroffii, assembly GCF_002242685.1. Lineage (NCBI taxonomy): Bacteria > Pseudomonadati > Pseudomonadota > Gammaproteobacteria > Aeromonadales > Aeromonadaceae > Oceanimonas > Oceanimonas doudoroffii. The sequence continues at coordinate 41,179 of NZ_NBIM01000011.1, forward strand.
CCTGTGTATTTCCCCCCTGGCCAAACGCTTGCGACTCGGGCCCCTGGTGCGACTGCGCCGGGCGGTGGGACTCTGGTGTTTTGCCTATGCCAGCCTGCACCTGCTGGCCTGGGTGCTGCTGGATCTGCAACTGGCCTGGGGCCTGATTGGCGAAGAAATTGTCAAGCGGGGCTTTATTACCCTTGGCATGGCGTCATGGCTGGTGTTACTGCTGCTGGCCATCACCTCCACCCAAGGATGGCAGCGCCGCCTGGGGCGACGCTGGCAAAAACTGCATAACTGGATTTACCCGGCGGTTCTGGTGGTGTGTGTGCACTTCTGGTGGTCGGTGAAGTCGGGCTGGATTGAGCCCCTTGTCTACCTGCTGGCCGCGTTGTTTCTCTTGTCGCTGCGTCGGGACAAACTGGCTCGGCTGCGGCGGTGATGCCGCTTCGGTTTTTGGTGCTATCGGGTTTTCGGCTACCGTCTGAACGGATCGGCTGGTCAGGCTGCGGCGGTGATGCCGCTTCGGTTTTTGGTGTTATCAGGTTTTCCGCTACCGTCTGAATGGGTCGGCTGTTCAGGTTGCGGCGGTGAAGCCGCTTCGGTTTTTGGTGCTATCGGGTTTTCGGCTACCGTCTGAACGGGTCGGCTGTTCAGGTTGCGGCGGTGAAGCCGCTTCGGTTTTTGGTGTTATCAGGTTTTCCGCTACACTGGCGGCTGTTTATGTTCAGCCGCCATGGAGTAACCGATGGACGATCAACTGTGGGCCCTGTGTTTTCTCGATGAGGGAATCGCGCTGTCCATCATCAGCCGCAAGGAAACCCGCTGCCAGTGGCTGGCCGGTGAAGACCAGGCCAGGGAATTCATCCTCACCGACTACCTGCAACACGTGGCCGAGCTGGGTGAGCTGGATCCGGATCAGCATATTGCCGCCCGGGAGCGCTTTGAACTGCTGATGGAGCAGTTTCCCGATCCCCAGGTGCTCACCGAATATCTCAACGATCTTACCACCGGTCTAACCCGCATCGTCTGGTTTGGTCCGCTCGCGGCTCTGGCCGAGGACTACTCCGACTTCGCCCTGGCCCTGCGAGCCCACTACTGGGACGAATACGGCGAAGGTGACGAAGACCCGGTCACGCCGGTGCCCGAAGTCGACTGGCCCTATCTGGTGGAAGCCATGGACGATTTTCTGCTTAACGAGGATTACTGAGCCTGATGCTGTTCTTTTTCGAGCGATGAAAATGCTCAAAGGAGGGCTGGTGCCGATCGCCACAGGGAAGTGCTTGCAGCGTGTCGGTGGAGTACTCGCTCTGTCCGCCCATCACTTTGCCAGCCGACGATCCTCATGATTCTTTATATCGCTGAAAAACCCAGCCTGGCCCGGGCCATGGCCGAGGTGTTGCCAAAGCCCCAGCAAAAGGGCGACGGCTTTATTCGCCTGGCCAACGGCGATGTGGTGACTTGGTGTATCGGCCACCTGTTGGAGCAGGCCGAGCCCGACGCCTATGATCCCGCTTTCAAGCAGTGGCGGCGTGAGCACCTGCCGATTATTCCCGACGACTGGAAGCTGGTGCCCAAGCCCAAAACCAAAAAGCAGCTGGCGGTGGTCAAAAAGTTGCTCAAGGAGGCCGACGCCATAGTGCATGCCGGCGACCCGGACCGGGAAGGCCAGTTGCTGGTGGATGAGGTGATCAGCTACTGCAAGGTCTCCGCCGCCAAGCGGGAAGGGGTGCAGCGCTGCCTTATCAGCGATCTCAATCCGGCGGCGGTAAAAAAATCCCTGGCCGCACTCAAACCCAACACCGATTTCGTGCCGCTGTCGGTCTCCGCCCTGGCCCGCTCCCGGGCCGACTGGTTGTACGGCATCAACATGACCCGGCTTTGCACCCTGGCCGGTCGCAGCATGGGCTACAACGGCGTGCTCTCGGTGGGGCGGGTACAGACCCCGGTGCTGGGGCTGGTCGTGCGCAGAGACCGGGACATCGCCGACTTTCAGCCCAAGCCCTTTTATGAGGTGCAGGCGCTGCTGCACACCGAGGGCGACGAGCAGTTTCGTGCCAAGTGGCAACCCAGTGAGGCCTGCCAGCCCTGGCAGGACGAAGAGGGTCGAGTGCTGTCCCGAGCCCTGGCGGAAAACGTCATTCGCCGCATTACCGACCAACCCGGCCGAGTGCTGGCCGCCGACAGCAAGCGCCAGCGCATCGCGCCGCCGCTGCCCTACAACCTATCGGCGCTGCAGATTGATGCCGCCCGCCGCTTTGGCCTCAGCGCCAAGCGGGTGCTGGACCTGTGTCAGGGCCTGTACGAGCGGCACAAGCTCATCACCTATCCCCGCTCCGACAACCGCTACCTGCCCGCCGAGCACTTCGCCCAGGGACCCTCGGTACTCGCGGCCATTGCCGCCGTCTGCCCGGCACTGGCGTCGGCCACGGCCCAGGCCGACACCGGCATACGGGGCCGGGCCTGGAACGACGGCAAGGTGGAAGCCCATCACGCCATTATTCCCACCACTCGCAAAACCGATGGTAGCCGGCTGTCGGAAGACGAGCGCCGCATCTACGAGCTGGTGGCCCGTCAGTACACCGCCCAGTTCTACCCGCACCAGGAGCTGGATGAAAAGAAGGTGGAGGTGGAGGTCGCCGGCGGCCGCTTTCTGGCCAAGGCCCGGCAGCAGCGAGTGGCGGGCTGGAAGGCGTTGTTTGCCCAGGGCAGGGAGGAACAACAGGACGACGATGAGTTGCAGTCGCACCTGCCGGCGTTAAAGGCGGGCGACAAGGTGCACTGCCTGCGCGGCGAGTTGCAGGAAAAACAGACGCAGGCCCCTCGGCCTTTTACCGATGCCACCCTGCTCTCGGCCATGACCCATATCGCCCGCTATGTGACCGACGCCGGGCTGAAAAAGATCCTGCGTGACACCGACGGCCTGGGCACCGAGGCCACGCGGGCGGGCATTATCGAGTTGCTGTTCAGCCGGGGTTTTCTCGAGCGTCGAGGCCGGCAGATCCATGCCACCGAAGCGGGCAGCCGGCTGATAGACAGCCTGCCCGAGTCTGCCACCACCCCCGATATGACGGCCCGCTGGGAAGCGGTGCTTGATGCCATTAGCCGCAAGCAGGCGGGCTACCGCCAGTTTATGGAGGAACTGCAGGGCCAGCTGCCGGCACTGATCGACAGCCTGCGGCCCGAATCCTTTCGCGGCCTGCAGGGCGGCAAGCCGCCGCGTCCGCGCAGGGCCGCGATTAAGGGCCGACGCCGGGCCAAGGCCTGAGTGAGCTATGCTTAGGCTTTCTCCCTTCAGCGGAAAGCTTGCATGAAATCCCGCCTGTTTTTTCCGTTATTCGCGTTGTTGCTGGCCGGTTGTGGCATGAGTGCCGGTGAGCAACAGCAGGCCGGCTATGCCGCTCGGCTGGCAGGTGATGATGCCGCCGCCTTTACCCATTACCGGCAGGCCGCCGCCAGTGCCGATCAGCCCGAGGCCCGCTACCGGCTGGCGCAGCTGTATCTGCAAGGCCGGGGCACGGCGCCAAATACCACCGAAGCCATTCGCTGGCTGGAGCGGCTGAGCGACAGCGAGGATGCCCGCTGGCAGGCTCGGGGGCATCGGCTGCTGGGAGAAATTTATGCCGGCGGTCACGATCCCACGGTCAGGGATCGTGATCGGGCCGCGCGGCACTTTGCCGCCTGTGCCCGGTTGGGGGATGACGACTGCGTGCGCGAGCAGGCGCTGCTGACACCGCCGCGGCTACAACTGGTGTCGAATACGGGTCAGGCCCAAACGGCCGCCGCCCTCTATGATGAGCGGGGCGCGGCGGTATACAAGGTGGTGGTCTATGAACAGCTGGGGGCGGGGCTGGAGCCCCTGAGCCTGGGCTCGGCGGTGGCCATAGATCCCTACCGGGCGGTAACCAGTTACCATCAGGTGGCCGCCGGCGGTGTGCCGGTGACCCTGGCCCGGCAGGATGGCCAGCCGGTACGTGAAGCCGACATTCTGGTATGGCGGGTGCTGTATACGGATCCGGTGCGGGATCTGGCACTGCTGACCCTGCAAGACGGCGGCCGGCTCGATTACACCAGCCGTGCACGTTCGGTGGAGCGGCTGCAGGTGGGGGAAAAGGTGTTTGCCATCGGCGCTCCGGCCGGGCTCGACAAAACCCTGACCGAAGGCATTGTCTCCGCCCGGCGCAGCGAAAACGGCGTGCGTATTATTCAGACCACGGCCCCCATCAGCTACGGCTCGTCCGGGGGCGGCCTGTTTGATGAAGGCGGCAATCTGGTGGGCATTACTACCAAGGGCGTGTCTGCCTGGGGCAACTTCAACTTCGCCGTGGCCGCCGACGAAATCCAGGCCTTTCTAGCGGAAAGTGCCGCTCAGTAATGTACAGGTGTCGCCTGCCAGGCCGTGCATGCCCGTCGGCTAAAGGGACCGTTTCACGACACGCTTCATTCAAGGCCACTCACTAAAAAGCCAGCTGCGAACATATTCAATTTCTGCCAGGCAATTTACTTCATCACGGCGGGCAAACCGCCCCTGGACGCTCGGCAACTGCATCTGACCGCCAGGGATGGCGGAAATGCCGAAAATGCAGGAGCAACTTTTCGGCCATGGCATTTGATCGGTCTTGAAATGGCTCCCTTTGACCTCCTTGGATTGCCCTTGGCGGTGCTGCTAAATCTGAGCGCTTAGAAGCGGTGCTGGCCGTTCCAGTCTTCATGGTTAAAGACCTGCCCCTGCGCGCGGACGGTTTCCAGCGCATCCAGATCCAGCTCCGCCACCACCCAGCCGGGCCGGTTGAGTTCACCCTGCACCAGAATGCCGTCGTCGGGATAGCCGTAGTCCACCGGGGTGTAAATGGCGGCGCGGCCGGTGTTCACATCCACCGCTTCCGACCAGGGCGCTTCACCTATGGTGGGTGACTGGGCCACGAAACACTGGTTTTCCAGCGCCCGGGCCTGGCTGCCGATGCGTACCCGGTTAAATCCCGCTTCGGTGTCGGTACAGCTGGGCACCAGGATGAGTCGGGCGCCGGCTTCCACCTGGCGACGTACGATCAACGGAAACTCGCTGTCGTAGCACACCGCCACGCCCACCTTGCCAAAGGCGGTGTCGAGCACTTTGATGGTGTCCCCGGCGCCAATGTGCCACTGCTCCTTTTCAAAGCGGGTCATCTGCAGCTTGTCCTGCCAGTCGTGGCTGCCGTCGGGGCGAAACAGGTGGGCCCGGTTGACAAAGCGGCCATCGTCGAGGCGCACCGGAATGGTGCCCGCCAGAATATGCAGGTCGTGCTGCTTGGCCCGGCCGGAAAAGTAAGCGATAAAGTCCGGCAGCAGGCTCTGCATGGCGTCGAGCTGGGCGCTCAGGGAGCGGTAGACGGTTTCGTCAAACAGCGAGGCCAGCTCCATGGAAAAATATTCCGGCAGCAGCACAAAGTTGGCATCTTGCGCCAGGGCGTCGGCCAGCAGCCGGTCCAGCTTGTGCTCAAAGGCCTGCCAGTTGCCGAGAAAGTCGATGGAATACTGGGCGCAGGCCAGCACCAGGGGCTGAGTCACTGTGATGCCTCCAGGGATTTCAGGTAAAACTGCATGGGTTTGTCGGTTTCCTCGTCCCGATCTCTGTCTTTCCAGCCAAAGCGGGTCACCAGGCCGGGGGCGGGGTGATAGCCGAAGCGGGCCCAGATCTCGGTGAGCGGCCGGTAACCGGCGGGCTTCAGCGGGTGATGATCCGGGCGCACCACGGCGCAGAAGGCGGCGGTATCAAAGCCCAGCTTGCCGGCATGGGCTTCGCGTCCGTCAAAAAAGGCCCGGTACAGGCCCCGGCCTCGGTAGTCGGACAGCAACACCGACTCGGCGCAGTAAAAAATGCGTTCGGCATTCAGGCCGGCGGCGGCAAAGGGGGCCTTAAACTCGTCCACTTCCCGGGCCAGGGGCAGGCCGGTAGAGGCACCCACCACCAGGTCACCGTCCAGCGCCAGCACACAAACGCTGTGCTCGCACCGGGTGTAGGTGGAGAGGTAGTGTTGCTCGTACTCCAGGTTGCCGTCATAGAGATAGGGAAACTCCCGAAACACGCGAATGCGCAGTTCGGCCAGCTCTGTCAGCCAGGACGTCAGGTCCTGACCGGTAACGGTGTGAAGGCGCAGGCTCACCGGCTGACCTGGGCAATCCAGTCGTTCAGGTTGTAGTGATTGCTGATGCGCGCCACCTTGTTGTCCCGAATCTCGAAAAAGGCGCCGGCGGGCAGGCGGTAGCGCTGACCGGCTGCCTGAGGCAGGCCCTCGTCGGTGCTGAGGTATTCGCCCAGCACCACGAACTCGGCGGCGGCGCGGTCGCCGGCCTCGTTGACCATGATCACCATGTCTACCAGCTGCTCGCGGTAGTGCTGGTTCATCCGCTCCATAAAGGCGGCAAAGGCGGCGCGACCGGTTTCGCGCTCACCCTGGTTGATGTCGTGCACCACGTCGTCGGTCAGCAGACCGAGAAAGGTGTCCATGTCGCCCTGGTTAAAGGCGTTGTAGTAGTGTTGGATCAGTTGTTCACTGCGGGCTTGACTCATGGGGTTAACTCCTGGTGCATTGGGTCTTCGATTTCAGGGGAAACGCCGGTGTGAATCAAGAGGATGACCGCGGCTTGCGCGGTAAATCACTTTTTCTGCTGAGCAATAACGCCGCTCCTGCGTGGCCGGTTAACCCCGCCGGCGTCTTGGGGTACACTGCACCGGCATTTTTTCAGGACTCAACACCATGCCCAGCGACGCCCATTCCCTTCTTTCCTATAACACCTTCGGCCTGCCGCAGCTGGCCGATGAGGTGGTGATTCTGCAGCACCGCAGCCAGCTGGCGGAACTCGCTCGGCACGCCGGCCCCCGGCTGGTGGTGGGTGAGGGCTCCAACCTGCTGCTGACCACTCCCTTTAAGGGACAGGTGGTGGTAAACCGGCTGTCGGGCATAGAGATCACCGAAACCGACGACGCCTGGCGGCTCAAGGTGGAAGGGGGCGAAAATTGGCACCGGCTGGTGTGTTATTGCCTGGAGCGGGGCATGCCGGGCCTGGAAAACCTGGCATTGATTCCGGGCACCGCCGGGGCCGCGCCCATTCAGAACATCGGCGCCTATGGGGTGGAGTTGTCCCGCTTCTGCGAGCAAGTGGAAAGCCTGGACTGGGACAGCGGCGAAACCCGCGTCTGGTCGGCGGCGGAATGTGCCTTTGGCTACCGCGACAGCGTGTTCAAGCATCGGGCCCGAAATCACCTGATCCTGTCCATTACCCTGCGCCTGCCCAAGGCCTGGCGGCCGGTGCTGGGTTATGGCCCGCTGGCGGCGCTGGGCGATGGCGTTACGGCGCAGCAAGTGTTTGAGCAGGTCTGTGCCACGCGCCGGGCCAAGCTGCCGGATCCCGCCGAGATCGGCAATGCCGGCAGTTTTTTCAAGAATCCCAAGGTCAGCCAGGCCCAGGCCGAAGCCCTGCAGCTGGCCTGGCCGGAGCTGCCGGTGTACCCGGCAGAAGGCGGGCTGGTCAAGCTGGCCGCCGGCTGGCTGATCGACAAGGCCGGCCTCAAGGGCGCCAGTGTAGGCGGTGCCGCCGTACACCAGCAGCAGGCCCTGGTGCTGGTTAACCGCGGCGGAGCCAGTGCCGAGGACGTGCTGCGGCTGGCCGCCCTGGTGCGGGAACGGGTGGCCCAGCAGTTTGGTGTGATGCTGGAGCCGGAAGTGCGCATGATAGGCCCCGAGGGAGAGACTCATCTGGACGAGGCGCTGTCATGGCTGAACTGACCCCCCTGCGCGAACAACTGCTGCGTTGCCTGGCCGATGGCCAGTTCCACTCCGGCGAGCAATTGGGCGATGCCCTGAGCGTCAGCCGGGCGGCGGTGAGCAAGCATGTACAGGCGCTGAAAAGCCTGGGACTGGATATTTACAGTGTCAGCGGCAAGGGTTACCGGCTGGCGGTGCCCTTGCAACTGCTCGATGCCGAACGGTTGACCCAGGCCCTGGCGCCGGCCCGCGTGGAAGTGGTGCCGGTGATCGGCTCCACCAACCAGCACTGGCTGGAACGGGTGGAGCGGCTTAACAAGGGGGATCTGTGCCTGGCGGAATGCCAGACCTCGGGCCGAGGGCGGCGAGGGCGCACCTGGATCTCGCCCTTTGGCGGCCAGCTGGTGATGAGCATGTACTGGCGGCTGGAGCAGGGCATGGCGGCAGCCATGGGTCTCAGCCTGGTGGTGGGCATTGCCGTGGTGGAAGCGCTGGAAAGCGCCGGCTTTGGCGGCGTGGCGCTGAAATGGCCCAACGACCTGTACCTGAACGGTCGCAAGCTGGCGGGCATTCTGGTGGAGATGTCGGGCACCGCCGGCGGTCCCTGCCACCTGGTGATCGGCATGGGCCTCAACCTGGTGCTACCGGCCCCGGAGCAGGACAAGATCACCCAACCCTGGGCCGAACTGGTGGAGCTGGGGGAGATCACCGATCGCAATGCCCTGGTGATCGCCCTGGCCAGGGGACTGCGGCAGGCGCTGGTGCGCTTTGAGCAGGAGGGCATCGCCGGTTTTCGCGAGCGCTGGAACCGGCTCGATCATTTCAACGGCAAACCGGTGCGGGTATTGATGGGCGAACAGGAAATACACGGCACCGCCCGGGGCATCGACGAGCAGGGAGCACTGCTGCTGGAGCTGGAAAACGGTGAACTCAAACGCTATTTGGGCGGGGAGATATCGCTGCGCGGCAACGGCGGGGAATAGAGAGCGAGTAGGTTGGAATGAGCGCAGCGAATTCCAACATTGTAGCTGCCGGCGCTGGTGTTGCGATTCGCTTCGCTTCGCTCATCGGCAACCTACGGCTCAGTCCCGATTCCCCAATCCCTGTATTATTTTTTCAGGCGTATCTGTTCTATCTGGTGATCCTGGCCCTTGGTCAGGATCAGCTCGGCCCGGTCCCGAGTGGGCAGTATGTTCTGTTTCAGGTTCTTGTAGTTGATTTCCTGCCAGATGCGGCTGGCGGTGGCTACCGCTTCTTCCTCGCTCAGGCGGGCATAGTGATGAAAGTAGGAGTCGGGGTTTGAAAACGCCCCCGAGCGCAGCTTGAGAAAGCGCTCCACATACCAGGTTTTCAGCAGCCGCTCGTCGGCGTCCACGTACACTGAGAAATCCACGAAGTCCGACACGAACACGCGATGGGGGTCATGGGGATAGTCCATGCCGCTCTGCAACACGTTCAGCCCCTCGATAATGACGATGTCTGCCTGCTCCACCGCCACCTCCTGCTCGGGCACGATGTCGTAGGTGAGGTGGGAATACACCGGTGCCCGCACGTCCTGTTTGCCCGACTTGATGTCGGACACGAATTGCACCAGGCGGCGCATGTCATAGGACTGGGGAAAGCCCTTCTTTTTCATCAGGCCCCGTCGTTCCAGCTCGGCATTGGGGTAAAGAAAGCCGTCGGTGGTCACCAGGGTTACCCGCGGGTGTTGAGGCCAGCGCTCCAGCAGCGCCTGCAGAATACGCGCCGTGGTACTTTTACCCACCGCCACCGATCCGGCAATGCTGATCACATAGGGCACATGATGCGGGTCATTGCCGAGAAACTGATCCAGCACTCGACTGCGCCGCTGCTTGGCCTTGACATAAAGGTTGAGCAGGCGGGACAGGGGCAGGTAGATGTCCCTTACCTCGGCCAGGGAAACCCGATCGTTCATGCTGCGCAGACGTGCCAGCTCGTCTTCGCTCAGCGGCAATTGCACGGCCTCGCGCAGCTCCGACCAGGTGTGACGGGAAAAGGCCAGGTAGGGGGAATGGGTGTCTGTCTTCATCAAGGGTGTCCTGTGAGTCGCCGACTGACCATACACCAAAGCCAACCTGTTCAACAAGGTAATGGCGGCTCCACCATGGGGTGTAACGTGAGCCGGCTCCCATCCGTTTGCCTCCTTGTCATGATGTGACTGGTGTTTTTTTGCCCGCTCGGTTCGCCGAAGTAAAAAACTTGGCTCAAGGGTGTTGCATCCGGGGCCGGCCTTGCCATAGAATTCGTCCCGCTCGTGTGCCGGCATAGCTCAGTTGGTAGAGCAACTGACTTGTAATCAGTAGGTCGAGGGTTCGACTCCTTCTGCCGGCACCATTTAAAATCTGGAGGGGTTCCCGAGTGGCCAAAGGGATCAGACTGTAAATCTGACGGCTCCGCCTTCGCTGGTTCGAATCCAGCTCCCTCCACCAGTTTCCAGTGTTCGTTCTTCGACGGGCATTGAAAAAAGCGGTTTGAGGTCGTTCAAGTAAAGACCACCGCGGGCATCGTATAATGGCTATTACCTCAGCCTTCCAAGCTGATGATGCGGGTTCGATTCCCGCTGCCCGCTCCAGTGCTGATATAGCTCAGATGGTAGAGCGCACCCTTGGTAAGGGTGAGGTCCCCAGTTCGATTCTGGGTATCAGCACCACTTCTTTACTCAGGCACCCTCAAGCCTTTTTTGTTATATACTTCCTACTTGCGATTCGCGTGGTATAGCTCACCACCCAACCAGTTAGAGGGACGAGCATGTCTAAAGAAAAATTTGAACGTACGAAACCGCACGTTAACGTTGGCACCATCGGCCACGTTGACCACGGTAAAACGACTCTGACCGCTGCCATTACCAACGTCCTGGCCAAGCAGTTCGGTGGTGCCGCCCGCGCATTTGATCAGATCGACAACGCTCCGGAAGAAAAGGCCCGTGGTATCACCATCGCCGCTTCCCACGTTGAGTACGACACCGAAACCCGTCACTACGCTCACGTTGACTGCCCCGGCCACGCCGACTATGTGAAAAACATGATCACCGGTGCTGCCCAGATGGACGGCGCGATCCTGGTAGTTGCCGCCACCGACGGCCCCATGCCGCAAACCCGTGAGCACATCCTGCTGGCCCGCCAGGTAGGCGTACCTTACA
>NZ_NBIM01000012.1 GCF_002242685.1 Oceanimonas doudoroffii
AACATCCTGCGAGTGCCCACACAGTTTGCTTGATAAATTGTTAAAGAGCGTTGACCCTTCAGCGGGTCAGGGCTGCGTATTCTACGCAATCCTTGGTGTTCGTCAAGCGTTGAATCAAACTTTGTTTCGTGTTGTTTCAACCCTGGTGACCGTCGGCGTGTTCCGCCGTGTCAGTGAGGGCGCATTATAGGGAGCCGCCGATTTTGCGCAAGGGCTTTTTTGTAAAAAACTCGCCCTTCCGCACCAACAGCTCAACAACCCAGCAAAACCACACATTAACCACAGAGTTATACACAGATCCTGTGCTTTTTTGTCCATTCAAGTAACATAAAGCCTTATTCAGCCCCTTCTGAAAGAGACGAGACCACATCTATGAGCGTATTAAAGGCCTACAACAACATCACGCCCACCCTGGGTGCCCGCGTATTCGTGGAAACATCTGCCGTACTGTACGGTGATATTCATCTGGGTGACGACAGCAGCATCTGGCCGCTGGTGGCGGCCCGAGGCGACGTAAACCATATTCGCATTGGTGCCCGCAGCAATATTCAGGACGGCACCGTACTGCACGTGACCCGCAAGAGCGAGGACAAACCCGATGGCCTGCCGCTGCTCATTGGCGATGATGTCACCGTGGGTCACAAGGCCATGCTGCACGCCTGTAGCATCGGCAATCGAGTTCTGGTGGGCATGGGTGCCATTATCCTGGACGGCGCCGTGGTGGAGGATGATGTGATTATCGGTGCCGGCACCCTGGTGCCGCCTGGCAAGCGGCTGGAGTCGGGCTATTTATATGTAGGCTCACCGGTTCGTCAGGCGCGACCACTTACCGAAAAGGAAAAAGCCTTTTTGCCAGAGTCGGCCGACAACTATGTCCGCCTCAAGGATGAGTATCTTCAGCAACGCTAGTTGTGAGGTGTGGGGTGTGTGCGCATGAATTTTTCCTCACTCCTCACCCTTTTTCGTCTTATGCAATTACAGGCCGATGCTGCCATCAGGGGCAAAGGCCTCTTCTTCAATACGCTCGCACACCAGCTCTTCAATATCAAAACGAACCTGCTCAAAGGCCAGAATTACGCTGGCTTCATCGGCCAGCGGCTGGCCCGACAGGTGCTCCAGCCGGTGCAGCATGATAAAACAGGGGATCTGCCGCCCCTGCCAGTGGGTACTGAACGCCACCCGCTGCTCCTCGGGCTGCCAGTAAATTTCGTCACCGACGATAATGTCCTGATTCATAGTGCCTGCTCCAGCCTGGCCCTGAGTGCTTGCAATACCGGCGCCATGTCGGGACGCACGCCACGCCAGAGATAAAAACTCTCTGCCGCCTGCCCCACCAGCATGCCCAGGCCGTCAAAGCGATCCTGCACACCCTGCTCCGCGGCCCATTGCAGAAAGGGGGTTTCTTCCCGTCCATACATCATATCGTAGACTTGTGTACCGGAATGGCAAAGGCTCGCAGGCAACGCCAGTTGCTCCCCCTGCAGGCTGGCAGACGTGCTGTTAATGATAAGGTCGAACGCCCCTTCCAGCGCATCCAGCGGCTGATGGCTGACCGGGCCCAGCCCGGCAAAGCGATTTGACAGTATTTCGGCCCTTCTCTCGGTACGGTTGGCCACCACCAGCGTCGCCGGCTGTTCCGTCAGTAACGGCGCAATGACACCCCGAGCCGCACCGCCCGCCCCCAGCAGCAAAATACGCCGTCCGGCCAGAGCTACTCCCAGCCGGTGCAGATCCATCACCAGGCCGGCACCGTCGGTGTTATCGGCAAACAAGCGACCGTCGGGCAACAGTTTGAGGGTGTTAACCGCTTCCGCCAGGGTAGCCCGCTCACTGAGCTCACCGGCCACCGCCAAAGCATCGGTTTTAAAGGGCACGGTTACATTACAACCCTGACCACCTGCCTCCACAAAGTCACGCAGGCTGCTTTCGAAACTGTCCAGCGGCGCCAGCAGGCGCTCATACTTCATGTCCTGCCCGGTCTGCTCGGCAAATGCCTGATGAATAAAGGGAGACTGGCTGTGGGCAATGGGATTGCCGATAACGACGTATCTGTCCATGATGTGACTCGCTGCTGTTCGAAACGACCGCCACAGGGGGCTCCGCTCGTGCTGTTTAATTAGAGAAAGGCGTCATATTGCCACGAATGGCATTTTTTTGGTTGCATTAACCGCCGAAATGAATAGATTTTGCGCTAACGAACAAAATAATTGTGGTTGGCCTTGGATACCGAACTTTTAAAAACCTTTCTGGAAGTGTCCCGTACTCGTCACTTCGGCAAGGCGGCAGAGCACCTGTACCTGACCCCGTCGGCGGTCAGCTTTCGCATTCGTCAGCTTGAAAGCCAGCTGGGCGTTACCCTGTTCACTCGGTTGCGCAACAACATTCAGCTGACGTCGTCGGGCGAGGCGCTGATCCCTCATGCCGAGTCCATGCTGCTGGCCTGGGCCCGGGCCCAGCACGAGGTAGCACTGAGTGAGCGGCAGACTCAGCAGCTGGCGGTGGCCGGCACCGCCAACCTGTGGGACGCCTACCTGCAGGACGGCCTGCACCGGCTCTACTGCGAGCTACCGGCGCTGTCGCTGCGGGCAGACATTCGCACCCCGGAGCAAATGACCCGGGCACTGCTGAGCCGCACCCTGGATCTGGCCTTTCTGACGGATCCGGCCCGCATTGAGGGCGTGCGCCATATCGCCACCCATACCATGGATCTGCAGCTGGTCTCCACCTACCCGGAGCTCGATGCCGGCCGGGCCATGGCCCAGGACTATATTCGCATCGACTGGGGCACCGCCTTCAACACCCAGCATGCCAAGCTGTTCAATACCGCCACCCCGCCGCTACTGCACACCGGCTCGGTGCGTATTGCGCTGGAATATCTGCTGCACCACGGCGGCAGTGCCTTTCTGCCCAGCTCCATGATTCGGCAATATCAGGACCAGGAACGACTCTTTTTGGTAGACGACGCCCCCACCATCAGCCGGGAAGTGTACGCCGCCTTTTTGCCCGGCGGCGAGCGCCAGGCATTGATCGACCAGGTGATTGAACTGTTTGGTGCCGGAAAAGGCGCAGAGGATTAAACCCAGTCTCTGGGTACCAGAAACGCCTGCAGCCGGGCCTCGGCGGTGTTTGCCGCCGGCTGCCAGTTGTATTCCCAACGCGCCAGGGGCGGCATCGACATCAGGATAGATTCGGTGCGACCACCGGTCTGCAGGCCGAACAGGGTGCCCCTGTCATACACCAGGTTGAACTCCACATAGCGGCCGCGCCGGTACAACTGAAACTGACGCTCGGTCTCACCGTAAGGGGTATCCTTGCGCCGCTCGATGATCGGCAAATAGGCATCCAGATAACCCTCGCCCACCGCCTGCATAAAGGCAAAGCACTGCTCAAAGGGCCAGTCATTGAGATCATCAAAGAACAGGCCACCCACGCCCCGGGTTTCATCCCGGTGCTTGAGATAGAAATAGCGATCGCACCATTCCTTGTACTTCGAATACACCTCATCACCAAAGGGTGCACACAGGTCTTTTGAAACCTGATGCCAGTGCCGACAGTCTTCCTCCACCGGATAGAAGGGAGTCAGGTCAAAGCCGCCGCCAAACCACCACACCGGCTCGGCACCTTCCTTTTCGGCGATAAAAAAGCGTACATTGGCATGGCTGGTGGGCACATGAGGATTATGCGGGTGGATCACCAGGGACACACCCATGGCCTCAAACGAACGACCGGCCAGCTCGGGCCGATGAGCGGTGGCCGAGGCCGGCATGGCGGCGCCGTGCACATGGGAAAAGTTCACGCCGCCCTGCTCGATCACGGTGCCGTTACGCAATACTCGGCTGCGGCCGCCGCCGCCCTCTTCCCGGGTCCAGCTGTCTTCTTTAAAACGGCCGGTGCCGTCGGCTAGCTCCAGCTGGCGGCAGATGTGATCCTGCAGCTCCAATAAAAACGCCTTTACCGCCGCCGTATTCGGTTTGCTATTCATCTTGTTTCCTTGTTGCCTTGTACTCAGGCCGGGCGCACCACGGCGCCGGTAATGCCATCGCGAATCAGAGAGGGGTTGGCCCTGCCGTGGGTGTTACCAGGCAAAATGTAGTCGAGTTCGCTGCCGAGCCGGGCGGCCAGTTCATCGGCGGTACGCGCCGGCTCCTCACCGCTCTTGTTGGCGCTGGTGGACACCAGTGGCTTGCCAAAGGCCAGGCAGAGATCATGCACCTGGGCGTGATCGGTGACCCGCACCGCCAGGGAGTCGAAACGTCCCCTAAGCCACTCGGGTACTTCGGGGCGGGCCGGAATAATCCAGGTGTAGGGGCCCGGCCAGCTGGCCAGGATCACTTCCAGCCTGCCTTCCGGCAGCCGGGTCAGATCCAGGTAAGGCTGTAACTGGCTGAAGTCGGCGGCGATCAGCACCAGGCCCTTGTCGATGGGACGCTCCTTGATGGTCAGCACCCGTTGCACCGCCTCGCCGTTATCGGGATCGCATCCAATGCCAAACACCGCTTCTGTGGCGTAACCGATCACGCCACCCTGTTCGAGCCGGTCAACGGCGGTAAAAAGCGTTTGCTGAGTCATTGATAATGAACTTCCTTTCTTGAAATAAAGCCGCTTATTGCTGATGGTCGCAGCCTTTGTTGGGGCAATAGAGCCGCCCCTTGCGCTCGGCCAGAATACCGAAACCGCATTTGGGGCAGGCCTGAGCCACCGGTTTGTCATTGATGATAAAGCGACAACCGGGATAGGCATCGCAGGCATAGAACCGCTTGCCGTAGCGGGAGGTGCGGGCCACCAGGCGGCCTTTGGCACACACCGGGCAGGGTGGCTCGTTGCTGCTTTGTTCGTTGATATCGGCCACGTAGTGACAGGACGGATAATGGGAGCAGCCGATAAACAGCCCATAACGCCCCTTGCGAATGGCCAGGGTGTGGCCACACAGCGGGCAGGCGCTGCCTTCAAGGGGCTTTTCCACGTCCTCGTCGTGCTCAATCACCTTGAGCGGGCGCAGGTAATCACAGTCGGGATAGGCGGAGCAGCCAAGAAAGGCGCCATGCTTGCCATGGCGCAGGTGCAGAGGTTGGCCGCAGCGGGGACAGGGCTCATCGGGCCTGGCTCCGTGCTGACCGCTGAACAGACTGGGATCGATTTTGGACATGCCGCGCCTCCGAATTCACTGAGGCGAATTCTACCAGCGCGGCCGTGTTCAGTGAACCGCTCCGTCGGGCTGCTCGAACAGCAGCTCTTCCAGCTGATGGTAGGCCGACTCACTGCCGGGCACATTGAACAGCACCATCAGCACCACCCACTTGAGATCGTCCAGTTCAATCACCGGCGAGTCCAGCTCCATCACCCGCTCAATGACGATCTCCCGGGTTTCCGCGTTCAACACCTGGATTTGCTCCAGAAACAGCAGAAAGCCCCGGCCGTCGGTATCGAGCTTGTACAGCTCTTCCGGCGTGTAAATGCGAAATGACTCGGGCGTGGACCGCGCCCAGGACGGCGAGTCTTCCGCCTCCTGCAACTCGGCCAGTCGCTCAAGCCAGGCCAGCGCCTTGAGGATCTCTTCCCGGTTAAAGCCCGCCTGGGTCAGTTCTTCGGCGAGTTCATCCTGATCCACCATGGTGTCTACATCGGTATGGATGTAGGTCTCGA
Organism: Oceanimonas doudoroffii; assembly: GCF_002242685.1. Taxonomy (NCBI): domain Bacteria; kingdom Pseudomonadati; phylum Pseudomonadota; class Gammaproteobacteria; order Aeromonadales; family Aeromonadaceae; genus Oceanimonas; species Oceanimonas doudoroffii. The sequence goes on from NZ_NBIM01000012.1 coordinate 5,644, forward strand.
ACAAGTACATAAGTACTTCGAACATGATCAGCTCCTCCTCGCTCTGACATAACCCCCGGGCACGGATTCCACCCAGCCAGCCAGTTCCAGCTCGACCAACCGGGTCAACACCTCATGCACCGGCTGCTGGCAGCGTGCCGCGATAACATCCGGCGCCGTTGCCTCTGAATCTACGTTATCCAACAAGTCCGGATAAGGCAATGATTGCTCCGTTGCGGTCTCGTGAATTTTGACCGCTGCCGCAGAGAAGCCGGCCAGCTCTTCCAGTACATCATTCGCCTCGTTGACCAGTTTGGCCCCCTGCTGGATCAACCGGTTACAACCACAGGCCTGGGGATTCTGGCGGGCGCCGGGCACGGCAAACACCTCACGTCCCTGCTCCAGGGCAAAGCGGGCGGTAATAAGCGAACCGCTTCGCTCGGCCGCCTCCATCACCAGCACGCCCAGGCTGAGACCGCTGATAATGCGGTTACGACGGGGAAACTGAAAGGCCTGAGGCGGCTCCCAGGGGTAACACTCCGACAACAGAGCTCCACCGTGCTCTACCAGCTCCCCGGCCAGTCGAGCATGCCGCTTGGGGTGGCAGCGTGCCAATCCGGAGCCAAACACCGCCAATGTGATACCACCGGCATCCAGTGCCGCGCGATGCGCCAGACCGTCTATGCCCATGGCCAGCCCCGAGGTGATGGCCAGCCCGGCTTCAACCAGCGGCGGTATCAAGGCCTGGGTGTTTTGCTTGCCCACATAGGACGGATGCCGGCTGCCCACCACCGCCAGTTGGGGCACATTCAGGGCGGTGCTGTTACCTTCCACAAATAACAGCAGGGGCGCATCGGGCAACTGGTTGAGCGCCAACGGATAGTCGGGATGATGCCGTGTCAGAATATGCCGCCCGGGGCCGCCCCGGCACCATGCCAACAGCCGCTCCAGCAATGCCTGCTGCGGCGCCAGCAAGTGGCGTTGCATGGCCTCACTGACCCCCATCTCAAGCAGCCGCTCTGGACACGACAGCCCGGGCCCCAGCCGCTGCCACAATTGCCAGGCCCGTACCGGCCCCAACCCCGGCGCCTCACGCAAGGCCAGCCAGGGCAGCAGGGGATGATCAGAGGCCGTGCTCGTCATAACTGGGTTCACCCAACAGGTAGTGGCGCTGCACCGGCTCACGGCTGTCCAGCACCAGGGCGGCACTGACCCTGTCATAGGCGCGAAACACCATGATGCGCGCCACCGGCAGGGGCGGCAATTCACTCGCGGCGCTCCGGCGCCAGAACCCTGCCTCTTCCAGGGCGGCGGTGTCGATGGCGGCGCTTTCCCGCAGTACGCCATACAAATCACCGGCGCGCACACCGTCCAAACTGCCCTTGTTGATAAAAACCACCTCATGGCGCATGGCAATGCTGCCTTCGTGGCCCATGGCCAGCACTCGGCCGTGGTTCAGGCCTGGCCCCGGCCTGGGGTGATAAAACGCCGCCAGCGCGCTCTGCGGATCCAGCGATAACAAACGGTCGCCCGGGCGCATGTCCCGCCGCAGGCTGCTGATGCGCACCCGGCTGATACCATCGACAGGCCGGCCTTCCGCCAGCACCGTGCCCACCAGCATCAGCCGCCGTGCCAGCTCACTATCATCAATATCATTCCTCAACACCTCTCCCGAACGATACACGCCATAGAGCTCACCCGGCACCAGCTCACCACGCACAAAGGCAGCGGCGTCCTGGCGCAGCAGGGTGCGCCCCTGCTGGTCCCCCAGCAGCACCGGCATGCCCTCCAGGGCCGAAGGCGAGCGCAATTCGTGATTACCGGTGTAGTCCATGATGGCGGCGAGCGGAATGCTGGGGACTGCGGGCTCGGCGCGCATTCGCGGCGACAGCCTGACCTCATTGGCCAGTACACTGCCTTCCCGTACCAGCCGGGGCTCGCCATTCACCCAGATCAGGGTGAGTCGGTCGCCGGGATAAATGAGATGTGGGTTGGCTACCTGAGGGTTGGCATGCCACAGCTTGGGCCAGTGCCAGGGCGAGTTGAGAAAATGCGCAGAAATGTCCCACAGGGTATCGCCCTTGCGCACCGTGTAATGGCTGGGGTGATCCTGTTTCAACGTCAGGGGCTGTGCCTGGGCCAGACCGGCGGTCAGCAATAGCGTGCCGCCCAGCAAGAGTGCTCTTGATATGTTCACGTCCGTGTTCCCCGATTTTGCGCCATGTGCGGCGGCCGCCAACTATTGCTGATCTTTATGTTGTAAATGGCTAAAATACTTGCAGAACCGAATACAGGAAAAACACCGTAGTTATGGCAAATGTATTAGAAGTATTGCGCTTTCCCGATGAGCGCCTGCGCACGGTCGCAAAGCCGGTTGAGGCCTTTACGCCCGAGTTACAGACCATTGTAGATGATATGTTTGAGACCATGTATGCCGAGGAAGGCATCGGCCTGGCCGCCACTCAGGTCGACATTCATCAGCGTCTTATCGTCATCGACGTGTCCGAAGACCGCGAGCACCCGCTGGTGCTGATCAATCCGGAAATTCTGGAAGAGCACGGCAGCACCGGTATCGAGGAAGGCTGCCTGTCGGTACCCGGCGCCCGCGCCCTGGTGCCCCGCGCCGAGCGGGTGAAGGTGCGCGCCCAGAATCGCCACGGCGAGACCTTTGAACTGGAAGCCGACGATCTGCTGGCCATCTGCATTCAGCATGAGATGGATCACCTGATGGGCAAGCTGTTTGTCGACTATCTGTCGCCGCTCAAGCGTCAGCGTATTCGTCAGAAAATGGAAAAAATGGCCCGCCAGGACCAACGCTGATCCCTCGCTAAGGACGTCTCTTGAGCAAACTCAATCTGATTTTTGCCGGCACCCCCGACTTTGCCGCCCGCCACCTGCAGGCGCTGCTGAACGCCGGCCACAATGTCATTGCCGTCTACACCCAGCCCGACCGGCCCGCCGGCCGGGGCAAAAAACTCACGCCCAGCCCGGTCAAAGTGACCGCCGAGCAGGCCGGTCTGCCGGTGTATCAGCCTCAGAGTCTGCGCAGCGAAGAGGCTCAGGCCGAGCTGGCGGCGCTGGGCGCCGATCTCATGGTGGTGGTGGCCTACGGCCTGATCCTGCCCCAGGTGGTGCTCGACACTCCGCGCCTGGGCTGTATTAACGTGCACGGCTCGCTGCTGCCCCGCTGGCGCGGCGCTGCCCCCATTCAGCGCGCCATCTGGGCCGGCGACGCCGACACCGGCGTCACCATCATGCAGATGGACAAGGGCCTGGACACCGGTGCCATGTTGCACAAGGCAAGCCTGCCCATTGCCGCCGACGACACCTCCGCCAGCCTCTATGAAAAACTGGCTGGGCTGGGTCCGCAGGCATTGTTGCACACACTGGACCAGCTCGCCGATGGCAGCGCCGTGGCCGAGCCGCAGAACGACGCCGAGGCCAACTACGCCGAGAAACTGAGCAAGGAAGAGGCCCGCATCGACTGGTCTTTGCCTGCCGCTCGGCTGGAGCGCTGCGTGCGCGCCTTTAACCCCTGGCCGGTCAGCTACTTCATGGTGGCCGAACACAATATCAAGCTGTGGCAAACCGAGGTGCTGGACCAGAGCACCACCGCCGCCCCGGGCACCATCATCGCCGCCGGCAAAAACGGCATCGACGTGGCCACCGGCGACGGCGTGCTGCGCCTGCTCAGCCTGCAGCCCCCGGGCAAAAAGGCCATGAGTTGCCAGGATCTGCTCAACGCCCGCAAGGACTGGTTCACCCCCGGCACCCAACTGCCCTGAATACCGCACATTAAGAGAATGCCATGAAAACTCGCGCCGCCGCGGCCAATATTGTTCACCGGGTGATCAACCAGGGCCAGTCCCTGTCTACCCTGCTGCCCCGCTATCAACAGGAGGTGGCCGCCAAGGATCGCGCCCTGCTGCAGGAGCTGTGCTTTGGCACCCTGCGCTGGTACAGCCGGCTAGACGCCATGGCTAAGCAGCTGCTCGACAAGCCACTCAAGGGCAAATACCAGCCCGTGCACGCCCTGCTGCTGGTGGGCCTGTATCAGCTGCTGTATACCCGCATTCCGCCCCATGCCGCCCTGGCGGAAACCGTGGCCGCCTGCAAGCGGCTCAAGGCCGACCCCTTCAAGGGGCTGGTCAACGGGGTGCTGCGCAATGTGCAGCGCCAGCAGCATGAGCTGGAACAAAAGGTGGACGCCCTGCCCCAGCTGCGCCAGGCCCACCCCAACTGGCTGGTAAAGCGGCTGCAGCAGGCCTATGCGGAGCAGTGGCAGGACATCATGGCCGCCAACAACTGCCATCCGCCCATGTGGATTCGCGTCAATGAAAGCCACCACAGCCGGGATCAGTATGCGGCGCTGCTGGCGGAGCACGGCATTGAGGCCTTTCCCGATCCGGTGGCCGCCCAGGCTCTGCGGCTGGCGCGCCCGGCGGACGTCTCCACCTTGCCCGGCTTTGCCGAAGGCCACTGCTCGGTGCAAGACGCCGCCGCCCAGCTGGCGGCCCAATTGCTCGACGCCCAACCGGGCGAGCTGATACTCGACGCCTGCGCCGCCCCCGGCGGCAAAACCGCGCACGTGCTGGAGCGACAGCCCGCGCTGAAACAGCTGGTGGCCATCGACATGGACCCGGAGCGGCTGCAGCGGGTGTACCAGAACCTGGAACGCATCGGCCTGGAAGCCACCGTACTGCAGGGCGACGCCGCTCGGCCTGCCGATTGGTGGCAGGGGCCGCAATTCGATCGCATTCTGCTCGACGCCCCCTGCTCCGCCACCGGGGTAATTCGCCGCCACCCCGATATCAAGTGGCTACGCCGGCCCGAAGACATCGCCCAGCTCGCCGCCCTGCAGTCGCGTATTCTCGATGCCCTGTGGCAACAGCTGAAACCCGGCGGTATGCTGCTGTATGCCACCTGCTCCATTTTGCCCGACGAAAACCGGGAGCAGATCAAGGCCTTTCTGGCCCGTACGCCCGATGCCGTGCACCAGCCCCTGCATGCCGACGACACGCCGGCACAACCGGGCTGGCAGCTGCTGCCGGACGCACTGGGCCGTGACGGTTTCTATTACGCCAGGATAGCGAAACAGGCATGAAAATCATCATTCTGGGGGCCGGCCAGGTGGGCGGTACCCTGGCGGAAAACCTGGTCGGCGAAAACAACGACATCACCATAGTCGATACCAATACCGAACGGCTGCGCGAGCTGCAGGACAAGTACGATTTGCGGGTGGTCAACGGCCACGGTGCCTATCCGGCGGTGCTGCGGGAAGCCGGCGCCCAGGATGCCGACATGCTGGTGGCGGTCACCAGCAGCGACGAAACCAACATGATCGCCTGTCAGGTGGCCTACTCCCTGTTCAACACGCCCAACAAGGTGGCCCGCATTCGCTCGCCGGAATTCCTCGCCGAGCGGGAGCGGCTGTTTCTGAACGAAGCCATTCCGGTGGACAACCTGATCGCCCCCGAGCAGCTGGTCACCGAATACATCTACCGTCTGGTGCAGTATCCGGGCGCCCTGCAGGTGGTGGACTTTGCCGAAGGCAAGGTGGGCCTGGTGGCGATCAAGGCCTATTACGGCGGCCCCCTGGTGGGCAATGCGCTCTCCACCCTGCGGGATCACATGCCCGGTATCGATACTCGAGTGGCGGCCATCTTTCGCCAGGACAGGCCCATTCGTCCGCAAGGCACCACCATTATCGAGGCCGACGACGAGGTGTTTTTCGTGGCCGCCAGCGGTCATATTCGCGCGGTGATGTCGGAGCTGCAACGACTGGAGAGTGACTACAAACGCATCATGATAGTCGGCGGCGGCAATATCGGCGCCGGCCTGGCGCGGCGGCTGGAGCGACACTATTCGGTCAAGCTGATTGAACACAACCCCGGCCGGGCGGAGCAGTTGTCGGAGCTGCTGGAGCACACCATCGTGTTCTGCGGCGACGCCTCGGATCAGGAACTGCTGCTGGAAGAGCACATCGATCAGGTGGACGTGTTTATCGCGGTCACCAACCAGGACGAAGCCAACATCATGTCGGCCATGCTCGCCAAGAAAATGGGCGCGCGCAAGGTGATGGTACTGATCCAGCGCGGCGCCTATGTGGATCTGGTGCAGGGCGGCACCATAGACGTGGCCATCTCGCCCCAGCAGGCCACCATTTCCGCCCTGCTGACCCATGTGCGCCGGGCCGACATCGTCAACGTCTATTCCCTGCGCCGGGGTGCGGCGGAAGCCATTGAAGCCATCGCCCACGGCGACAGCACCACCTCACGGGTGGTGGGCCGCCGCATCGGCGACCTCAAGCTGCCCCCGGGCACCACCATAGGCGCCATCGTACGCGGCGAAGAGGTACTGATCGGTCACGACAAGACGGTGATCGAGCAAAACGATCACGTGGTGCTGTTTCTGGTCGACAAGAAGTTTATTCCGGAAGTGGAGCGGCTGTTTCAGCCCAGCCCCTTCTTCCTGTAACGGCCCGGCCCCTCATTCCGGGGGCCGGCTGCCGTTGAGCCGAATCGGCTCGTCTTCGTCCTGCAGCCGAGCCTGCTCCCGCAGGTGTTCGGGCAGCGGCTTGGTGACCTCCACCCCCAGCTCGCGAAAGGCCTCGGCCTGGCGCACCAGGTTGCCCCGGCCCTGGCTGAGCCGCTTCATGGCGCGCTGGTAGCTATCGTCGGCACGGCGCAGTGAGCCACCCACCGCCTCCATGTCTTCGGTAAACAGCCGCAATTTTTCGTAGAGTTTGCCCGCCGACTCGGCAATGCGCCGGGCGTTCTGGTTCTGCCGCTCTACCCGCCACAGATTTTCTATGGTGCGCAGGGCTACCAGCAGGTTGGTGGGACTAACCAGCAAAATATTGTGGTCGAGGGCATATTTCACCAGGCCGGGCTCGGCTTCTACCGCCACCAGAAAGGCCGGCTCCACCGCCACAAACATCAGCACATAGTCCAGGGTGCGCACCCCCTGCAGCTGATGATAATCCTTGCGCCCCAGTTCACGAATATGGCCCCGCACCGAGGTCACGTGCTCCCGCAGGGCCTGCTCACGCTCGGCCTGGGTGTCTCCGTTAAAGTAACGCTCATAGGCGGTGAGCGAGACCTTGGCGTCGATGATAATGTCCTTGTCCTGGGGCAGGTGCACGATCACATCGGGCTGGTAGCGCTTGCCGTCGGCGTTGCTCAGACTTTGCTGAGTGCTGTATTCATGGCCTTCGCGCAGGCCCGACTCCGACAGCACCCGAGACAACACCACCTCGCCCCAGTTGCCCTGCTGCTTGCTGTCGCCCTTCAAGGCCCGGGTCAGGGCGTTGGTATCGGCGCTCATCTGCCGGTGCAGCTCCGCCAGCCGTTCAATTTCAAATTTCAGGCTGTGGCGCTGGCGGCTCTCGTCGGCGTAGGTTTCCTGCATATTGCGGCGAAAGCCTTCCAGCTGCTCCCGCAGCGGCCCCAGCAAGGCGTCCAGACTGGTCTGATTCAGCTCACGCAGGTTATGGGTTTTCTGTTCAAAAATGCGCTGGGCCAGGTTTTCGAACTGCTGCTGCAGCCGAGTTTCACTGGCTTCAAACTGGGCCTGCTTTTCCGCAGCCCACTGCCGTTCCTGACGCAGCAGGGTCTCGTATTCCTTGAGCCGGCCGTTCATTTTCAACACCAGCTGCTGCTGCTGCTCCAGCCGCTGGCGCGTGTCCTGCAGCTCGACCTGACGTTCCTCCAGCCCGCGCTGCCAGTGCTCGGCCTGCTGGGCCGCCAGCTGCAGCCGCACGCCCATGGCCAGCCGGGTCAGGCCCCAGCCGGCCAGGCCCGATAACGCCGCCAGCGCCAGCGGCCAGTAGGCAGGCAACCATTCCGTCATTCTTACCTCCGCCGGGCAATCAACGCCAGTACGCGGCGGTTAAGGCGCCACCACAGCAACACATAGAGCAGATACAGCGACACCAGAATCCACTTGTGATGATTCACGCCGTTGTCAAACTCGGCCAGGGGCACCCCCAGCACCTCCACGTAGCCAAAGACCAGCAGGGGGAACATCAGAAACACCGACCAGCGCCAGCACAGCGCCAGGACGGAAGCCAGAAAACCGTCATTCACGACATGCCGTCTCCATGCAGATCCTCTGTTATCAGCTTACCAGCCAGGTAGTCCCGCAGCCGCCCCGAAGGAATGGAAGAGGACGACGACAGGGTACAGGCGGCCCAACGCACGGCCTCGGCCAGGGCGTCGGCCATGGACCGCCCCGATACCAGGGCGTGAACCAGGCCGCCGGCAAAGGCGTCGCCGGCACCGGTGGCGTCCACCACCTTCATCTTGAGGGCCGGCACCCGCAGATGCCGGCCGGCGGAAATGGCCTCGGCACCGGCTTCCCCTCGAGTCAGCACCAGCCACTCCAGCCGCTCACCGGCCAGGGCCTGTGCATGCTGCCAGGGATCGGCAATCTCACCCATGTCGGCGGCAGAAGCGATCATCACTCGGCAGGGCCGCGCCCAGCGTCCGCTTCTGGGATACTGACTGATCACCAGGCTGTGGGCGTTCATGGCCTCCATGTAGGTCGCCACCTCGGCGCCGTCGGTATTGACGTAGAGGCAGTCCACCGGCCCTTGAGGCAGCCGGGCCGGCAAGGCCGCGGGCCTGGCCTGGCGCAGAATGGTGCGCTCACCCCGGCTGTCCACCAGCACCAGCAACTCGCCGGCGTGGCCATCAACGCGTTCCACATAGTCCAGGTTCAGCCCAAGCTGCGCCGCCTGTTGCTGCAGCCAGTCGCCGGTGGCGTCCCGCCCCAGGCGGGACGCCAGCATCACCTGGTGCCCGGCCCAGCACAGGCCGGTGCCGGTATTGGCGGCCCCGCCCCCGAGGCGGCGGCCGCCGTCCCGGTAATGCAGCCGGGCCCCGGCCGACAAGGGCGCTTCCAGCTGCAGCACATGATCGCAGTTGAGATTGGCCAGCAGCACTATGCGCTTGTTGATGTTGTTTGCTCCCGGCATGAACCGCCTCCCGAAACGTCAGAAAGCGCATCTTAGCCAAGGCGGCTGGCGGGCACCACCCCGAGGGTCCATTTAGCACTGCTCAGGCCAAGGCTTCGCACAGCTCCAGGCTCAGGCCGTCCCATCCCGCCCGCACCCCCGGCGGCAGCGTATGCCGTTGCAGCCAGCCATGCAGATCATGGCCGATATGAGTCAGCACGGTGGAGCGGGGCCGCAGCCCGGCGTGAAGCTCCAGCACCTCGTTCAGGCTGTTGTGGTTGCGCCCGGCGCTGCCCGGCGGAAAGCTGCAATCGATCACCAACACCTCCAGCGACGGCAAGCCTTGCAGCAGCCTCAGCGTGTGGGCCGGCAGTCCTTTGGTGTCGGTGAGGTAGGCCAGCCGCCGGCCATGATACTCAAACAAATAACCCAGGGTCGGGCGGGAATGCACCATGTCCAGCGGCGTGATGCTCAGGCCGTGCAATTGCCAGGTGTGTCCATGGGTCATGACCGGCCGAAAGTCCAGGCAGCCCGAATGCTCGAGCAGATCGGCACAACCGTCGGGATCGGGCGGGCACCATACCGGTATGGGTACCGCCGGCCCCCAGCGCAGGTGAAACAGCCCCTGCACATGATCCACATGAAAATGGGTCAGCAACATGCCGTCAAAACTGCCGGGCGCAAAGCGCCGGTGCAGATCCGGCAGGCCGGCGTCCAGCAACAGCCGGTGCTCACCCCATTCCAACAGCGCCGAACAGGGCATCCGGCCAAGACCTGGATCGGCCTGGGCCTGGCGGCAGTCCACACAGTCACAGCCATAAAGGGGCATGCCGCCGGCCGCCCCCGTGCCCAGCAGGGTCAGACGCATACCTGCTCTCCTTTGCGATAACGCTCAAACTGTTGCAGCGTCTGTTGCAGCGGCCCCGAGTTATCCAGCCGCCACACTGACACCGGCAGCCCTCGACTGTGGGTTTCGGCCCGCGCCAGCCGCTGGCGAATCTCGGCTTCGCTTTCCCGCCCCCGGGCCCGCAGCCGCTCCTCCAGGGTGGCAGCATCCACGGTCAGCAACACCGGCACCAGCCGTTCGCCAAATCGGGCCTGGGCCTCGGCAAGGCTGGCCCGGGAGCCGTTGGCCATCACATCCCGTCCCGATGTCAACCAGCTGTCGAGCTCGCAGCCCAGGGCATAGCAATGACCATTGGCCTGCCAGTGCAGGGCAAACAGGCCCAACTCACGGCGCTGGTGATATTCCGCCTCGGACAGCTCCACATGGTTTTCACCGCCGGCACTAGCGGTCCGGGTAATGTAACGGTGGGCCACCAGCAGTTCGCCTGCCAGCTGATGGCGTACCAGCTGCAGAAAACTGTCCTTGCCGGCGCCGGACGGCCCCATCAGATAGAACAGCCTGCCGAATGGATCTCCCATGCTCGTCGCCTCCATCAATAGGCCAGTTCGCCCCGGCACCAGACCCGGACCGGATACACCTGCTCGTCCAGCTGCCTGGCCAGCACCAGATCGGCGCGTTTGCCTTCCGCCAGCACGCCCCTGTCGGTCAGCCCCAGGCTGTGGGCCGGGTTGCGCGTGGCCAGCCGTACCGCCTCGGCCAGTTGCAGGCCGTTGCGTTCATCGGCGGCCAGGCGAAAGACCGCATCGAGCAGGCTGCCCGGATAATAGTCGGACGACAGCACGTCCAGCACGCCGAGGGCGGCCAGCTCGTGGGCAGCCACATTGCCGGAATGGGAGCCGCCGCGCACCACATTGGGCGCGCCCATCATCACCATCAGGCCGTGCCGGTGGGACGCCTGCGCCGCCTCGACCGTGGTCGGAAACTCGGCGAGTGCCATGCCCAGCCGCCGAGACTCCTCGACATGAGCCTGGGTGGCATCATCGTGGCTGGCCAGGGACACACCCCGCTCCCGGCACTGACGGGCAATCTCGTTGCGATTGGGGGTGGACCAGCGCGCCGACAGCGCCAGCTGCTGTTGCTCGAACTCGTCCATCTGCTGGTCATTAAGACGATATTTACCCTGATAGTACTCCCGGTATTTCACCGGATTAACGAACTGGCGCTGACCCGGGGAGTGATCCATCAGCGACACCAGCCGCACCTCCGGCAATGCGATATAGTGCTCAAACAGCGGCACCGTGGTCTCGTGGGGCAGCTCGCAACGCAGGTGCAGCAGATGCTGGGCCCGGTTCAGGCCACGGCGCTCGCTGTCCACCACGGTATGGATCATGCGGTCCAGGTTGTCCCGGCGGGTACCGCCGTCACGCTCGTCACCGATGGCCACCGCGTCCAGCACGGTAGTGATGCCGGCCGCCACCACCTGGGCGTCGTGGGCACGCATGGCCGCCAGGGGGGGCCAGTTTACGCCCGGTCGCGGGGTAAAATGCTTGTCCAGGTTGTCGGTGTGCAGCTCCACCAGGCCGGGCAGCAGCCAGCCGCCCTCGCCGTCTATGGCGCCAGGCCGCAAGCTGGGGCTGTCGGCCATGGCACAAATAACGCCGTCGCGCACTTCCAGAGAGCCCTTGACCACTTCGTTTTCCAGCACCAGGTTCACATTGGTAATAATCATGCTCAGGCTCCCTTACTGCATCACCGGCCAGGCGTCGGCGCGGGACTGAATATCATAAAGACGATCGGCGACCTGCTCGCGCACGTCCTCGTCGTGAAAAATGCCGACAATGGCGGCGCCCCGGGCCTTGGCCTCGTGAATCAGCTCCACCACCACCGCCCGGTTGGCGGCATCGAGGGAGGCGGTCGGCTCATCCAGCAGCAGTACCGGGTAGTCGGCGATAAAGCCCCGGGCGATGTTGACCCGCTGCTGCTCGCCGCCGGAGAAGGTGGCCGGCGCCAGCTGCCACAGGTGTTCGGGTACATTGAGCCGGGTCAGCAGGTGCTCGGCCCGGCGTCTGGCCTCGGCCCGCTCGCCGCCCTGCTCGATCATCGGCTGCATCACCACCTCCAGGGCGCTGATGCGGGGGATCACCCGCAAAAACTGGCTGACCCAGCCAATGGTCTGGCGGCGCACGTTCACCAGGGCGCGCGGGCTGGCCTGAGTCATGTCCAGCCACTGGCCCTGATGCATCACCTCGATACGGCCGGTGTCGGTGAGGTAGTTGCCGTACAGGGTACGCAACAGGGTGGACTTGCCACTGCCGGAACGGCCGTGCAGCACCACGCATTCTCCCGCCGCCACGCTCAGGGACGCGCCGGCCAGCACCGGCAGGCGAATGCCGTTCTGGTTGTGCAGCACAAAGGTCTTGTGAACGTCGGAAACTTTCAGTGCAAGGGTCATGACGGCTCCTAGCTTTGCAGTACGGAAGACACGAGTAACTGGGTATAGGGATGCTGAGGATCGTCCAGCACCTGATCGGTCAGCCCGGTTTCCACCACCCGGCTCTGTTTCATCACCATCAGCCGGTGCGACAACAGCCGCGCCACCGCCAGATCATGGGTGACGATGATCACCGCCAGCCCCAGCTCCGACACCAGCCGGCGCAGCAGATCCAGCAGCCGGGCCTGCACCGACACATCCAGTCCGCCGGTGGGCTCGTCCATGAAGATCAGTCTGGGATGGGTCACCAGGTTACGGGCGATCTGCAGCCGCTGCTGCATGCCGCCGGAAAAGGTCACCGGCATGTCATCGATGCGATCGGCGGGAATTTCCACGTCCTGCAGCCATTGCAGCGCTCGCTCGCGAATGTTGCCGTAATGACGCTGACCCACCGCCATCAGCCGCTCGCCGATATTGCCGCCGGCCGATACCCGCGGCCGCAGGCCATCGAGGGGGTGCTGGTGCACCACGCCCCAGTCGGTGCGCAGCAGCTGGCGGCGCTGGCTTTCGGCCATTCGATACAGGCTGACCACCTGCTCCAGCTGGCTGTCGGCACCGCCGCGCAAATACAAGACTTCGCCCTCGTCCGGCGCCAGCCGGCCGGAAATGGCGCTCAGCAGGGTGCTCTTGCCCGAGCCGGACTCGCCGACAATGCCCAGCACTTCGCCGGGGTAGAGATCAAAGGACACCTCGGCAAAGCCCTTGCCCGGCGCATAGAGTTTTGTGAGGTTACGGACCGACAACAACGCCTGCTCCGGCAGCCGAACGGTGGCCTGTTGCGGTGTCATGTCGGTGTCTCCCGCCGTGGAAAAAATGGATTGATTCATGCCTGTTGCTCCTGCTGTTGCCGGCAATAGTCGGTATCGGAGCAGATAAATACTCGGCCGCCCCGATCGTCGGTCACTACCTCGTCCAGAAAGCTGTCGGTGGCGCCGCAAATACTGCAAGGCTCGTCCCACTGCTGCACTTCAAAGGGATGATCTTCAAAGTCCAGGCTGGCGACGCGAGTGTAGGGAGGAATGGCGTAAATGCGCTTTTCCCGGCCGGCGCCAAACAGCTGCAGCGCCGGCATCATGTCCATTCTGGGGTTATCGAATTTGGGGATCGGCGACGGGTCCATGATGTAGCGCCCATTGACCCGCACCGGGTAGGCGTAGGCGGTGGCGATCTGGCCGTAGCGGGCGATATCCTCATACAGCTTGACGTGCATGATGCCGTACTCCTCCAGGGCGTGCATTTTGCGGGTCTCGGTCTCCCGCGGCTCGATAAAGCGCAGCGGCTCCGGAATCGGCACCTGATACACCAGGATCTGGCCCGGCTGCAACGGCGTTTCGGGAATGCGGTGACGGGTCTGGATCAGGCTGGCCGCCGTGGTCTCTTCGGTGGTGGCCACGTCGGCCACTTTCTGAAAGAAGGCGCGAATGGACACCGCATTGGTGGTGTCGTCGGCGCCCTGATCGATCACCTTGAGGGTGTCTTCCCGGCCGATCAGCGCCGCGGTCAGCTGCACGCCGCCGGTGCCCCAGCCATAGGGCATGGGCATTTCCCGGCCGCCAAAGGGTACCTGATAACCGGGAATGGCCACCGCCTTGAGCAGGGCCCGCCGAATCATGCGCTTGGTCTGCTCGTCCAGATAGGCGTAGTTATAGCCCTGGTACTGTGTGTCCTGCTGGGTGGTCATGCTTGCTCCCCCTGTTCACCGGCGTTGGCGCCCTGCGCCTGTTCATGTTCCCTGCGCATGCGGCGCAGCAGCTCCAGCTCGGCCTGAAAGTCGACGTAATGGGGCAGCTTGAGGTGAGACACAAAGCCCGCCGCCTCCACGTTGTCGGCATGGGCCAGCACAAATTCCTCGTCCTGGGCCGGGCCGGTCACCTGCTCGTCGTATTCCGGGGCCTGCAACGCCCGGTCTACCAGTGCCATCGACATGGCCTTGCGCTCGCCAAAGCCAAAGGTCAGGCCGTAGCCGCGGGTAAAGGCCGGTTTGTGCTGTTTGTCGCCGGTAAAGCCGTTGATCATCTGGCACTCGGTCAACTCGATATCGCCGATTTCAATGGCAAATCCCAGCTCCTCGGGCACCAGCTCCAGGGTCACCTCGCCGGAACGGATCTCGCCGGCAAAGGGGTGGTTGCGGCCATAGCCCCGCTGGGTGGAATAGCCCAACGCCAGTAAAAAGCCCTCGTCGCCGCGCACCAGCTGTTGCAGCCGGGCCGAGCGATCACAGGGAAAGGTTACCGGAGCCATGGTGACATCGGCGGGCTCACGACCATCATCGGCCTCGGGCACCAGCAGCTGCTGGTGCTCCAGCATGGCCGACACCTGGGGGCAGGGCTCGGCTTCGGTCTGCACCGGCATAGGACCGGCGTGCTCGCCCTCGGCCAGCAGGGCAAAGTCCAGCAGCCGGTGGGTATAGTCGTAGGTGGGGCCCAGCACCTGGCCGCCGGGGAGATCCTTGTAGGTGGCAGAAATACGGCGATCGATGCGCATGTTGGCGGTGTCCACCGGTTCGGTGACCGCCAGCCGGGGCAGCGTGGTGCGATAGGCACGCAACAGGAAGATGGCTTCCACCAGGTCACCGCCGGCCTGCTTGACCGCCAGCGCCGCCAGCTCCTTGTCGTAAATACCGCCCTCGGTCATCACCCGGTCCACGGCCCCGGCCAGTTGCTGTTCCACCTGGGCCACGCTGAGTTCGGGCTGCGCGGTATCGCCTCGGCGCTTCTGCGCCTGCAACTGATGGGCGGCGGCGATGGCCTTTTCGCCGCCCTTGACTGCAACATACATGGGTTACACCTCCACTTGAGTAGAACGAGGAATCGCGATCAGCTCGCGCTCACAGACCAGTATCAGATCCAGGCCCAGGGGCGAGGGTGGATCCCGCTCACTCAACCAGCACACCAGGGCCGGCGGCAGGCTGCCCAGGCACACGGAACGCTGTCCGGGAATACCGGGCCCCGACAGTACGGCGGCCACTCCCTGGTCGAGGGAGTCGGTTTCCAGCACCAGGGTCGCTCCTTGGTCCGGGTACTCCTCGGTGCCCGCCGGCAGTGCCTCCAGCACGGCCTCGCAGCCGCCCGTATCCTGGTAAGCCAGCACTGCAAAATCGGCCTGGGCCGGATCGCTCACCAGGGGGGCGCCTACGTGAAAGCGCAGATTATCGAGGGTGGCGGTGTCCGCCTGCAGGGCGGGCGACAACCACAGCCGCGTATGGTGATCGGCCAGGGTCAGCAGCACCTGCACGGCACCGGCGTTCATGGCGCCAAAGGCATGGGCACGATCCAGTTGCACCCGCGTGCCCGGCTCCGCCATGGCGGTGAGCAGGCGGCGAAAGCAGGCCTGGCTGTCGTGTACGGCATCGGCAAAGGCCGTGGTAATGGTGGTCATCAGTCGTCTCCCCGCACCATGGTAAAAAAGTCCACCTTGCTGGCCGCCACTTGCCGGCGACGTAGTGCTTCCTGCTCGGCCTTCAGCGCCGCCAGTGGCGCGATCAGTTCACGATTAAGCCGTTCATTCATTTCACCGGTCTGCATCAGGCCGTCGATCACCGCGGCCAGCTCGGCATGCGCCTTGCTGCGGCCACGCACATAGCTGTAACCCAGCCCGCCGCCGGCCAGTTCAATCACGGCTCGGGTCACCGTGGTGTCGCCCAGGTTAAAGGCGCGACCGGTGCCGCCCATGCGCGCCCGCACCTGGGCCAGGCCCACTTCCGGCGCCCGTATCGGCTGGTAATCCACTTTCAGTCCCAGCGCCTGCCAACGAGCTTCCAGCTCGGGCCAGGATGCGCGGGCCAGTACCGACATCCACTGTTTGCGTTGTGATGTATTCATTTAGTGCTCCACGACATATTCAATCAGGTCGGAACGGGAAGAGCTGACGGAGAATTCCGCAATTCGCTTCGTTCCCTTGATCAGGTTTCTGGTTTTAATACGCATCACCGGCACCGATTTGTTTATTTGCAACAAACGGCATTCTTCACTCAGCGGCGTGCGGGCACTTAATCGAGTCGATTGCCGTTTCAACTCCAACCCCAGTGTTTTTCTTAGGAATTCGTGCAGGGACCCCTGCCTGAAATGTTTTAATACCGGCCACCATTCCGCATCGGGCAAATAATGGTTAATCACACAGCGGGGAATGCCTTCGGTTTTTCTCAGTGTCTGAATGTGAATGATTTTTTGCTCCGGCTTCACTTCCAGCTCCCTGGCCAGTTTTCCGGAAGCCACCAGCATTCGGGACTTGATCACTCGGCAACTGGGCAGAGAGCCCTGCTCCAGCAGGTTGCCGGTATAGTGGGCGCCGTCGTGCAACAGGTATTGATGCGGTTGCCGTAATACCATATTGCCCTTGCCCTGATGCCGCTGAACCAGGCCATTGGCCACCAGTTCGTCGATGGCCCTGCGCACCGTATGGCGGTTAACCTGAAAACGCGTGGCCAGCTGCATTTCCGGTGGCAAATAGTCTCCGGGACCGTAATGCTGTCGAATATCCAGTTCCAGCTGCCGGCTGATTTCCATATATACCCGCATATACACTACCGCTCCGTTCTTTAAGTGGAGTGAGGCCGAAAGGTAATAGTGCCATTACCTCCTTACGCCTCACTGTTTGTTGTCTAGACAAGCTCGGTTAAAAAAATTAGATATATTTCTTACGGATATATTGGGAAGCGACATCGAGCAGGCTGACCGTCACAATGACCACCAGCATGATGGCGGCGGTCTGCTCAAACTGGAAACTGCGAATCGCTTCCCACAACAGCACGCCAATGCCACCGGCACCCACCATGCCGACCACGGTGGCCGAGCGGACATTGGACTCGAAGCGATAAAGCGAATAGGAAATCCACAGCGGCAACACCTGGGGCAGCACGCCGTAGAGGATCTCTTCCAGCTTGCCCGCACCCGTGGCCCGCACTCCCTCAATGGGACCCGGCTCAATGGCCTCCACCGCTTCGGAAAACAGCTTCGACAGCACCCCTGTGGTGTGTACAAACAGCGCCAGCACACCGGCAAAGGGTCCCAGGCCGACGGCCACCACAAACAGCATGGCAAATACCATTTCATTGATGGCCCGGGCGGCATCCATCAACCGGCGCATCGGCTGGCATACCCACTGCGGGAACAGGTTTTCGGCACACAGCAAACCAAAGGGAATCGACACCACGATGGCCAGCAGGGTGCCCCAGAGCGCCACCTGCAGGGTGACCAGGGTTTCCTTCAGGTATAACTGCCAGTGGGTGAAGTCCGGTGGAAAAAAGCCCGATGCCAGCTCGGCCATGTTGCCGGCATCCCTGACCAGCACGGCGGGATCCATCTCGGCGCCCTGCCAGGCCCAGGCCAGCACCAGGGCCAACGCTCCCCATTTAAACAACGACCACAGGCGTACGCCCGGTCCCGTTGCCATTACAGCGTCAGTATTCATTATTACCGTCTCCGATAACCGCAAAGGGCCGGACACGCCGGCCCCTTGCCGGTGGTTAGTTGGTCATGGCCGCCAGGGCGGACATCTGCCGATCCAGGGCCGCCAGCTGCATTTTCACCTGGGCGATTTCGTCCTCGCCGGCCTGGCCGTTCTCCAGCTCTTTCAGCTCCTTGAACAACTGAAGCTGGCGAATGGGCAGCAATTGCAGGTTGCTGGAAGGGGTAAAGGACGCCCACTCCAGTGCCGCCAGAATCTCTCGCTGCTGCGGGTCACCGGAGCGGCCATAGTTCATAAAGAAGTCGTATACCACCTGCTTGGTGGCTTCCGGCAGGTTCTCGCGCCAGACGATGGGATCGGCGGGGATCAGCGGCGACTTCCACAGCACCTTGATGTTCTTGGCTTTTTCCGGCTCACGCTCGGCAAAACGCGCCAGGCTTTCGGTGTTGTTGGTGGCCACATCCACCTGCTTGTTGAGCACGGCAAACACATTGACCTCATGGCTGGAATTCAGGGTGCGCTTGAACTCCTGGGGAGAAACATCGTTCTGGGCAAATACGTAATAGGAGGGCACCAGGAAGCCGGAAGTGGAGTTGGGATCGCCGTTGCCGAACACCAGCTGCTGGCGTTGCTCCAGCACATCCTGCACCGAGGCGAGCGAGCTGTCCTGATGGGCGATGAGCAGGCTCCAGTAACCGGGCTGGCCGTCGGCGCGCACGGTCTGGGCAAAAATTTCGCCGCCGGCGCGATCCACTGCCTCCATGGCCGACTTGTTGCCCAGCCAGGCGATGTCGACCTTGTCAAAGCGCATGCCCTGAATAATGCCGGCATAATCCGGCGCGAAAAATGCCTCCACTTCCAGGCCCAGCCGTTTCTCCATGTCGGCCAGGAAGGGCTCCCAGCTTTGCTTGAGGTTTTGCTGGGATTCGGTGGAAATAATGCCAAAGTGGATGGTGGACAGCGGTGCCTCATCGGCCATGACCGGCGTCGCCGCCAGGGCACTCAACAGGCTGACGCCCCCCACGAGTTTCTTCAGTGCATGTTTCATGACAGTTGTCCTTGAATTGAGCCGGTTACAAAGGGAGTAGAGCGCGGGCGCACACCGGCCGCCGCGTCCGAGGCCGGTACTCGACTGTCCGGCCGGGATTGGGTATAGAGGGAGGCCAGTTCACCCTCGGTGATCGCCTCGGCCGCCCCCTGATAGAACACCTCCCCTTCCCGCAGGGCTACCAGGTGCTGGCAGTATTTCAGCGCATAGTCCACCTGATGCAGGGTGACTACCACCGGAATGCCTTCGCGTTCGTTGATGTCCTTGAGCAGCTCCATCACGGTGCGCGCCGACTCCGGGTCGAGTGAAGCAATGGGCTCATCGGCAAAGATGATGTGTGCCTGCTGCATCAGCGAACGGGCGATGGCTACCCGTTGCTGCTGACCACCGGAAAGGGTGGACACCCGCTGTTCGGCAAAGGCCGCCATGCCGACCCGCTCCAGGGCCTGCATCGCCTGCCGGCGCTGCTCCGGGGTAAATCGGCCGGTCAGGGTACGCCAACGGGCGGTGCTGCCCAGGGCACCAATCAGCACATTGGTCAGCACACTCAGGCGATTGACCAGGTTGAACTGCTGAAAGATGTAGCCGGCCCGAGCCCGGCAGCCACGTACCTGACTGGCGGCACGGCCTTCGGACTGCACCAGCTGCCCCAGCACACGAATCTCTGTTCCTTCCTGCCTGTCGGAGCAGACCAGGCCACTCAGATGGCGCAGCAGGGTGGACTTGCCCGAGCCGGACGGTCCCAGCAGGGCGGTGATGCCCCCATGAGAGATATCCAGACTGATTTCTTTCAGCGCTTTTTTGTTGTCAAAGGTCTTGCTCAGACGCCTGACCTCAATGATGTTGTTGCTCATTGTCAGCAGCCTCACGTTGGTTTCGAGGGCCATACTGCGGACGACAAATGACAGTTTTATTGAGGAAATGCGTCAGAAAATGGGAGGGAAACAACTGTTATGCGGCGAAAAAATCACGTAACCTGCTGTTTTGTGGAGGGTTAACGGCACAACTCAAATTCGGCCGATCACTTGTCTAGATATGATGTTCAGAAAAGCTTCATTCGCCCTTCAGCGCGCCGAGCACGCCAAAAACGACGAAGCCGCCTCAAAAGGCGGCTTCGTGATGTAAGGGTAAGCAAGCAGGTTAGCCCTGCAGCACCCGATCCAGGGCGGCTTCAAAGGTCGCCACGGTACGGTCCACGTCCTTCAGCTTGTCAAGGCCGAACAGGCCCAGGCGGAAGGTCTGGAAGTCGGCGGGCTCGTCGCAGGCCAGAGGCACACCGGCGGCGATCTGCAGGCCCTCGGCGGCGAACTTGCTGCCGCTCTTGATACCGGCGTCGTCGGTGTAGCACACCACCACTCCCGGGGCGGCAAAGCCGTCGGCGGCCACGCTCTTGATGCCCCGCTCAGCCAGCACGGCTCGCACCCGGTCGCCCAGCTCCTGCTGGCGCTGCTTCATCACCGCAAAGCCCAGCTCTCGGCTTTCCACTATGGTGTCGCGGAAAGCGGTGAGGGCGTCGGTGGGCATGGTGGCATGGTAGGCATGCCCACCCTGCTCATAGGTTTCCATGATCTGCAGCCACTTTTTCAAATCGCAGGCAAAGCTGCTGCTCTGGGTGTCGTCGATACGCTCCCGGGCAAGCTTGCTCAGCATCACCAGGCCGCAGCAGGGCGAACTGCTCCAGCCCTTTTGCGGGGCGCTCAGCAAAATGTCGACGCCGCAGGCTTCCATGTCCACCCAAATGGTGCCGGAGGCAATGCAGTCGATCACCAGCAGGCCGCCCACTTCGTGCACGGCGTCGGCCATGGCGCGAATATAGTCGTCGGGCAGCATCATGCCGGCGGCGGTTTCCACGTGGGCGGCAAACACCAGTTCGGGTTTCTGCTCGCGAATGGCGGCCACCACTTCCTCAATGGGCGCCGGCGCCATGGCGGCCTGGGGGCCGTCTTCTATGGTGCGGGCCTTGAGCACGGTCTCGAATGCCGGAATGCTGCCGGCTTCAAAGATCTGGCTCCAACGGTAGCTAAACCAGCCGTTACGCACCACCAGACAGCGCTTGCCAGTGGCAAACTGACGAGCCACGGCTTCCATGCCAAAGGTGCCGCTGCCGGGCACAATGATTGCCGAATGGGCGTGATAGAGCTCTTTCAGGCTGGCGGAGATGTCCTTCATCACTCGCTGAAAACGCGCCGACATATGGTTAAGCGCACGATCGGTGTAGACCACCGAATATTCCAGCAGACCATCGGGGTCGATATTGGGCAGCAATCCGGACATAATCACCTCTTGATAAAGTAACTGATACTGAAAACAGGGCCGCAAGCGCACCACCGGCACTGGCTCAAGAATGGCATAGCTCCCCCGACGGGGCCAGAGCACCTGACAGGCTGGATACGCACAGGTACACGGCGATGCGGCATGATTTGAAACAATAATAATGCCCAATCCTTTGCCAAACAGCAAAAAAACCATCAACAAAACTGCACACAATGCATAGATGCAAAACTTAAAACCAAATAAAACAGAAAAAACAAACCAAACAACCAGATAAGAGAACATTCATGAACGAAACATTCAGCCTTGAGGGCAATGACTACATTCCCCTGTGCAACCTGCTGAAAGTGCTGGGCTGGTGCGACTCCGGCGCCATGGCCAAGGCGGTGATCGACGAGGGGGCCGTAACCGTGAACGGCCAGGTGGAAGTGCGCAAGCGCTGCAAGATAGTGGCGGGGCAGACGGTTCGCTTCAACGGCCAGACGGTCACCGTCGGCGAGTAACGACCAAAAAGGGGCCTGCCGGCCCCTTTGTTTTATTTTTTATGCACAAACAAAAAAACCTCACATTGCTGCGAGGCTTTTTTGAAGAGTCTGGTCGGCATGAGAGGATTCGAACCTCCGACCCCTTCGTCCCGAACGAAGTGCGCTACCAGGCTGCGCTACATGCCGTTAACGGGGCGAGAATTTACAGAAACACCGCCCCCCTTGCAAGCCCTTTTTCATCATTAATTCACTTTGGGCCCAATAATCGCATGGTCCAGTCACTGACGCGGCCGGCGGCCAGATAATCCGCCGCTTTTTTACGCCAACTGTCTGATAATTGTTCGGTTTCGGCCAGCTCACGCAAGCCGTCGGCATCAAAGCCACGGTTGAACACAATATCGCCGGCCCGCCGCACCGACATGCCCGGGCAGGGCCGCTCCACCAGTTCAAGGGACGCGGTGGGCGTGATCCAGCCTTCTTCCAGCACCCGCAGCAGCCAGCCGGTGCGGCCATTGGCCTGCATCAGCACCGAGAAAGAGTCGTGACCAAAGCGGGCATTGAGCTTGTAGCAGGGCGAACGCGGCTGGCTGATTTGCACCAGGGCGTCACCCAGCCGGAACACATCACCGATGCAGGCCTCTTGCTCGGTGAGGCCGCTGCCCGAGAGGTTCTCGCCAAAGGCGCCGGGCACCAGCAAGGACGCGCGCCCACTCAGCCCCATGCCCTCAAACCACTGGCGCCATACCGGGTAATGCTCTGCCGGGTAGTAATGCAGCGCCCGCTCCGGCCCGCCGTGAAAACGGGTGGAAACCTGAACGTCACCTTCCAGCCCGGTGCGGTGGCAAAACAGACCGTCACCCACCGGTCGTTTATCAATAGCGCTGTCGATGCCCGGCGCCAGCGGCCGTGCCTTTCCGGCCAACACAAGAACCTGCATACCGCCCTCCTTGAAAATACCTTCACATAAAAACATTATTTTTCGTCACGGGCAAGCAGGCGGCCCACCCTGCGACAAAAGCAGCCCCAAACAGAAACCACACACCGGTCACGGCCTTGATAATGACGCCGGTTGCACCCAATAATCCTAAACATGCCATTCCAGCGGAGCCCGCCCGTGAACATCGCCTTTTTCAGCAACCGCCCCTATATGCAGGCGCACTTTATCGAGCAGAACCGCCAGTATGGCTTTGATATTACCTGGTTTGACGCGGATCTGAACGCCGACTCCGCCATGCTGGGCCGGGGCTTCGACGCCGTGTGCGTGTTCGTCAACGATCACCTGGATGCGCAGGTGATTCACACCCTGGCCGAGGGCGGCGTCAAGTTTATTGCCCTGCGCTGCGCCGGCTACAACAACGTGGATTTACAGGCCGCCGCCGCGGCCAGCATAAAGGTGGTACGGGTACCCGCCTATTCCCCCGAGGCAGTGGCCGAGCACACCGTGGGGCTGATGCTGAGCCTCAACCGCCATGTTCACAAGGCCTATCAGCGCACGCGGGATGCCAACTTCTCCCTCAACGGCCTAGTCGGTTTTAACATGCACGGCAAAACCGCCGGCATTATCGGTGCCGGCAAAATCGGCCTGGCCACCCTGAACATTCTCAAGGGCCTGGGCATGACCCTGCTGGTACACGATCCAAAGCAGGACCAACGTGTGCTGGATCTGGGCGCCCGCTACGTCTCGCTCGAGCGGCTGTTTGCCGAGTCGGACGTGATCAGCCTGCACTGTCCGCTCACCCCCGATAACCATCACCTGCTCAACCGCACCAGCTTTGCCCGAATGAAGGACGGCGTGATGATCATCAACACCAGCCGGGGCGGTCTGCTCAACGCAAAAGACGCCATTGAGGCCATTAACAGTGGCAAAATCGGCCATCTGGGCTTGGACGTGTACGAAGAGGAAGAACACCTGTTCTTTGCCGACAAGTCCTGTGAAATCATTCATGACGATACCTTTCACTTGCTTTCAACCTACCCCAACGTCATTCTCACTGGTCACCAGGCCTTTTTGACGAAGGAAGCGCTGACCGCCATCGCGCAGGTCACCCTCGACAACCTGCAACGACTGGCCGATGGTCAGCCCTGCGATAACAAGATCAACTAAGGAGCCTTTATGAAACTCGCCCTCGCCGCCACCACCGCCCTGCTGCTGACCGCCTGCAGCGGCGGCCTCAAGGTCACCGAGTCGGATCTGCAGCATCACCACTGGAACCTGGCCGCCATCGACGGCGTGGCCGTGGGTGCAGATATTCAGTCGGATCTGGAAATTGGCGAACACTTTTCCATTAACGGTCTGGCCGGTTGCAACCGCTTCTTTGGCAGCGCTACCCTGGAGCAGGGCAAGCTCAGGGCCGATCCCCTGGGGGTGACCCAGATGGCCTGTGCCCCCGAACAGCAGAAAGTGGAAGCCGCCGTGCTCAATACCCTGACCCAGGGCGCGACCGTACAGCACAGCGGTCAGCAGCTTGAGCTCAAGGGCGAACAACACACCCTTACCTATCAGCTGGCCGACTGGGTGCAGTAATGAGCGAACACTACCTGGTGTGTCCGGCCTGCTCGGCCCGTAACCGAGTACCGGCCGAACGCCTGCAGCAGGGCCCAAAATGCGGCAAGTGCAAGGCGGCGCTAACCCCGGCCACCGTGCTGGAGCTGGACGGTCCCAAGCTTGACCGGCTGCTTGCCAACGAAAGCCTGCCGCTGGTGCTTGATTTCTGGGCGCCCTGGTGCGGTCCCTGCAAGATGATGGCGCCGGTGTTTGAGGCCGCCGCCGGCGAACACGCCGGCCGCTTGCGGCTGGCCAAGCTCAATACCGAAGAGCACCAGCAGGCGGCGGCCCGCTTTGGCATTCGCTCCATCCCCACCCTGATCGTGTTTAAAAACGGCCGGGAAGTGGCCCGCCAGTCCGGTGCCCTGCCCGCCGGACAACTGACGCAGTGGTTACGTCAGTTTTACTGATAATTAATCCCGTTGCTGACGCTGGAGCACGAACGAATCGTCCGTGCTCCAAGTAACTCCCTTTCATATTTTTTGAATATTCGGCTCGAATATTCCCGCTATCTACGCCAGACCACTCGACCATAATGACTCATGTATCCATTGTGACAGGAGCATTCCATGGGCAAGCTGATCGAGGGCGTCTGGCACGACGTCTGGTACAACACCGACAAGAATAAGGGCCGCTTTGAGCGCAGCGAGAGCCAGTTCAGAAACTGGATCACCGCCGACGGCAGCCCCGGCCCCACCGGCAAGGGCGGCTTTGCCGCCGAGCCTGGTCGCTATCACCTTTATGTGTCCCTGGCCTGTCCCTGGGCCCACCGCACCCTGATCATGCGCCGGCTGAAAGGGCTGGAAGAAGCGATCACCGTGTCTGTGGTGCATCCGTTAATGAAAGAGCACGGCTGGACCTTTGCCAGTGATAATGACGGCGCCACCGGCGACCTGCTCTATGGCCATCACTATTTGCACCAGCTCTATACCTTGGCGGACGCCCGCTATTCGGGCCGGGTCACGGTCCCCCTGCTGTGGGACAAACAACGCCGCACCATCGTCAGCAACGAGTCGGCCGACATTATTCGCATGTTTAACAGCGCCTTTGACGACCTGGGAGCGACCGGGGGCGACTACTATCCCGCATCCCTCAGGGACGACATCGATGCCCTGAACCACATCATTTACGACAACATCAATAACGGCGTGTACAAGGCCGGCTTTGCCACCTCGCAGTCCGCCTACGACGAAGCCATCAGGCCGCTGTTTGCCAGCCTCGACGAGCTGGAGCAACGGCTGGGCCGGCAGCGCTGGTTGCTGGGCAACCGGCTGACCGAGGCGGACATTCGGCTGTGGACCACCCTGGTGCGTTTTGATGCGGTTTATCACACTCACTTCAAGTGCGATCGCCGCCAAATCAGCGATTATCACAACCTTTATGGTTTTCTGCGGGACCTCTACCAGCAGCCCGGCGTGGCCGGCACCGTCAATATGGCGCACATTCGCCATCACTATTTTCGCAGCCACGCCACCATCAATCCTCATGGCATCATCTCCATCGGGCCGGCTCAGGACTGGTGGCAGGCCCACGATAGAAGCATTCGGTTTCAATGAGGAACAACAGCATGGCATCACGTACCATCACCACCAGTTATGCGGCCCTGGACACACGGGACGGCGCCGGCGTGCGCCTGCGCCGAGTGCTTGGCCAGCGTCCGGATCAACGCCTGGATCCCTTTCTGATGATGGATCACTTCGCCTCGGATGAAGCCGCCGACTACCTTGCCGGCTTTCCAGACCATCCGCACCGGGGGTTTGAAACCATCACCTATATGCTTGACGGTCATATGCTGCACCGGGATCACATGGGCAACGAGGGCCACCTTCGCCCCGGTGATCTGCAGTGGATGACCGCCGGCCGAGGCGTGATCCATTCGGAAATGCCCCAGCAGGAAGCCGGCCGCATGCAGGGCTTTCAAATCTGGCTTAACCTGCCGGCGGCCCTCAAGATGCAGCCGGCCCGTTATCAGGACATCGCCGCGGCCGAGCTGCCCCGGGTTCCGCTGCCCGGTGGCGGCGAACTGGTACTGCTGGCCGGCCACCTGAGGCTGGCGGACCAGCATTGGAAAGGCCCCATTCAAAGCCCCCATACCGACCCCTTTATTGCCGATATTCGCCTCGCCGCCGGCGAACGGCTGACCCTGCCGTTGCCGTCAATGCTCGGCGCCCTGCTCTATGGCTTTGAGGGCGAGATCAGCGTTGGCGACCACATGCTGCCTAAAGGACAGAGCGCCCTGCTGGGCGACGGCGACACCCTGTCGCTCACCGCCGGTAACCAGGGGGGACGGCTGCTGGTGCTGGCCGGACGACCGCTCAACGAGCCGGTGGTGCAATACGGCCCCTTCGTGATGAACACACAGGCCGAAATCGAGCGGGCGATCATGGATTACCGGGCCGGCAAGCTGGTATAAAAGGCGTTTTCAGCCAACGGGAAATCATCATGGATGCGCCAGCTCAGCAACGCCTGAAACGTATTCTTTCCGACACCAGCAGCATCGCCCTGGTGGGTGCCTCAAACCGGCCGGAGCGGGCCAGCTATCAGGTAATGGACTACCTGCAGCAGCAAGGCTACCGGGTCTTCCCGGTCAACCCGCAGCTGGCCGGGGCCGTGATCCTGGGAGAGACCTGCGTGGCGGGCCTGGAAGATCTGGATCAGCCGGTGCAACTGGTCAACGTGTTCCGCCGGGGCGAATTCGCCGCCGACATCGCCCTTGAGGCCATCGAGCATGAGGCGCTGTGCCTGTGGCTGCAGGAAGGTGTCACCAGCAAGGCCGCCGCCGAAGCCGCCACCGAAGCGGAGCTGGAATATGTGGAGGATCTTTGCATCAAGGTGGCCCACCGGGAATTGCTGGGTTGAATGTAATAAAGGCCTCTCCGCGCCCTTAAACCGATAACATATGGCCCTTCCCTCATAGAGGCGAAGGCGCCGTTTGTTGCTTTTGACATTCGATATGGATGGGACAACGCTGTTCCATCAATGGCCAGGCCTATCCAAACTGGCCGTTATAAGTTGTGCCTGCCAGTCACTGTAAAATTTACCTTCCCCAGCCGAGCCATGGCCGGTTTACCATTTAATCAACATCACTTCCGACACTTCATCATTTCACCAAACCCACTCGAAACCACCATAACACCACTCCAAAAAACACTTATAAAACAGTGGATTAAAAATTAACACGAATGGCATGAATGTTGATTTAAAGATAGTGCTCCTACTGTCGCCACAGGAACTCAACAGTCTGGAGTGGCGCTGGTGGTTTAATCCAAACCAGGCGCCTCTTTTATAACAAGGAGAGGTTATGACGCAGGTACTCGCCAAAAAGTCGCGAAAACATGCCGGCAGATGGACAGCGGCCATGCTGCCTGTCCTGGCCGGCCCAGCCCTGGCCGCAAACGGACACTATGTGCCCGGGGTTGAAGGCATCAAGGGGGCTTTGGTCCCCCCACCAGGGGTTTACTATCGCGGTTACCTGGCCCACTACGATATCGACTCGCTCAGAAATGATCAGGGTAACAAGCTGCCACAGAATAACACCGGTTCAGTTTCGGCCCTGGTTAATCGTTTTATATGGATGACCAACAAGAAAGTGCTGAATGCCGACTATGGTGTAGAAGCCATTATCCCGCTGCAACAGACTACCCTCGACTTCGATATTTCAGGTATCGACAGGAGAGAGCGCGGGGTTGGTGACATTTTTGTCAGTCCCATGGTACTGGGCTGGCATGGTCAGCAGTGGGACGCCGTACTGGCCGCCGGCATGTGGCTGGATACCGGGGACTACAGCGGCACCGAGCCCGCCTCCATTGGCAAGGGCTTCAGGACGACCATGCTAACCCTGGGCGGAACCTATTACCCGGACGCCGCCAAAAGCTGGTCGTTCTCTGCCCTTTCCCGCTATGAAATCAAATCGAAGCAGGACGACACCAATATCACTCCAGGCGACAGCTGGCTGGTGGAATGGGGAGTCGGCAAGCAGCTTGATAGCGGACTGGAGCTGGGGCTGATTGGCTACAATGCCTGGCAGTTGGAAAACAGCAAGGGGGCGCCGGCAGGAAAAATGGCCAAGCATGCTTTAGGAGTGGAAGGAAGCTACTTCTGGCCATCATTGATGCTGGGACTGAACGTCGCCTATCTCGGCGAATACGAGGTACAAAACGGACCCAGCGGGGATCTGCTCCGCCTGACGCTGACCCATGTATTTTAAAGGCGTAAAGCCGGCCAGCGCCGGCTTTGTTATGACTGTTCCAGCTTTTTCATACGGTAGGCCAGGGCCGGCCGAGTCAGGCCCAGAGCTCGAGCCGCCTTGGATACATTGCCCTCGGCGGCCTTGAGGGCATGGCGGATCAAACTTTTCTCTAGGGTCTCCAGACTGCCCCCCTCGGCCAATAACTGGGCACACCAGTCATCCTTGTCACCGTCTGCACAGATTGCCACTTCCCGCAAGGAGCCGTCCTGACGCACCTTACCCACCGCCGAGTCGCTGTCCTTGAAAGAAGGGAAGAAGCTGCATACTTCTATCTCATTGTTATTGTCGGTCAGTATGATGCCACGCTCGATCAGGTTTTCCAGCTCACGAATATTACCGGGCCAGTCATATTCCAGCAGGGCCTCACGCGCCCTGTCGGTCACCCCCAGGGTACGCTTGTTGTAGATGGCCTGGTAACGTTCCAGGAAATGCTGTACCAATAGCGGTATGTCTTCCTTGCGCTCTCTCAGAGCCGGAATATAAACCGGAAAAATATTTAACCGATAGAACAAGTCTGCCCGAAACCGCCCTTCCTGCACCGCCTGCTGCAAATCCTCGTTGGTCGCGGTAACCACTCGCACATCGATGTTGCGAGTTCGCACATCACCTACACGCTCCAGCTCACCTTCCTGTAGCACCCTCAACAGGCTGGCCTGGGCCCGAGGCGACAACTCCACCACTTCATCCAGAAAGATGGTTCCGCCATTGGCTCGTTCGAACTTGCCTTCCCGGCTCTGGGTCGCACCGGTATAGGCACCCTTTTCTACCCCAAACAATTCAGCCTCAATCAAATCCGGCGGTATACAGGCGCAATTCACCGCCACAAACGGCTTGTCGGCCCGCTCACTGGCAACATGCAGGCCACGGGCGAACACTTCCTTGCCCACCCCGGTTTCCCCCTGCAACAACACCGTCACCCGGCTGCTCGAGGCCTTTTGGATCAGCTTGCACACCTGTCGAAAAGCGGCCGACTGGCCGATGGAATTGAACACCCGGTAATCATCTTCACTGTCGTCACCCACGCTGTCGCGCAACTTGACCAATTCACTCCTGAGCGCAAACAACTCTTCCGCCACCGGATCCGGCAACATGAATTTCTCGATTTCCGCCTTGTCTTCCCATTCATGGGCCGGCTTGCCGATGATACTGCAGTGATCTCCCCCCATGGCCACACAACCGACTTCCTTGTAGATAATGGTCTGCCCCATGAAATAACTGGTGTAGCCGCTGGCATAGCCAAGCAGTGTCCAGCAGATAGGCTCCTCGGACTGACCGAACTCATGTTGGTGAACGTCTGCCTCGTAGGAATTGAACCAGTCAAACTCGCCGAGAAAATGACCGGAGGCCATATCCAGCTCCAGCCGGGTGGGGACCACCTTGACCATTCCCCTGATGCCATGCATCTGAGGACCGGCCATAAAGCACTCTTCACGAGCAATATGAGGGCGCACCTTGCGGGCGATCTCGGCATCTTTCATACCGGAATGATAGCCAAAGCGCATAAGGAAGCGTTTGGCTCGCTGTACACCCAAGGTTTCAATAAGCTCCTTTCGCAGCAATCCCATCACAGCCGCATGGATCAACAGCATACGCTGCTCGTTGAACCAGATTTTTCCCTGCTCACCATCAAAACGAATGCCTGCAATCAGGTCACTGGTTTCGGGAATGTTCATATTTTCAATATCTTGCATCAGCCCTTTCACTCCCTCTCCATGGCCGCGTCACCTTCCTACTGGCGATGACACCTGACAATGTGCGCTGTCGGTTAGTGTATGGACCCGTTGATGGGTTATCAATTGACCAAATAATTAACATAACAAAAACAAAGTTGATCAAATGATCAATCCATCTTCTGCTCCCTTCTACTTAGCCCCGTTTAAAAAACGCAAAAATAAAAATTAAAGATATAAAAATCAGCCACATAAAACCACACCACAACTCTATTAACGAATTGGCACAGTCACTGCAATAACAGTGAGAAAGGTTAAGTGAAGGTTACAAACCACAAACAGCCTCAGGAGCTTTTAAGGATGAATACCACCCGTTCACACCCCGTATCGGCGCACGCAGAGGCCAGCAAGCTGACCAAATATATCCGTGTGCGAAGCCAACCGGGTGCCCGCTTCGTCGAGTTCGACTTCGCCATCGGCGATCCCGGCCTGTTTGTTGAGCTGGTGCTGCCCAGGGAATCTTTCGAAGCCTTCTGTAATACCAATCAGGTCGTGGCCATGACTCAGGAGCAGACTGAAGCCGTCGACGCCGAGATAGACAAGTGGCGATACGGTGAAGAAACCCTGATGGGCCGCAACCACGATCATTCGCAGCAATAAATGCTCAGGAAAGAGGAAGCAAAATGACTCTGGAAATTAAAACGGCGGGGATAGAACCGATCCGCCAGACCTTTGCCAATATCAGCCGTCGTTTTGGCGAAAAACCGGCCAGCCGATATCAGGAAGCCACCTACGACGTACAGGGCGAAGCCAACTTTCATTACCGCCCGCTATGGGAGCAGGAAAAGCAGCTTAACGACAAGAGCCGTACCGTCATTGAAATGGCCGACTGGTACAGCTTCCGCGATCCGCGTCAGTTCTACTACGGCGCCTATGTGCAGCATCGGGCCCGCATGCAGGAAGGCGCCGAGAACAACTATGCCTTCTTTGAAAAACGCGACCTGGCCGC
Source organism: Oceanimonas doudoroffii (assembly GCF_002242685.1). Taxonomy (NCBI): domain Bacteria; kingdom Pseudomonadati; phylum Pseudomonadota; class Gammaproteobacteria; order Aeromonadales; family Aeromonadaceae; genus Oceanimonas; species Oceanimonas doudoroffii. The sequence goes on from NZ_NBIM01000012.1 coordinate 36,600, forward strand.
CAAGCTGAGCGATGAACTGAAAGCCTGTGTCACCCGCTTTCTGCTGCCCCTGCGTCATGTAGAGCAAACCGCCAACCTGAATCATATGTTTGCCGCCGACTACGGCTATGGCACCGCCCTCACCCAGGCCCAGCTGTTTGCCGGCATGGACAGGCTGGGCATGGCCCAGTATCTCTCCCGCATCGGGCTGTTGCTTGATGGCAACAGTGCCGAGGCTCTGGCCCAGGCCAAAGAGTACTGGATGACGGATCCTGCCTGGCAGGGCCTGCGGGCCCTGTGCGAAGAAACCCTGGTCACCAAAGACTGGTTTGAGCTCTTTACCGCTCAAAGCCTGGTGCTGGACACCCTGCTCCATGATGTCATCTATCGCCAGCTTGATGCCTGGCTAGTCACCAATGATGGCCGTGATCTCGGCCTGCTGACCGAGTTCATGCAGGAATGTCATAAGGATCTTGGCCGCTGGAGCGACAGCGTCTTCAAGGTTGCGGCCAATGAGAGCGAGGCTAATCGACAGCAGTTGCTGCAATGGACCGAAAAATGGCGCGGCAAGGCCGCCGACGCCCTGTCTCCGCTGGTGCGGGACATGCTGGGTGATGATGCCCTGCAGGAAGCGCTGATCGCTCTCGACACACGTATCGCCAAGGCTGGCATCAGCAAGAAATAAGGAAACCATCACATGTCAAAAGTGTATCTGGCCCTGCAAGACAACGACGTCTCCCGCTATATCGTCGAGGCCATCGAAGAAGATAACCCGAGTGCCAGCATTCAGCACATGCCGGCGATGATCCGCATAGAAAACGAAGATCGGCTGGTGATCCGGCGTGAAACCGTCGAAGACAAGCTGGGCCGCGACTGGGACGTGCAGGAACTGCACCTCAACCTGATCACCCTGGGCGGTAACGTGGATGAAGACGAAGACCAACTCACATTGTGCTGGAAAGGCTGAGCAAGGAGTAACTCATGGCTGCTAAGAAACTGAACATCAAGGATAAATACCGGCTGCTGACCCGCGATCTGGACTGGGAGTTCTCCTACCAGGATCGCAAGGACGCCTTTCCGTTCGAAGAATTCGAAGGCATCAAAATCACCGACTGGTCAAAATGGGAAGACCCCTTTCGCCTGACCATGGATGCCTACTGGAAATACCAGTCCGAAAAAGAAAAGAAGCTCTACGCCATTTTCGATGCCTTTGCCCAGAACAACGGTCAGCTTAACGTCTCCGATCCGCGCTATGTCAACGCCATCAAACTGTTTCTGACTGCCGTTACGCCGCTGGAATATCAGGCTTATCAGGGGTACGCCCACGTGGGCCGGCAATTCGGTGGCATTGGCGCGCGTATCGCGTCACAAATGCAGGCCATTGATGAACTGCGCCATGTGCAGACCCAGATCCACGCCATGAGCCACTACAACAAACATTTTGACGGCTTCCAGGACTGGAGCCACATGCATGACAGGGTCTGGTACCTGTCGGTGCCCAAGTCCTTCTTTGAAGACGCCCGCAGTGCCGGCCCCTTCGAATTCCTGCTGGCCATCAGCTTCTCCTTTGAATATGTGCTGACCAACCTGCTGTTTGTACCCTTTATGTCCGGCGCCGCCCACAACGGCGACATGGCCACCGTTACCTTCGGGTTCAGCGCTCAATCCGACGAAGCCCGTCACATGACGCTGGGCCTGGAGATCATCAAGTTCCTGCTGGAGCAGCACGAAGACAACCTGCCGATAGTACAAAAATGGATCGACAAGTGGTTCTGGCGTGGCACCCGCTTGCTGTCCATCGTCGGCATGATGATGGATTACATGTTGCCCAACAAGGTGATGTCCTGGAAGGAAGCCTGGGAAATGTATTTCGAGGAGGCCGGCGGTGCCCTGTTCAAGGATTTGGCCCGCTACGGTATCCGCATGCCGAAATACAGCGAAGTCATCGAAAAAGAAAAGGAACACGTGTCGCACCAGGCCTGGTGGATCTTCTACAACTTCGGTCATGCCGCCGGCTTCCATACCTGGATCCCCAGCGACGAGGAGCTGGACTGGCTGAGTGAAAAGTACCCCGACACCTTCGACAAATATTATCGCCCCCGCTGGGAGCTGGCCAAAAAAATGGAAGCGGAAGGCAAGCGCTTTTACAGCGCCGGCCTGCCCCAGCTCTGTCAGGTCTGCCAGGTTCCCATGACCTTTACCGAGATGGACAAGGACCCGGGCCAGATCAGCTACCGGGAGGCCATGCACCAGGGTGAGCGCTACCACATGTGCTCCGATGGCTGCCACGACATTTTCTGTGACGAGCCGGAAAAATACGCTCAGGCCTGGCTGCCGGTGCATCAGATCCTGCAGGGCAATTGTGGCGGTCCCGAGCTGGAAAAAGTACTCAGCGAGTATTACCGCATGAACGTCGGTGCCGACAACATGGACTTCAAAGGCTCACCGGACGAACAGCGCTGGAATCAATGGAAAGGAATGGCCTGACCCCATCCATCTTAACTGGGGGGCGAATAAGGCCCCCGATATCAAGGAGAAACACATCATGCCGGTTATCGCGCTCAACAAAGACTACAAGGGCGAAGTCAGGGATGCCAAAGCCAACTTTGGCGGGAATATCCTGGTGTATATCGGATGGGACGAGCACCTGCTGTTCTGCTCCGCCAAGACCTTCCTGCTGCCTCTGACCATGCGGTTTGGCGAGCTGCAGGACACCCCCCTCAATGAAGGGTTCAACCAGCATCCCGACTTCAAACACATCGACTGGGCCAGCGTGCAGTGGATCCTCAACGGCAAGCCGCTGTCACCGTCTCGTGAGCACACGCTGGAGCAACTGGGCTTCGATCACAAATCGTTGCTGCGTTTCAGGACTCCGGGTCTGAACGGTTACAAAGGCACGGGCGTGTAAGGAGGATTTATGAGCTACGAAGTCACCATTGAGCCCACCGGCGATGTGATCGAGGTGGAAGAAGGGCAGACCATACTGGATGCCGCCCTGCGCCAGGGTGTGTGGCTGCCCTTCGCCTGCGGCCACGGCACCTGTGGCACCTGCAAGGTGCAGGTCACCGATGGCTTTGCCGATGTGGGTGAGGCATCCCCCTTTGCCCTGATGGATGTGGAGCGGGAAGAAGGCAAGGTGCTGGCTTGTTGCTGCATGCCAGAATCTGACCTGGTGATCGAGGCCGATATCGATGTCGACCCGGATTTCGCCGGTTACCCGGTGCAGGATTACAGCGGCACCGTCACCGAGATCCTGCCCCTGTCTCCCACCATTCGCGGCCTTCGCATCAGGCTGGATCGGAATATGGAGTTTCAGGCCGGCCAGTACATCAACCTGCATGTGCCCGGCGTGGCTGGCAGCCGCGCCTTCTCCCTGGCCAACCCGCCCTCTTCTTCGCAGGAAATCGAACTGCACGTACGCAAGGTCGAAGGAGGCAAGGCCACGACCTGGCTGCATGAGGCGCTGAAGGTCGGCGACCGGCTCGAATTGTCCGGCCCCTACGGCCAGTTTTTTGTTCGCAAGAGCGATGAGCAGGGCGCCATTTTTATCGCCGGTGGTTCGGGCCTGTCCAGCCCCCAGTCGATGATCCTGGATATGCTGGCCGAAGGCGACGGCCGTCCTATCTATCTGTTTCAGGGCGCACGTAACCTGGCCGAGCTTTATAACCGTGAGTTGTTTGAGCAACTGGCCGTCGAGCATGACAACTTTCACTATGTCCCGGCACTGAACGCGCCGCTGCCGGAAGATGACTGGCAGGGCTTTAGCGGATTCGTGCACGAGGCGGTGGCCGATTACTTCGAGGAGCGCTGCGCCGGCAACAAGGCCTACCTCTGTGGCCCGCCACCAATGATCGATGCCGCCATCACCACGCTGATGCACAGCCGGTTGTTCGAACGGGATATCCATATGGAAAGGTTTGTTACCGCGGCCGATGGCGCTCAGGAGCAACACCGCTCGGCCCTGTTCAAGCGCATATAGGAAGGTTGGCGATGCAGAATTTAAATGGTGAACAAGAAATATCGGGAAGTGACATGGCAGCAACCATTCAGTCCATTGAGGCGATTCTGGTCGACATTCCGACCATACGTCCGCACAAGCTTTCCATGACCACCATGGGCGTTCAGACCATGGTCATCGTGCGCATCAAAGACAGCGACGGCCTGGAAGGCCTCGGCGAGGCCACCA
>NZ_NBIM01000013.1 GCF_002242685.1 Oceanimonas doudoroffii
GTTGTGGAACCACCTGACTCCATGCCGAACTCAGTAGTGAAACGCACCCGCGCCGATGATAGTGTGGCAGCTGCCATGTGAAAGTAGGTCACTGCCAGGCACCCAATACCGAAAAGCCCGATACGAACGTGTCGGGCTTTTTTCGTTTCTGAACTCGCTCCGTTTCCATGGTAACGGTCGTAAGCCCAGGTATCATCACCTCTCGCGTCCTAAATGGATGATTTATGTACAGTCAGGCTGTCCTCGTCCTTTCGGTGCTTGCCGAGCGAAGAAAAAAGGCATAGCGTTAAATTGTAATAAAGCTGTCACGGCCCGGTGTTTTAACTGGGCCATGACCATGACAAGGGCCAGGCCCGGGGAGCACGCCTATGGACGGCTACGACCGCAAACGCTTTATTCTCGATACCAACGTACTGCTGCACGAACCCCTCTCCATTTATTCCTTCAAGGAACACGACGTTGTCATTCCCATGACGGTGCTGGAAGAGCTTGATCGCATCAAGGACCGGCAAAAGGATGTCAGCCGGGACGCGCGAGTGGCCATCCGCACCCTGGAGGACATTTTCCACGACGCCACTCCCGAGCAGATTATTGCCGGGGTGCCACTGGGCCTGAAGGACGACGAGGCCTCGGGCCGTATTGCCATCATTTCGGATCGTCACCTGCCGGAAGGCTATGCGGTATTTACCGATGACGAGGCCGATAACCGTATTATCAATACCGCGCTTTACCTGCAGAAACAGCATGGCGACAGCAAGGCGGTGCTGGTTACCAAAGACATCAACATGCGGCTCAAGGCCAAGGGGGCCGGCCTTGAGCATGTGGAGGACTATCGCTCCGATCAGCTGGTGGACGATATTCGGTTGTTGTCCAAGGGCTTTTGCCATCTGGAAGACAGCTTCTGGGATCGGGTGGGAGAATGTGAAAGCGCAACCCATGGCCGTGAAGTCATCCATACCGTCTCGGACGAGCTGCTGCCGGGCGCCCATATAAATCAGTACCTGATTGACGACACCGACGACTTTGCCGGCCGAGTCCTGGACAAGGACAACGGCCAGTTGCGTTTTGTGGATCTGGGCCGCGAGCGCATGATGGGACGCAAGGCCTGGGGCATACAACCCAAGAACATCTATCAGGCCATGGCCCTGGATGCCTTGCTTGATCCCCATATCGAAATGGTGATCCTGACCGGACCGGCGGGCTGCGGCAAGACCTTGCTGGCCATGGCCTCGGCGCTGGAAATGACCATAGAAAAGGGCATTTACGATAGAGTTATCGTCACCCGTAACACGCCGGAAATTGCCGAAAGCATCGGTTTTCTGCCGGGCTCGGAAGAAGAAAAGATGGCCCCCTGGCTGGCGGCCATCACCGATACTTTGGAAGTGCTGCACAAGCAGGATGAGTGCATGGACGGTTCGCTCAGTTACATCATGGGCAAGGCCAATATTCAGTTCAAGTCGGTTAACTTTATGCGCGGCCGCAGCATTCAGAACACCTTTGTGCTGCTGGACGAATGCCAGAACCTGACCGCGTCCCAGCTCAAGACCATCATTACCCGCTGTGGGGAAGGCACCAAGCTGGTGTGCTCGGGCAACCTGGCGCAGATTGACTCCAACTACCTGACACCGGTGACCTCCGGCCTGACTTATATCGTGGAACGCTTCAAGGACTTTGAAGGCAGCGCCAATGTCTACCTTAACGGCGTGATGCGCAGCCGGCTGGCATCCTTTGCCGAAGAGAACCTTTGAAAATAGCGTGAGGAGTGAAGCATATTCACTCCTCCTCCCTCTCGGCCGATCTTCCCAGATAGGCCTTCAATTCCGACGTGCGGGGCGCCAATAACAGGGCCCCGTCACCCTGTTCAATAATGCGGCCATCATGTACATAGGCAATGTGGTCGGCAACCCGGGCCGCTTCTTCCGGGTGATGAGTCACCAGCAGCACGATAAGCCCGAGTTGATCGGTTTGTGCCCGCAGCAACTGCAATAATTCAAAACGCAGTGCCGGATCCAGCGCCGAAAAGGGCTCATCCAGTAACAGCACCGGCCGCCTGCGCACCAGGCAGCGGGCCAGTCCTACCCGTTGTTGCTGCCCGCCCGACAGCTGTGCCGGCTTGCGTTTGAGCAGGTCACCAATGCCGATCTGTTCGGCTACCTCATGGACCTGTTGTTGTTGGGACGGTGTCAGTTTCAGTCCCGCGTGCAACCCGATGGCGATATTCTGGTACACGCTCATGTGCCAGAACAGGTTGTTGTCCTGAAACAGGGTGGTCATGGGCCGATCCGCCGGGGCCAGGTCATGCAAATCCTGGCCATTCAGGCTAAGTTCGCCTCCGTCGACCCGGGCAAAGCCACCCAGCATGGCCAGCAGGGTGGACTTGCCGGCACCACTGGGGCCAATCAGCGCGGTGATGGTGCCCGGCGCGGCGGTGAGGGAAAAACACTGGCGCTGCTCCGGGTAGCGGGCACTCAGGTTATTCAGCGTGAGCATGCTTGCCTCCGAGTACGCGCTCAATCAGCAGAAACAGCGTCAGGTTCAGTGCCAGCAACACCAGGGCGGTGGCAGCGGCATCGGTCATCTGGTAGCTGCCCAGCTGCTGATACAGCAGCCAGGGCAGGGTCTGCAGCCGCTGGCTGCCAAACAGGGCAATGGCACTCAGGTCCCCCAGCGACAGCATCATCGCCAGGGACAATGCCAGGGCCAGGGGTTGGCGCAGCAGGGGCCATTCCACCAGCAGAATGCGGTGCATGCCGCCGACCTTAAGGCTGGTGCACAGACGGTCGTAGCGGCGGGCCACCCGCTCCATCGGCTGTTGCAGGGTGCGCAGACCATAGGGCAGGGCCATGAGTGCGTTGACCAGCACCACCAGCAGGGGACCCAGCGCAAACACATCGGCCACTCCCCGTAACAGAATAAACAGCCCGGTCGACAGCACCACCGCAGGCAGTACCAAAATCACGGAGCCGCTGGCTTCCAGTGTGCCCGCCAGCCCGCGGCGGCCAAGATGTAGTCGCAGATAGCGGCTGGTCACCAGCAAAGCCAGGGTCAGCAATACCGACAGCAGGCCGGCACCGAGGGCAATGGTCACCGACTGCCCCAGGGCCGACCACAAGCGGGCCGAGGTCAGTGCCGGCAGCAGCCTGGAGTTCAGCCCGGCGGTAATGATGGCCAGCAACGGCGGCAGAAAAATGGCCAGCGCCACTGTCATCACCAGTGCATCGGTCAGCCGGGTACGCCACCAGGGCGCATCGTGTCGCAGGCAGGCGCTGAGCCGATCCCCCCGGTATTGCGGCGGCTTGCTGAGGGCATATTGCAGCAGCAGAAAGGAGCCGCAAAACAGCAGTTGCAACAGGGCCAGGCTGCCCGCCAGGGGCAGATCAAAGTCGTAACGCAGGGCCTGATAGATGGCCACTTCCAGGGTGGTGGATTTGGGACCGCCGCCCAGCGCCATCACGGTGGCGAAACTGGTAAAGCAGAGCATGAAGATCAGGCTGGCCAGCCCCGGCAGGGAGCCGCGCACCGCCGGCCAGATCAGCCAGCGAAACAGCTGCCGGCTGTTAAAGCCCAGCTGACTGGCCAGCCGCCACTGGCTGGCGGGAATGGCCTCGATGTTCTGCAGCAGAATGCGCGCCGCCAGCGGCATGTTGAAAAACACATGGGCCAGCAAAATACCGCTCAACCCATAGAGATAACTGACCGGTTCAAGGCCAAGCTGGGTCAGCAGCTGATTGCTCCAGCCCTGCCGGCCGTGCACCGCCACCAGTCCGAATACCACCAGGATCACCGGCAGCACCAGCGACAGGCCAAACAGCCTGAGCAGCAGGGCCCGGCCGGGAAAGCGCCGGCGCGATAAGGCCTGGGCCAGGGGCAGAGCCAGTCCCAGGCTGAGCAGGGTGGACAGGCCGGCCTGATAAAAGCTGAACCAGACCACATGGCGCAGATAGGGATCGGCCAGCACCTGTCCGGCCTGGCCGCCTCCCTGCAATAGCAGGGCGGCAATGGGCGCGGCGGTCAGCAGTACAATGGCAAGCAGGCTGAGACCACCCGGTAGCCACCATAAACGCCATGGCATCAGCGGGTGGTGGCACTCAGCCACTGGCGCAGCCATTGCCTACGCTGGTTGGCCACTTGCTCGGGGCTGAAGCTCAGGGGCAGGCTGGGAGTTACCAGCTCATCAAAGCCGGCGGGCAGCTCGGTGTCGATCACCGGATACATCCAGTTGCCGGCGGGAATGTGTTGCTGGAAACCGGGGCTGGTCATGAACTGCAGAAAACGCTCGGCCAGCTCGGGTTGGCTCGAGCCCTTGATCTTGCCGGCCACTTCCACCTGCATATAGTGGCCTTCTTCAAAGGCGGCGGCCCGGTACTGGTGTTTCTGCTCTGCCTCGATGTGGTAGGCGGGAGAGGTGGTATAAGACAGCACCATGTCGGCCTCGCCTTCCAGGAACATGCCGTAGGCCTCGCTCCAGCCCTTGGTCACCGACACGGTGCGCCCGGCCAGATTCTGCCATACCTGCGGGCTTTCGTCGCCATAGAGCTTTTGTACCCACAACAGCAGGCCCTGGCCCGGGGTGCTGGTGCGCGGATCCTGATACAGCAGGGTCAGCTCCGGGCGCTCCAACAGTTCGGCAAAGCTGGCAGGTGGGTTGGCCAGTTTGTCTGCGTTATAGATAAAGGCGAAATAGCCGTAGTCAAAGGGCAAAAAATAAGGATGGCTCCAGCCGCCGGGCAGGGTCAGCCCCTCGGGGCTGAGACCGTGAGCCGCAATAAGGCCGGTTCCTTCCGCCGCCTGCAGCAGGTTGTTGTCGAGGCCCAGCACGATATCGGCCTTGGTGTTCTCACCTTCCAGCCGGAGCCGGTTGAGAATGGACACGCCGTCATCCAGCGCCACCCATTCCAGGTTGCAGCCGCATTCGGCTTCAAAGGTGGTTTCTATGGCCGGTCCCGGACCCCATTCCGAGGCAAATGAGCTATAGGTATAGATAGTCAGCGTCGGCGTTTGTGCCGCCAACGGTGCGCTGGCCGCCAGCAGCAAGGCAAGCAGAGTCTTTTTCACTGGGCCACTCCCTGGTTGAATTATCAGCATCGGGGCGAAACAGTTGCCTTAGCCGGCGAGCCCGATTGCGAGGGGTAAGGGCGCTATTGTAGGAAGATTTACCCTGTGAAACCAGCCATTGAAAGGACAAGCCCATGTTATTCGCCAACAAGGATCAGCGGCTTTACAGCCGTCTTCAGCTCAACACCACCGTGATCCTGGCCACCACCAGCACGCGCGTGCAGGGAACCTGCCTGAACCTGAGTCCGGAAGGCGTGTTGATGGAGGTGGAATGCGGCTGTTGCCAGCCGGGTCAGCTGTGGCAACTGGTGTTGCCGGCGGCCGGAGAGCGGGTACCGCCACTCAAGGCCATGGCCCGGGTGCTGCGGGTGGAGCAGGGCGTCACCAGTGATCTGGTGGCGCTGTTTCTGGAAGACGTGCATTAAAACGCCGGCACTGGGCCGGCGTTTTGCGTTTATCGATTGAGGGTTAGAGCCAGGCGGGCTGTTGCGCCTCATAGGCATCGATCTGATCCGCGTGCTGCAGGGTCAGGCCGATGTTGTCGAGGCCGTTCAGCAGGCAGTAGCGGCGGAACTCGTCAATCTCAAAGCCAAAGGCGAGCTCGCCGGCGCGCACTTCACAGGCTTCCAGATCCACGGTGATCTCGGCGCCCTTGCTGGCCGCCACATGCTGGAACAGGCCCTCCACCTGCTCGTCGGTCAGGCGCACCGGCACCATGCCGTTGTTGATGGCATTGCCGTAGAAGATATCGGCAAAGCTGGGTGCGATTACTGCCTTGAGGCCAAAGTCAGCCAGGGCCCAAGGGGCGTGCTCGCGGCTGGAGCCACAGCCGAAGTTTTCCCGGGCCAGCAGGATCACCGACTGGTCGTAGGGGGCCTGGTTAAGCACGAACTCGGGGTTCGGTTGCTCGCCGGCGTCATCGAGAAAGCGCCAGTCGTGAAACAGGTGCTTGCCAAAGCCGGACCGGGTCACCTTTTGCAGAAACTGCTTCGGAATGATCTGATCGGTGTCTACGTTGGCCGCATCCAGGGGGGCGGCGATACCGGTTAATTGCTTGAATCCGCTCATACTATTCCCCTTACAGATCCCGAATGTCGACAAAGTGACCGAACACGGCGGCGGCGGCGGCCATGGCCGGGCTCACCAGGTGAGTGCGGCCACCCCGGCCCTGACGGCCTTCAAAGTTACGGTTGCTGGTGGCGGCACAACGCTCGCCCGGCTGCAGCCGGTCGTTGTTCATGGCCAGACACATGGAGCAACCGGGCAGGCGCCATTCAAAACCGGCTTCGATAAAGATTTTGTCGAGGCCTTCGGCTTCGGCCTGGGCCTTCACCTGCTGGGAGCCGGGCACCACCAGCGCCTGTACCCCGGCGGCCACCTTGCGGCCTCGGGCCACGTCGGCGGCGGCGCGCAGGTCTTCAATACGGCTGTTGGTGCAGGAGCCGATAAATACCTTGTCGACGTGCACGTCGGTGAGCTTGCCACCGGCGGGAATGGCCATGTACTGCAGCGCCTTGACCGCAGACTGACGCTCCACGGCATCGTCAAAGTCTTCCGGCGCCGGAATGGTGCCGTTGACCGGCATCACCTGACCCGGGTTGGTGCCCCAGGTCACCTGCGGCGCAATGGCGTTGCCGTCGAGCTCGACCACGGCGTCAAACGCGGCGCCTTCGTCGGACTTGAGGGTACGCCAGTAGGCCACGGCCTGCTCCCACTGCTCGCCTTCCGGCGCGAACGGGCGGCCCTTGAGGTAGTCAAAGGTGGTCTGATCGGGGGCGACCAGGCCGGCCTTGGCACCCAGCTCGATGGCCATGTTACAGATGGTCATGCGCGCTTCCATCGACAGCGCCTCAATGGCGCTGCCGCAGAATTCCACCACATAGCCGGTACCACCGGCGTGGCCGACTTCACCGATAATGGCCAGCACCACGTCCTTGGCGCTGATGCCCGGGTTGAGCTCGCCGTCGACCTGAATCTTCATGGTTTTGGCCCGGCCCTGCTTCAGGGTCTGGGTAGCCATGACGTGTTCTACTTCGGAGGTACCGATACCGAATGCCAGGGCGCCAAAGGCACCGTGGGTGGCGGTATGGGAGTCGCCGCAGACGATGGTGGTGCCGGGCAGGGTCAGGCCCAGCTCGGGGCCGATCACGTGCACTATGCCCTGGTACTTGTGGTGCAGGTCATACAGGGGCACGCCGAACTCTTCACAGTTCTTGGCCAGGGTTTCCATCTGAATACGAGCCATTTCACCGGAGGCGGCAATGTCGTTGGTCTCGGTGGACACGTTGTGATCCATGGTCGCCCAGGTGCGGTCGGGGCGGCGCAGCTTGCGGCCCTTTTCGCGCAGGCCGTCAAAGGCCTGGGGCGAAGTCACTTCGTGCACCAGATGGCGGTCAATGTAGAGCAGCGGCGTTTCACCGGCTTCATTACGCACCAGGTGGGCGTCAAATACTTTCTGATAAAGGGTCTTGGCCATTAGCTTGCTCTCCGAATGCGTGACACTATCTGCTCACCCATTTGACTGGTGGACTGCACCGGATGTTCGGCCTTGTCGCTGTAAAGATCGCCGGTGAAGTAACCGGCGGCCAGGGTTTCGGCCACGGCGCGCTCAATGGCCTGGGCCGCTTCTTCCTGCTTGAAACTGTAACGCAGCATCAGGGCGGCAGACAAAATCTGGGCGATGGGGTTGGCAATGCCCTTGCCGGCGATGTCCGGGGCCGAGCCGCCGGCGGGCTCGTACAGGCCAAAGCCCTGGTCGTTCAGGCTGACGGAGGGCAGCAGGCCCATGGAGCCGGTGATCATCGCCATTTCGTCGGAGACGATGTCGCCGAACAGGTTGGAGCACAGCAGCACATCGAACTGGGACGGATCCTTGATCAGCTGCATGGTGGCGTTGTCGATGTAGATGTGATTCAGGGTCACGTCCGGGTAATCCTTGGCAACTTCGGTCACTACTTCCCGCCACAGAATGGAGGCCTGCAGTACGTTGGCCTTGTCCACGGAAGTGACCACGCCACGGCGGCCCTGAGCCGCTTCAAAGGCCAGGCGAGCGATGCGCTCGATTTCATAGCGGTGATACACTTCGGTATCGAACGCCTTTTCTTCCGGGCCTGAGCCTTCCCGGCCCTTGGGCTGACCGAAGTAGATGCCGCCGGTGAGCTCGCGCATGCACACGATATCAAAGCCCCGGGCGCTGATGTCGGCGCGCAGCGGTGAGAAGCCTTCCAGACCCTGATAGATTTTGGCCGGACGCATGTTGCAGAACAGCTTGAAGTGACCACGCAGGGGCAGCAGGGCGCCGCGCTCGGGCTGTTCATTGGGGGGCAGGTTTTCCCACTTGGGGCCACCCACCGAGCCAAACAGCACGGCGTCGGCGGCTTCACAGCCGGCCAGGGTGGCGGCGGGCAGGGGAGAGCCGTGGTTATCGATGGCGATACCGCCCACGTCATGGTGGCTGAATTCCAGTTGCAGGCCGAACTCGGCCTGCACCTTATCCAGCACGCGAATGGCTTCGGCCATTACTTCCGGGCCAATGCCGTCACCCGGCAATACCGCGACCTTGTAGCTTGCGCTCATGTTCACACTGTCTCCATACGAATTTTTTTCTGAATTTCTTCTTTCTTTTCCGCGACCTGTTCGGCCCGGTAAATACAGTTAATCACGTGTATCAGCGCCTGGGCAGAGGACTCGACGATGTCGGTGGCCAGGCCCATGCCGTGGAACTTGCGGCCCTTGTATTCGGCGACGATGTCCACCTGACCGAGGGCGTCTTTTCCTTCGCCTTTGCTCTGCAGCTCATATTTGTCGATGCGAATGTCGTAGCCGGTGACCCGGTTGATGCACTGGTAGACGGCGTCGACCGGGCCGTTGCCCACGGCGGCTTCGTTGACCACGTCGCCGCCCACTTCCATGCGTACGCTGGCGGTGGACATGACGTTGCTGCCGGACTGCACGCTCAGGTACTTGAGCTTGAACTGCTCGGGCTCCTCGTGGATCTGGCTGAAGAACACCAGGGCTTCCAGATCGTAGTCAAACACCTGGCCCTTGCGGTCGGCCAGTGCCAGGAAGCTGGCATAGAGGGTGTCGAGATCATAGTCCTGCTCGCTGTAGCCCATTTCACTCATGCGGTGCTTGATCACATGACGGCCGGAGCGGGACGTCAGGTTGAGTTGGTTCTTGGGCAGGCCGATGCTCTCGGGGGTGATGATTTCGTAAGTGTTCTTGTTCTTGAGCACGCCGTCCTGGTGAATACCGGAGGAGTGGGCAAAGGCGTTGGCACCGACGATGGCCTTGTTGGGTTGCACCGGCATGTTGCACAGGTTACGCACCAGCTGGCTGGTCCGGTAAATTTCCTGGCTCTTGATGTTGGTGTGCACGCCGAGCAGCTCGCCCCGGGTCTTCATCACCATGGCCACTTCTTCCAGCGAGCAGTTGCCGGCCCGCTCGCCGATGCCGTTGATGGTACATTCGATCTGGCGCGCACCCTGCTGCACGGCGGCGATGGAGTTGGCCACCGACATGCCGAGGTCGTCGTGGCAGTGCACTGAGATCACCGCTTCGTGAATATTGGGCACTCGCTCGAACAGGGTCTGAATAATGCCGCCAAACTCGCTGGGCACGGTATAACCCACGGTGTCGGGAATGTTCACGGTGCGGGCACCGGCCTTGATCACGGCTTCCACCATGCGGCACAGGTTGTCGATGGGGGTACGACCGGCGTCTTCGCAGGAGAATTCCACGTCGTCGGTGTAGCCGCGAGCATGCTTGACCGCCGCCACGCTCATTTCCACCACGGAATCGAAGTCCTTGCGCAGCTTGCTCTGCACATGAATGTCGGAGGTGGAGATAAAGGTGTGAATACGGAACTGATCCGCTACCCGCAGGGCCTCGCCGGCGGCGTCGATGTCGGCCTTGAGGGCGCGGGACAGGGCACAGACCCGGCTGTTCTTGATGTGGCGGGCAATGGTCTGCACCGACTCGAAATCGCCGGGGGAGGAGATGGGAAAGCCCACTTCCATTACGTCGACACCGAGCCGTTCCAGAGCCTGGGCGATCTGCAGTTTTTCCTTGACGGTCAGGCTGGCGGAAAGCGCCTGTTCACCGTCCCGCAAGGTGGTATCGAATATAATGACCTGGTTCGACATGTCGCTTTCCTCTGTGTGTCCGTGCCGCCCGAAGCAGAATGAAAAAAAACCCGTGCGGACGGCACGGGTTTTTGAATGTGAAACTGTGTGAATGATGAATTCCAGCTACGCCTAACCCCGCGCGTTATTGCACCTTGTCGGTTAGTAGTAGTAGCTGAATTTGCTTTTGCATGGTCACTCACATCAGAAAGAATCCGTTAACAACGCTATACAGATAACGATTAACGACGGCGCTGTCAACTTTGTGCTGAACCCAAAACGATGGGGATTAAACGGAATGCTAGCGCCACAAAACCTTAATGTGGTTTTTTGTGCTGCCTTTTGAGTTTTGGTCTAAATAATGATTCTGGCAATTGCGGGGTTATTGTTGTGATTGTTTTGTTGTTGCGCTTGCGTCATTCGTTTGGAGTGTTTGGCGAGGCTTTGACCGCTGGCGCCAGCCGCGGCGTTTTGTTGGCGCTGTCCTGCGCGAGACGGGCGTGGCAGGCTGTTTAGCGCGGAGCCAAGGTATTTGCCAAAGCCCGTAGACAACGGATTTAAAGCAGGTTAAGGTGATTTTTCATCCTTTTTCTGCTTATCTTCAGCTTCGCTGTTGTAAGTTGTTGTTTTATAAATATAAAAAGTCACTCATTTTGTCACATTGCCCGGCTGCCGGCCGTGCGCCGTGGTGCCAGGGAGTGGCAAGGTGAACGGAGCAGAGCCTGGAGGGCTTTACCATGGAGATGTTATCAGGCGCAGAAATGGTCGTGCGGGCGCTGGAGGACCAGGGAATTGATTACCTGTTTGGTTATCCCGGTGGCTCGGTACTGGACATCTATGATGCCTTGTTTGAAAACAGCAAAATAGAGCACGTGCTGGTGCGCCATGAACAGGCGGCCGTGCACATGGCCGATGGTTATTCACGGGCCACCGGCAAGGTGGGCACCGTGCTGGTTACCTCGGGTCCCGGTGCGACCAACTGCATTACCGGCATTGCTACCGCCTATATGGATTCCATTCCCATGGTGGTGCTGTCGGGCCAGGTACCGACCAACTACATTGGTGATGATGCCTTTCAGGAAACCGACATGATCGGTATTTCCCGCCCCATCGTGAAGCACAGCTTCTTGTGTAAAAAGGCGTCCGATATTCCGCTGGCGATCAGGAAAGCCTATTACATCGCCGCTTCCGGCCGGCCCGGCCCTGTGGTGGTGGACCTGCCCAAGGACATTCAGAACCCGAAGGAAAAGCACCCCTACATCTATCCGGCGTCGGTGGACATGCGCTCCTACAACCCTACCGGGGTGGGCCACAAGGGCCAGATCAAGAAGGCGATGAAGGCCCTGGCCGACGCCAAGCGCCCGGTGATGTATGTGGGCGGCGGCGCCATTACCGCCGACGCCAGCAGCCTGGTGGTACAACTGGCCGAGCAGTTCAACCTGCCGGTCACCAACACCCTGATGGGTCTGGGCGTGATGCCCGGTACCCACAAGCAGTTCATCGGCATGCTGGGCATGCATGGCACTTATGAAGCCAACAAGACCATGCATAACTCGGATCTGATCCTGGCCATCGGTGCCCGCTTCGACGACCGGGTCACCAACAACGTGGCCAAGTTCTGCCCCCATGCCACCATAGTGCATGTGGACGTGGACCCCACCTCCATCTCCAAGACCATTCAGGCTCACATTCCCATTGTGGGGTCGGCCGACACCGTGCTGGCCCAGATGCTGGAAGCCATTCGCGAGCTGGGCCTGCAGCCCGACACCCAGGCGCTGGACGACTGGTGGGTGCAGATCGAGCAGTGGCGTGAGCGTCAGTGCCTGAACTATGAAAAGAGCGACAAGTACATCAAGCCCCAGCAGGTGATGGAATCGGTCTACCGCATCACCGAGGGCAAGGCCATCATCAGTTCCGACGTGGGTCAGCACCAGATGTTTGCCGCGCTCTACTACCCCTATGACAAGCCCCGGCAGTGGATTAACTCCGGTGGTCTGGGCACCATGGGCTTTGGCCTGCCCGCCGCCATGGGCGCCAAGCTGGGTTGCCCCGAGGCGGTGTCGGTGTGCGTGACCGGTGACGGCTCCATTCAGATGAACATTCAGGAGCTGTCCACCTGTATGCAATACAACATACCGGTGAAAATCATCTCCATGAACAACAGCGCCCTGGGCATGGTGAAGCAGTGGCAGAAGATGTTCTATGAAGGCCGCCAGAGCCATTCCTACATGGACTCGCTGCCCGACTTCGTCAAGCTGGCCGAGTCTTACGGCCATGTGGGCATGAAGGTGACGGATCCGGCCAAGCTGGATGAAGCCCTGGAGAAGTGCTTCTCCATGACCGACAAGCTGGTATTCATGGATATTCAGATCGATCCGGAAGAGCATGTATATCCCATGCAAATCAAGACCGGAGCCATGGATGAAATGTGGTTGAGCAAAACGGAGCGAACCTGATGCGGCGTATTATTTCCCTGTTGCTGGAAAATGAGTCCGGTGCCCTGAGCCGGGTGGTGGGGCTGTTTTCCCAGCGGGCCTATAACATTGAAACCCTGACAGTGGCGCCCACCGAGGATCCCACCCTGTCGCGCATGACCATAGTCACCACAGGTGACGAGCGGGTGATCGAGCAGATCACCAAGCAGCTCAACAAGCTGGTGGACGTGCTTAAGGTCAGCGACCTGACCGACGGCGATCACATCGAGCGGGAAATTGTGCTGGTCAAGGTGCGCGCCGACGGCAGTAACCGCGACGAGGTTAAGCGCACCGCCGACATCTTTCGCGGCCAGATCGTGGATGTTACGCCGCACCTGTATACGGTGCAGCTGGTGGGCACCAGCGATAAGCTCGACGCCTTTATTCGCAACATGAGCGACACCACCGAAGTGGTGGAAGTGGTGCGCAGCGGCGTCTGTGGCGTGTCCCGGGGTGAAAAGGCCCTACGCGCCTGAGCCGCCGGCCGCTGAATGCAAAAACCGCCCGCGGGCGGTTTTTTTGTGGCCGTAAACGGGGGCTCCTATGCTTTAACGCAGGAGGCTCTGATGCGCTATCACTCTTTGTTCTGGCTGTCGTGGTTCTGGCTGGTGCCGGCGCAGGCCGATACCATGCGCTGTGACAACCACCTGATCACCCGCGGTGATCCGGTGGCCCTGTTGTTGCTGCACTGCGGTGAGCCGCTGGTGCGGGAGCGGGCCTGGCGTCATTTTCATGACCGCTACGGTTACCGCCACAGCCGTGCCGACGGTGAACGCTGGACCTATCATTTCGGCCGGCATCAATTTATGCAGATCGTCACCATTCGCCACGGCCGCGTGGTGCGCATTGAAAACGGCCCCCGGGGCTGACCCCGATTAGCTTGACCCGGCTCCCGGGGCGTTTCAAAAAAAGTTGACATTCGTTACCAGCGATTGAAAATCAGAGCCAGAGATATGGGTGGGAGCCAGCAATGCCAACGGAGAGTGGAACGGCCCGGAGCGGGTCGGCCCTTGTGCTGAACAATACGGCCACGGATATCGCCTTGAGTGCACCGCACGAGGCGCTGTTGCTGTATGCGGAGCTGGTCGAGGGACTGGCGATGCTCTACGGCCGGCATGCCGAGGCGGTGCTCTATTCCCTGCATGAGCCGGCCGGCGTGGCCCTGCGGGTAGCCGGCGGCAACCGCCAGCCCGGTGCCGCCATGACCGATGCCGAGCAGCGGCTGCTGGCCGAGCTGCAGCGTCGGGGCGGCAACCGGCTGTGTCTGACCCATCAGCGCCTGGGGGCACCGGTGCGCAGCCTGTTGCAGGCCTTGCGCGGCCCCGCCGGTGAGCTCACCGGCGTGCTCTGCCTGCACCTGGATCTAAGCGCGCCCCTGCATCAGCTGGTGGCCGATTTGCTGCCACCGGAAAACGAGCGGCCCCAGGCCTCGGCGGAAAACTTCAGCAACAACGTGGAAGAGCTGGTCACCCTTACCGTGGAGCGCACCATAGACGCCATCAATGCCGATCCGGACGTGGCCAACAACGCCAAGAACAAGCAGATTGTCACCACCCTCTTTGAAAAAGGCATCTTCGACATCAAGGACGCCATTGCCATGGTGTCGGACAAGCTCAACATTTCCAAACACACTGTCTACCTCTATATCAGACAGAAGAAACGCGATGACGAAGAGACATCGCCCAAATAACCAGGAGAACCCATGACTAAAACCGTAATCGCCACCGACCAGGCTCCCGCCGCCATTGGCCCCTATGTGCAGGCCACCCGTGTAGGCAACATGGTCTACACCTCTGGCCAGATCCCCCTGGACCCGGCCAGCATGGACGTGGTGGAAGGCGGCATTGAGGCCCAGACCAAGCAGGTAATGGACAACCTGATGGCGGTACTGGCCGAAGCCGGTGCCGATGCCTCCAGTGTGGTCAAGACCACCTGCTTCCTGTCCGACATGAACAACTTCCTGGCCTTCAACGAAGTCTATGCCAGCTACTTTGCCGCCGGCGCCCCGGCCCGCTCCTGTGTGGAGGTGGCCCGCCTGCCCAAGGACGTGCTGGTGGAAGTGGAAGCCATCGCCCTGGTCAAGTAAGTGCCTCAAAGAGCGGCTGCGGCCGCTCTTTTTCTTTCTGCGGATTTACTCTCATGACCGAGACTCCCCTGCATTTTGCCCTGCTGGTCACCGGCCCCTGTTACGGCACTCAAGGCGCCGCCGACGCCTGGCGTTTTGCCGCCGCCGTGCTGGCGCAGGGCCATGCCATCGACAACGTGTTCTTCTATCAGGAAGGGGTGCATAACGGTAATGCCCTGGTGCAGCCCGCCAGTGATGAATTTGACCTTCACCGGGCCTGGGTGGAACTGGCCGAGCGCCATGCATTTACCCTGGACCTGTGTGTGGCGGCGGCGCTGCGGCGAGGGGTGTGTGACCAAAGTGGTGCCAGTGAAACCGGCCTGGCCGACGGCAATGTAACCGCGCCCTTTCGCCTCAGTGGCCTTGGCGCCCTGGCCCAGGCGGCGTTGACCGCCGATCGCGTGGTGCAATTCTGATGAACAAGGTTGCCTTTATATTTCATACGCCGCCCCATGGCAGTGCCGCCGGCCGTGAAGGACTGGACGCGGTGCTGGCCGCCTCGGCCCTGAGCGAGGAGCTGGCGGTGTTCTTTATCGATGACGGTGTCTATCAGCTCAAATCCGGGCAGGCACCGGCGGCCATTCACGGCCGGGACTATGCCCCCACCTTTGGCCTGCTGGAGCTATATGACATTGAGCGAGTGTATGTGTGCGCCGAGTCCCTGGCCGAACGGGGGCTGACCCAGGCCGAGCTGACCATAGATACCATTCTCTGTGACGCGCACGAGCTCGGCTGCCGCCTGGCCGAGCACCATGTGCGCCTGACTTTCTGAGGACTTATGCTGCATACCGTCAAGGACTCCCCCTTAAGCCATCGCAGCCTGGATCGGGTGTTGCTCCGTCTGCGGCCGGAGGATCACCTGGTGCTGTGGCAGGATGCGGTGATCGCCGCCACCCTGCCGGCCTGGCAGGCCCGGCTGCAGCCCCTGGCCGACGCCGGTCACCTGCATGTGATGCTCGAAGATCTTGAGGCTCGCGGCCTTGAAACCCTTGTGGGCAAGCCGCTCACCATGACCGGCCTGGTCGATCTGGTGGTGGAGCAGGGCAGTCCCACGGCCTGGTAACCGGCATGCCGGGCACCAGTGACGGCGGTCGGCACGCAGAGCATCCTGCCACGGCCCGCCGGTAACTGTATAAATCTTGACTTGCCTCAAGGGCAGGAATAGAATTTTGCGTCCCCGCATTTGGGGATGGATTTTTTCAACTGTAGAACGACATTATCAGGAGCTGTAATGGCAACTATTAACCAGCTGGTGCGCAAGCCTCGCCAACAAGCCGTTGCTAAAAGCAACGTGCCGGCGCTGGAAGCCTGCCCGCAGAAGCGCGGCGTGTGCACCCGCGTATACACCACCACTCCGAAGAAGCCGAACTCCGCATTGCGTAAAGTGTGCCGTGTTCGTCTGACCAACGGCTTCGAAGTGAACTCCTACATCGGTGGTGAAGGCCACAACCTGCAGGAGCACTCCGTTGTTCTGATCCGCGGTGGTCGTGTTAAAGACCTTCCCGGTGTGCGTTACCACACCGTGCGCGGCGCGCTGGACACCTCCGGTGTTTCCGCTCGTCGTCAGGGCCGCTCCAAGTACGGCGCCAAGAAGCCCAAGGCTTAATGGTTCTCCGTTAAGTAAGGCCAAACATTTATTTTATTAACCTGTTTTGTTTTGGGTTATTCCTGAAGTTACGGAGAGTTTGCAATGCCAAGACGTCGCGTAATCGGCCAGCGTAAAATCCTGCCGGATCCCAAGTTCGGATCCGAGCTGCTGGCAAAGTTTGTTAACGTAGTAATGGTAGACGGCAAGAAGTCTACCTCTGAAAAGATTGTTTACGGTGCCCTGGACATCGTTGCTGCCAAAACCAGCAAAGAACACCTGGCGCTGTTCGAAGAAGCCCTGGACAACGTTCGTCCTACTGTTGAAGTTAAATCCCGCCGGGTTGGTGGTTCTACCTACCAGGTACCGGTTGAAGTTCGCCCTGTGCGTCGCAACGCCCTGGCCATGCGCTGGCTGGTGGAAGCTGCGCGCAAGCGTGGTGAAAAATCCATGGCCCAGCGTCTGGCTGGCGAGCTGATGGATGCCTCTGAAAACAAAGGCTCCGCGGTTAAGAAACGTGAAGACGTTCACCGCATGGCCGAAGCCAACAAGGCCTTCGCTCACTACCGCTGGTAATGAGAGCGGGCGCGGCGCATGCCGCGCCCCTTGTGGCTCACTAAGGACATTCGACCTTGGCAAGAGGATCTTATTGTGGCTCGTACAACTCCGATTGAGCGCTATCGTAATATCGGTATCAGTGCTCACATTGACGCCGGCAAAACCACCACCACCGAGCGCATCCTGTTCTATACAGGCGTGAACCACAAGCTGGGTGAAGTGCATGATGGCGCCGCCACCATGGACTGGATGGAGCAGGAGCAGGAGCGTGGTATTACCATCACCTCTGCGGCCACCACCTGTTTCTGGGACGGCATGGCGCACCAGTTTCCCCAGCATCGCATCAACATCATCGATACTCCCGGACACGTTGACTTCACCATTGAAGTGGAACGCTCCATGCGGGTACTCGACGGTGCCGTGATGGTGTATTGCGCGGTGGGTGGTGTTCAGCCCCAGTCCGAGACGGTATGGCGTCAGGCCAACAAGTATCACGTTCCCCGTATTGCCTTCGTCAACAAGATGGACCGTACCGGTGCCAACTTTCTGCGCGTGGTCGAGCAAATCAAGACCCGCCTGAAAGGCATGCCCGTGCCGGTTCAGCTGCCCATCGGTGCGGAAGACCACTTCCGTGGTGTGGTGGATCTGGTCAAGATGAAAGCCATTGACTGGAACGAAGACGACAACGGCACCAGCTTTGAATATCACGATATTCCTGCCGAGCTGCAGGAGCTGGCCGAAACGTGGCACCAGAACCTGGTTGAAGCCGCCGCCGAAGCCAGCGAAGAGCTGATGGAAAAATACCTGGAAGAAGGCGAGCTGAGCGAGGAGGAGATCAAATCCGGCCTGCGCAGTCGCGTCCTCAACAATGAGGTGATTCTGGTTACCTGTGGATCCGCGTTCAAGAACAAGGGTGTACAGGCCATGCTCGACGTGGTGGTGGAGTACCTGCCGTCTCCGGTGGAAGTACCTGCCATTGCCGGTGTGAAGGAAGACGGCGAAACGCCCGATACCCGTCCCGCCGACGACGCCGCGCCTTTTGCCGCGCTGGCGTTCAAGATCGCCACCGATCCCTTTGTGGGCAACCTGACCTTCTTCCGCGTCTACTCCGGTGTGGTCAGCACCGGCGATACCTTGATGAACTCGGTCAAGGGCAAGCGCGAGCGCATCGGCCGCATCGTACAGATGCACGCCAACAAGCGTGACGAAATCAAGTCGGTGTGTGCCGGTGACATCGCCGCCGCCATCGGCCTGAAAGACGTGACCACGGGTGACACCCTGTGTGCCCCGGATGCACCCATCATTCTGGAACGGATGGAATTCCCCGAGCCGGTTATCTCCGTGGCGGTCGAGCCGAGAACCAAGGCCGATCAGGAGAAAATGGGCCTGGCCTTGGGCCGTCTGGCCCAGGAAGATCCTTCGTTCCGGGTCTGGACCGACGAAGAGTCCGGCCAGACCATTATCGCCGGCATGGGCGAACTGCACCTGGACATCATCGTGGACCGCATGAAACGCGAGTTCAAGGTGGAGGCCAACGTGGGCAAGCCCCAGGTGGCCTTCCGCGAAACCATTCGTGGTTCCGTGGAGCAGGAAGGCAAGTTCGTGCGCCAGTCCGGTGGTCGTGGTCAGTTTGGTCATGTCTGGATCAAGATCGAGCCCCAGGAGCAGGGCGCCGGCTACACCTTCGTGAACGCCATTGTGGGCGGTGTGATTCCCAAGGAATACATACCCGCCGTGGACAAGGGCATTCAGGAGCAGATGAAGCAGGGCGTACTGGCCGGTTACCCGATCGAAGACCTCAAAGTCACCCTGTACGATGGCTCGTTCCACGATGTTGACTCTTCCGAAATGGCCTTTAAGATCGCCGGTTCCATGGCGTTCAAGGCGGGTTTCATGAAGTGTAACCCGGCTCTGCTCGAGCCCCTGATGAAGGTGGAAGTGGAAACGCCGGAGGAGTATATGGGTGATGTGATCGGCGACGTGAACCGTCGTCGCGGCATCATCGAAGGCATGGAAGATGGCGCCACCGGCAAGATTGTGAATGCCCTGGTTCCGCTGTCCGAAATGTTCGGTTACGCTACCGACCTGCGTTCGCAGTCTCAGGGTCGTGCTTCCTACTCCATGGAGTTTGCCAAGTACGCCGAAGTGCCTGCGAACATGGCCGAGGCAGTGGTTGCTGCCCGCCGAGGTTATTAATTTTTGTTAAATCTTCCCGTCCGCCGTTTCGGACGGGAGCAAATCAGGAAGGACTAGTCCGTGTCTAAAGAAAAATTTGAACGTACGAAACCGCACGTTAACGTTGGTACCATCGGCCACGTTGACCACGGTAAAACCACTCTGACTGCTGCCATCACCAACGTGCTGGCCAAGCAGTTTGGCGGTGCCGCTCGCGCCTTCGACCAGATCGATAACGCTCCGGAAGAAAAGGCCCGTGGTATCACCATCGCCGCTTCTCACGTTGAGTACGACACCGAAACTCGTCACTACGCTCACGTTGACTGCCCCGGCCACGCCGACTACGTGAAAAACATGATCACCGGTGCTGCCCAGATGGACGGCGCGATCCTGGTAGTTGCCGCCACCGACGGCCCCATGCCGCAAACCCGTGAGCACATCCTGCTGGCCCGCCAGGTAGGCGTACCTTACA
>NZ_NBIM01000014.1 GCF_002242685.1 Oceanimonas doudoroffii
GTTGTGGAACCACCTGACTCCATGCCGAACTCAGTAGTGAAACGCACCCGCGCCGATGATAGTGTGGCAGCTGCCATGTGAAAGTAGGTCACTGCCAGGCACCCAATACCGAAAAGCCCGATACGAACGTGTCGGGCTTTTTTCGTTTCTGCGCGTCAATGAAGCACAGGCCTCGTCCCTGAATAGGGGCTGTCAGCCTGAGCAATAAAGCCCGAGCAAGCTGTCCGGGCTTCAATGCTTTTCTGTTTTATCATTCGGCTTCCAGCGGCAGTTTCAGCTCGGCAATGCCTTCTTCCAACTGCATTTTTACCCTGAAGCCCAGTTTACGGGCCAGGGTTACCATGCCTCGGTTAGACGGCATGGTCATACCGCTCAGGCTGTTCAGGCCGCGCTGACGGGCGTAGCGAATGATCTTCTCCATCAGCATGCGGCCCAAGCCGCTCCCCTTGAGATCCGAGCGTACCAGTACTGCAAATTCGGCATCGTCGTTATCCGGATCCGACACCGCGCGTACTACCCCCAGAATCTGACCATTCTGGGCAACCGCCACAAAGGCCATTTCCCGGTCGTAGTCTATTTGGGTCATGTGGGCCAGCTCCTCATGGCCGATCACCACATCGGCGAAAAAGCGCTTGTACCTGTCTTCGTCAGACACATGGTTCACAAACTCCCGGTGGGCCGGCTCGTCTTCGGGCAGTATGGGCCTCAGGGTAACGGCGCTGCCGTTCTTAAGGTGGGTGTGCTCCTCCCATTCCCTCGGATAGGGCCGAATCGCCAGCCGAGCCTGACCATCTCCCGTAAAGGGCGCCAGGCTCAGGCTGACATCCAGGGCGATCAGCTCGCTGCCGGTGGCCAGCAGCGGATGAATGTCGAGGCTGACGATCTCCGGGTGATTGATGATCAGGTGCGACACCTGGGTCAGTACTTGGCATACCGCCATCATGTCGAGAGGCTGCTGGGAGCGGCTGGTGCGCACCTTGCCGCTCTTGAGCGCCTGAATGACCAGATAGCGGGCCAGGGTCATGTTCAGCGGCGGTAGTGCCACCGCGGCCTGCTCTTCCCCTTCCAGATCCACGCCGCCGTCTCCCAGCAGGATCACTGGACCAAACACCGGATCCGAACGCACCGCAATGTGCAGCTCCTGGGAGCCGGCCCGGCGCGCCATGCGCTGTACCATCAGGCCATGAATGCGGGCGCTGGGGTAGGCCTGTCGCACGCGATCGAGCAGGGCGCCGGCGGCTTGGGCGACCTCGGCCGCCGAGCGCAGGTTCAGCACCACGCCGGATACCTCCGACTTGTGCTCAATATCGGGAGATCGCAGCTTTATCGCCACCGGGTAGCCGATTTGTTCCGCGATATGGGCAGCTTCGGTGCCATCGGTGGCGATCCAGGTGGGCAGGGTCTGAATGCCGTAGGCCGCCATCAGTCGGCTCACCTCATGGGTGTCGAGTTGATGCAGCCCTTCTTCAAAGGCCTGGCTTATCATTTCCCGCACGGTGTCGCCGTCACTGGGCATATCGGAGATGGATTCGGGTGTTTCCATCAGTAACTTTTGGTTACGGCGGTACTCCACCAGGTGCATAAAGGCGCTGGCGGCGCTTTCCGGAGTGCGGTAGGTGGGAATGCCCGCCTCGGTAAAACAGCGACGGGCCTCAAAGGCGCTGGTCTCTCCCGACCAGTTGGTGAGAATGTTAAAGCGCCTGGCGCGGGGGTGTTGCCGAATCACCTCGATCAGCGCCTTGGCCACATGGGTACTGTCTACCACCGCCGAGGGCGCGTGCATGATCAGAATGGCGTCGAAATCGTCACTGTCGAGCAGGGCCTTTAGGGCGGCCACGTAGCGTTCTACCGGGGCATCGCCCACGATATCAATGGGGTTGGTATGAGACCATGCCGGCGGCAGCACCCGGTTCAGCGCCGAGTGAGTGGTGTCGGTCAGGCTGGCCAGCTTGCCGCCCCGGGCCAGCAGGGTGTCGATGGCGTTGATGGCCGGACCGCCGCCGTTGGTGAGGATCACCAGTCGCTCGCCGCGCAGGGTATGGGAGTGGTTAAGGGTTTCCACCGCCGCAAACAGATCATGGGTGTCACGCACCCTGAGCATACCGGCCCGGCGAATGGCGGCGTCATAGGCGGCATCCAGGCCCACATCGCCGCCGGTATGGATGTGGCCCAGCTGGGCGCCGATGCGGGTCTTGCCGCTCTTTACCGCCAGCACCGCCTTGTTGCGGGACGCGGCCCGGGCCGCCGACATAAAGGCGCGGGCGTCCTGTATGGCATCCATATACAGCAAAATGGCGCTGGTATGCCGGTCCCGGGCCAGGTAGTCGAGCAGCTGGGCGAAGTCGATGTCGCAGGCATCCCCCAGGGAAATAAAGTGAGAAAAGCCAATGTCGTTGTGCCGGGCCCAGTCGAGAATGGTGGCGCATACCGCGGAGGATTGTGACACAAAGGCAATTCGTCCCGGTTTGGCCGGAAAGGGCGCGAAACTCACATTCAGGCCCAGGTGCGGTAGTATCACTCCCATGCTGTTGGGACCCAGCAGGCGCATGCCATGCCGCCGGGCGCTGGCCTTCATGTGTTCAAGCTGGGAGCCGTCGGTGCCGGCGGCAAGAATGATGGCGGCCTTGCAGCCCTTTTGACCCAGTTGCTCGATAATGCTGACGTTCTTGTCGGCCGGTGTACAGATGATGGCCAGATCCGGCACGCGCGGCAGGCTGGCGATGTCGGGGTAGGCCATGACCCCGGCCACCGCTTCGTATTTGGGGTTCACCGGCATGACCGGACCGCTGAAGTTGCCGGCCAGCAGGTTTTTCATCACCAGCTTGCCGGCGCCATTATCCCGGTGAGAGGCGCCGATAACGGCAATGCTGGCGGGTCTGAACAGGGCATCGAGTCCTTGCTGCGGCACAGGGGCTCCTCCTATAGGATCTATGGCGGTATGGCGAAATTTGTAGCATATTATCAGCCTCTGTTCTCGAGTTGTTGACCGCCGACAAGGCAGGAGTGTGAGATGGAAGTCTGGTTGTTGTTTATTCCCGCCTGTCTGGCCCTTAACCTGACCCCCGGGCCCGATATCTTTTTCATTCTGTCCCAGGCTCTTGGAGGCCGTCGCCGGGCCGGCATTCTGGCGGCGCTGGGGCTGGGCGTATCCTACCTTGGCCATACCCTGCTGGCGGTAGTGGGTCTGTCGGCCCTGGTGTTGCAGTCCGCCACCGCCTTTACCCTGATCAAATACGCCGGCGCGGCCTATCTGCTCTACCTGGGCTGGACCAGCCTGCGTCACGCCAGCCGCCTGGCCTTGCCGGCGGCGGCCGACACTCAAAGCGACTGGCAAATCTTTCGCCGGGGGCTGACGGTAGGCATGCTCAACCCCAAGGTGGCGCTGTTTTTCCTCGCCTTCCTGCCTCAGTTCGTGACCAGTGATGGTGGTTCGGTGCCTTGGCAACTGCTGCAGCTGGGGCTGGTATTTACCCTGACCGCCACCCTGTGTAACGGTGCCTACGGCCTGCTGGGCCAGCGTCTGAAACACAGCCTGGCCGGGCGAGAGCGTTTTTCCGTGTATCTGGGCCGCATCTCGGGCGGGCTCATGATGGCGTTGGGTGCGCGGCTGGCCCTGACCCGGCAATAAGCGGTCGAGGCCGCCGATGGCATGGGGTAAACTGGAGCCAGTTCACCCCATGCAAGGATTACCCATGTCATTTCCGACCATTGAGGATTACGTCGGCAACACCCCCCTGGTGCGCCTGCAGCGCATGGCCGAGCACACCAACAGCCAAGTGCTGGTCAAGCTGGAAGGCAACAACCCCGCCGGCTCGGTAAAAGACAGGCCTGCCCTGAACATGATTCGGCAGGCGGAGCTGCGTGGCACCATTCGGCCCGGTGACACCCTGATAGAAGCCACCAGTGGCAACACCGGCATTGCCCTGGCCATGGCCGCCGCCATCAAGGGCTATAAAATGGTGCTGATCATGCCCGACAATTCCACCGAAGAGCGCAAGGCCTCCATGCGCGCCTATGGTGCCGAGCTGATCCTGGTGAGCAAGGAGGAAGGCATGGAAGGCGCCCGGGATTTGGCCGACAGCATGGCCGCCGCCGGCAAGGGAGTTATCCTCGATCAGTTCAATAACCCCGATAACCCGCAGGCCCACTTGCTGAGCACGGGCCCGGAAATCTGGCAGCAAAGCGAAGGCCGCATTACCCACTTCGTATCGAGCATGGGCACCACAGGCACCATTATGGGCGTGTCCGAGTACCTCAAGGCGCAGAGCCCACAGGTGCAGATCGTGGGCCTGCAGCCCTGCGAAGGCAGCCATATCCCGGGCATTCGGCGCTGGCCCGAGGCCTATCTGCCGGGCATCTTTGACAGAAGCCGGGTTGATACGGTGCTGGATATCAGCGAACAAGAGGCGGTAGACACCATGCTGCGCCTGGCGCGAGAAGAAGGCATTTTCTGTGGCGTCAGCTCCGGCGGTGCCGTGGCTGGTGCACTCAAGCTGGCGGAGCAGGTCGACAATGCGGTGATTGTGGCCATTATCTGCGACCGGGGCGACCGCTATCTGTCATCCGGGGTATTTAATACCAGTGAGGGGTAAGGTGTGAGGAGTGAGGAAAGCGTCTCCTCACTCCTCACGGTCCTTTCAGGCCGATAACGCCAGCTCGCTTTCACCGAGCTGGTTGTCGCCGGCATAGAGGCGTCCCTGGTTGCCGCCCAGATAGAGGGTCTGGCCACGAGAGACGTTATTGAGTTGATGCCGGGCCAGCTCGGCTTCCAGCAGCGGTCCCGGCCAGCCGGCTGGCTCCAGCTCCAGGTGTACCATGGCGCCCCGGGGGTTAACGTCGGTTACTCGCACCGGCAGCGGATGGCTCGCGCTGGCATCATGCTGCAGGCCAATCTCGTGGGGGCGCAGATACCAGCTGGCGGCCCCGCTGTGCCGGACCGCCGCCGGCAGCGCCAGGCCATGCTCGCCCACGCGAAAGCGCCCACCCGCCAGCTCGCCGTCGATTTTGGCCACTTCACCCAGAAACTCCAGCACAAAACGGCTGGCGGGCTGTTGCCACACTGTGTTGGGGCTGCCAATCTGCTCGATGCGGCCCTGGCTCATCACCACCACCTGATCCGACACATCCAGCGCCTCTTCCTGATCGTGGGTCACGAACACGCTGGTAAAGTGCAGATCGTCGTGCAGCCGGCGCAGCCAGCGGCGCAGATCCTTGCGTACCTGGGCATCCAGGGCGCCAAAGGGTTCGTCCAGCAGCAGCACCCGTGGCTCCACCGCCAGTGCCCGGGCCAGGGCCACCCGTTGACGCTGGCCGCCAGACAGCTGGGACGGAAAGCGGTCGGCCAGGTGCGACAGCTGGATCATTTCCAGCAGCTTGCCGACCCGGGTTTTGATCTCGGCGGCGGACGGGCGCTCCTTTTTGGGCTTGATGGTCAGGCCAAAGGCGATGTTGTCGAACACCGTCATATGGCGGAACAGGGCGTAATGCTGAAACACAAAGCCCACCTTGCGATCCCGGGCGTGCAGCCCGGTCACTTCGGTGCCGCTGAAGTGAATGCGGCCGGCATTGGCCTGCTCCAGCCCGGCAATAATGCGCAGCAGCGTGGTCTTGCCCGAGCCCGACGGCCCCAGCAGGCCCACCAGCTGGCCGCTGGGCAGGTCCAGGTTGATGTCGTGCAGCACTCGAGTCTTGCCAAAGGATTTCTGAATGCCGTCGATGCGAATGCTCATGCCGGTTACTCCTGTTCACTGGCGCCGTGCAGGCGCCACTCGAGATAAGACTTGATCATCAGGGTGACTACCGCCATCAAGGTTAGCAGGGCGGCGGCGGTAAAGGCGCCGACCGCGTTATAGTCCTGATGCAGTAGCTCTACGTGCAGCGGCAAGGTGTTGGTCTCGCCGCGAATACCGCCGGATACCACCGACACGGCGCCAAACTCGCCCACCGCCCGGGCGTTGGTGAGGATCACGCCGTAAAGCAGCGCCCAGCGAATGTTGGGCAGGGTCACCCGGCGGAACAGCTGCCAGCCACTGGCACCCAGCAGCACGGCGGCCTCTTCCGAGTCGGTGCCCTGGCTGCTCATCAGCGGCACCAGCTCGCGCACCACAAAGGGGCAGGTTACAAATACCGTCACCATCACAATGCCGGGCCAGGCAAACATCAGCTGCATATCGTGGCCGTCGAGCCAGCCCCCCACCGGGCCGTTCACGCCGTACATCAGCAGATAGAGCAGGCCGGCCACTACCGGCGACACCGCAAAGGGCACGTCCATCAGGGTCAGCAGCAGCTGACGGCCGGGAAAGCGAAAACGGGTGACCAGCCAGGCCAGCAGGGTGCCGAACACCAGATTGATGGGCACGGTAACGGCCGCCACCATCAGGGTCAGGCCAATGGCGTGCAGCATGTCGGGCTCGGCCAGGTTGTCGAGCACGCCACCCACGCCGGCGGCCAGGGCCCCGGCAAAAATGGCAAACAGCGGCACCACCAGCAACAGCAGGGTCAGCACCACGCCGGTGCCAATCAGCAGCCACCGACCCCAGGGGCGGGACGCCTTGAGGGTGAGGGTCTGTTCCATCAGGCGTTACCTCTTATGCGGCGCATAAAGCGGCCCTGCAGGGTGTTGATGGCAAACAGCAGCACAAATGAAGCCAGCAGCACCAGGCTGGCAATGGCGCTGGCGGCGGCGTAGTCGAACTCCTGCAGCCGAATAAAGATCATCAGTGAGGTGATCTCGGTCTGCCAGGGCATGTTGCCGGCAATAAAGATCACCGCACCAAATTCGCCCAGGCTGCGGGTAAAGGACAGCGCGGTGCCGGTAAACAGCGCCGGCCGCAACTCGGGCAGCACCACGCGAGTAAAGGCCTGCCAGGGGCTGGCCCCCAGGGTGGCCGCGGCTTCTTCATATTCCGGGCCCAGATCTTCCAGCACCGGCTGCACCGTGCGCACCACAAAGGGCACGCTGGTAAACACCATGGCCACCACTATGCCCACCCAGGTGTAGGACACCTTGATGCCCAGCTCCGCCAGCCAGGCACCATACCAGCCATTGGTGGCAAACAGCGAGGCCAGGGTCAGGCCCGCCACCGCGGTGGGCAGGGCAAAGGGCAGGTCCATCAGGCCGTCGAGCAGGGCCCGGCCGGGAAAGCGGTAGCGGGTAAGGATCCAGGCCATCAGCAGGCCAAAGGCCATGTTGAACAGGCTGGCCACGGCGGCGGCGCTGAGGGTGACCTTGTAGGTGGCCACCACCCGCGGGTCGGTAACCACCCGCCAGTATTGCTCCCAGCCCATCTGGCTGGTGTTGATCACCAGCCCGGTGAGCGGCAGCAGAATAATCAGGCTGACAAACAGCAGGCTGGTGCCCAGGCTCAGGGTAAAGCCCGGCAGCACCCGCTTTGAGGAGCCCAGCAGCGCCGCCATGGCTTAGCGGGCCTCGGCCTGCAGCTGATCCAGGCTGGCGCCGTTGGCGAAGTGATCCTTCATGGCCTGCTCCCAGCCACCAAAGATCTCTTCCACGGTAAACAGCTCGGTGGCCGGGAACTGGTCGGCGACCTCGGCGGCCACTTCTTCGTTATGCACCCGGTAGTTGTAGCTGGCCAGAATGCGCTGGGCCTCAGGCGTGTACAGGAACTCCAGATAGGCCTTGGCGGCGTCGGCGGTGTCGTTGCGTTCCACGTTGCGGTCAATCCAGGTGACCGGAAACTCGGCCAGCACGTCCACCGGCGGCACCACCCGCTCAAAGGCCTGATCCGGGTACTGGGCAATGATGTTGTTCACTTCCGATTCAAAGGTGATCAGCACATCACCGATGCCCCGCTCCACAAAGGTAGTGGTGGCACCCCGGCCGCCGGTGTCGAACACGGCGACCTGCTTCACCAGCTTGCCCATGTGCTCGCGGATTTTGCTTTCGTCGCCATCAAAGGCCTTGTGGGCGGCACCCCAGGCGGCCAGATAGGTGTAACGGCCATTGCCGGAGGTTTTGGGGTTGGGGAATACCAGCTGCACGTCGTCCCGGGTCAGATCGTCCCAGCCCTGCACCTGCTTGGGGTTATCCTTGCGTACCAGAAACGCCATGGTGGAATAGTAGGGGGAGCTGTCGTTGGGCAGGCGCGCCTTCCAGTCGGCGGGGATCAGCTTGCCCTTCTGGTGCAGCACGTCCACGTCTGTGGTCTGGTTGTAGGTTACCACGTCGGCGCGCAGGCCCTGCAGAATGGCCTGAGCCTGGCGGGACGAGCCGGCGTGGGACTGCTTGATCTCCAGGGTCTCGCCGGTTTGTTCCTGCCAGTGCTTCACGAACACCGGGTTGATGTCGGCAAACAGCTCGCGGGCGATGTCATAGCTGCTGTTCAGCAGCTCCTTGGCCTGCAGCGGCAGGGTGGCACTCAGGCCGGCGGCAAACAACACGGAGGCCAGAAGGGATTTGCGCATGATTCAACTCCGAACGAAGAATAAGGTCTGCGTCGAGTCTAATATGCTCAATGAATATTTAAACCATCTTTAATAGTTACTTTTGGAATATATAAGCAAGGGCGGATATAAGTCATCACCAGGCCTGCCCGGCAGGCCGGTGACCCCAAGGTTACTCTTGTTTCGGCGAGGGGGGCGCCTCAGGGTGCAGCCGGCCGGCAGACAGGGACGGCGACGCCAGCACCAGCTGTGCCACACAGCCGGCCACTACTCCCCACAGCGCCGACGACAGGCCGAACAGTGACAGCCCGGAGGCGGTGACCACAAAGCTCAGCAGGGCCGCTTCCCGTTCCCTCGGAGTGTCCAGCGCGGCGGCCAGGTTGCCGCCAATGGCACCGAGCAGGGCCAGCCCCGCCAGCACCGCCACAAAGGCTGCCGGCAACGAGGAGAACAGGGCAACAATGGTGCCGGCAAACAGGCCGCCCACCAGATAGAAGAGCCCATTGAACACCCCGGCCACATAGCGCCGGTGCGGGTTTTCATGGGCGTCTTCGCCGGTGCAGATGGCGGCGGTAATGGCCGCCACCACTATGCTGACGCCGCCAAACAGCGCCATGGGCAGGGACGCCAGTCCGGTGACGGCCAGTATTGGCCGGGCACTGACCCTGAAACCGGTGGCATGCAGTATGGCCATGCCCGGCAAATACTGACCGGACAGGCTAACCAGCACCAGCGGCAGGGCCAGGCTCAGGGTAGTGGTCAGTGACCATTCCGGGGTAATGAATTGCGGCGTGGTCAGTGACCACCGAAGGCCGGCAAGGCTGGCGCCTTCCAGCACCACCGCCAGTCCCATGCCCACCAGCAACAACAGGATCAGGGTGTATCTGGGGCAGCAGCGGCGACACACCAGGTAGGTGAGCACCATGCCGGTGGCCAGGGCCGGTGATGTTTCCACGGCCACAAAGGCATTGGTGCCGAACTGAAACAAAATACCGGCCATCATGCCGGCGGCCACCCCCCGGGGAATGGCCCGCATCAGGCGATCAAAGCTGCCCGACAGGCCAATGATCAGGGTAATGGCGGCGGCGGCGAGGTAGGCGCCCACCGCCTCACCCAGGGTCAGCCCGGGAAACATCGGCACCAGCAGTGCGATGCCTGGCACTGACCAGGCGGTGACCACGGGCACCTTGAGCCAGAAGGACAGCACCATGCCCGATACCGCGGCGCCGATGGAAATGGCCCATACCCAGGAGGTCATCATCTCCTGAGAGATGCCGGCGCTGGCGCCGGCCTGAAACACGATGGCCAGCGGGCCGGCGTAAGAAACCATCACCGCCAGAAAGCCGGCGGCCACCGCCGGCAGTGAAAGATCGCGCAGAAAAGCCTTCATGCCCGGCTCCTTGGAAAAATAAAACAGCATAGCCCCGGCATTCAGCCGGGGCTATCCATCATCGCGGCAATATTATGCATAATCGCGACAATGTTCAGCCGTTGGTAGCGGCTTCGGCGGCGGGTTGCCCGGCCGGCCGGCTTCGGCCTACCAGGGCGATGGCCAGGGTGGCGATGGCGCCGGGAATGGCCAGCGCCAGAAAGTTCATCTGGTGCGGCAGCGCCAGGGCCAGCAGGGTGCCGCCCAGCATGGGGCCGACGATGGCGCCATTGCGGCCCACGCCCGAGGCCCAGCCCAGGGCGGTGGAACGAATGTCGGCCGGGTAAAACTGGGCCACATAGGCATACAGCAAAATCTGCGAGCCGATGGTGGTGGCGCCGGCCACGGCCATCAGGCTGTACAGCAACCACATGGGGTGAGGGTAACCAAGCAGCACCAAAGAAGCGGACGCCAGCATAAAGAAGCTGACCAGCACCGAGCGCAGCGAGAAGCGGTCTGCCAGCCAGCCGCCGCCCACGGCACCGACAATGGCGCCGATGTTGAGCACCATCAGGAACATCAGGCTGGAGCCCAGCTCGTAGCCGGCGGCCGACATCAGCTTGGGTAACCAGGAGCCGAGGGCATAGACCATCAGCAGGCAGCAAAAGAAGGCGGTCCAGAACATCAGGGTGCTGAGGGTGCGGCCGCCGCGCAGCAGCTCCAGCACCGGTGCCTTCTGCACATTGGTCGGCGGTACCACCAGCTGGTCGTGGCGGTCGATGTGCTGGTCGGGGGCCACCTTCTGCAGCAACTCGCGGGCTTCGTCCTGGCGGCGCTGGGCCATCAGATAGGCCACCGACTCGGGCAGGTATTTGATCATCAGCGGCAGCAGCAGCAGGGGCACTATGGCCAGGTAGAACATGATCTCCCAGCCGAAGTTGGGCACTATCCAGATGCCGAGACCGGCCGACATCATGCCGCCCACGGCATAGCCGCTGAACATCAGCGCCACCAGGGTGCTGCGGCTGCGTTTGGGGGAATATTCACTCATCAGTGAGACCACATTGGGCATGACGCCGCCGATGCCGAGGCCGGCGATAAAGCGCAGCAGGCCGAACTGCCAGGGGCTGGTGGCCAGACCGTTGATGACGGTGGTGAGGCTGAACAGCACCACGCAGATAAGAATGGTTTTCTTGCGTCCGAGCCGGTCCGACAGCATGCCAAAACCCATGGCGCCAAACATCATGCCAAACAGCGCACTGCTGCCCAGCAAGCCGGCCACATAAGGGTTGAGTTGCCACTGATCCATCAGCAGTGGCAGCACCACGCCGTAGATCACCAGGTCGTAACCGTCGAAAATAATAATGAGGGAACACCAGAACAGGACTTTCCAGTGAAAGGGGGTAAAGCTGGCGTTGTCTATGGTCTGGTTTACATCTATCTGTCTCATCGCATATTACTCCGTAAGCTATCCATAAGTCAGGAGTTGGAGAAAACGTCTCCGGTTGAGTAAAAAAGGGCCGCCCCTCCTTCGGGCGGCCCTTATTGCCTGTCAGCCCAGATCGCCCCCCGCCACGGGAAGCACGGTGCCGGTGATGTAGCTGGCGTCATCAGACGCCAGGAACAGAATGGCCGCCGCCTGTTCGTCCAGGGTGCCGTAACGGTGCATCAGGCTGGTGTTCCTGGTCTGATCCACCAGGGTCTGGTACCACTGCTGTTCCCGTTCCCCCTGGGCCTCGCTGTTGCGCGGGGTCAGCCGGGGCGGGGCCTCGGTGCCGCCCGGAGCGGTGGCATTGACTCGAATGCCGTACTCGGCATATTCAAAGGCCAGGTTGGCGGTCATGGCATTCACCCCGCCCTTGGCGGCGCCGTAGGGCACCCGCATCAGGCCCCGAGTAGCCACCGACGACACGTTGACGATGGCGCCGCCGCGCTGCTCCACCATGCCGGGCAGCACGGCCCGGCAACACCACAGGGTGGGGAACAGGGAGCGCTGAATTTCCTTCTGAATCTGCTCCGGGGTGTAGTGCTCGTAGGGCTGGGCCCAGATGGTGCCACCTACGTTGTTCACCAGAATATCGATGCGGCCAAAGCGCGCCCGGGCCTGAGCCATCAGGGTTTCCGCCCCTTCCCAGGTTTCCAGGTCTGCCTGCACCGCCAGGGCCTGGGTGCCTCGCTGCTGCAGCTCGGCCGCCAGCTCGTGCACATAATCCGCCAGATCCGCCAGCACCAGGCGAGCGCCTTCCGCCGCCGCCCGCTCGGCCACCCGCCGGCCAATGCCCTGGGCGGCGCCGGTGATCACCATCACCTTGTCGGTAAAGCGGGCACTCATGCGACCTGCTCCCCAACCCCGGTCACGCTGGGGCTGAACTTCTCGTAATGGAATGAATGCGGTTCAATGCCCTGGTCGCGGAAGTAACCCAGCACCGCATCCACCATGGGCGGCGGGCCGCACAGATACACGTCCACTTCGCCGTGGCCGATGGGGGCATCTTCCATGTGGTTGGTGACATAGCCCTTGTGCGGGTGCGCGCTGTCGGGATTGGCCACCACCGTTTTAAAGGTGAAGTTGTCGATGTCGGCGGCAAACTGCTGCAAGGCCTCGACCCCGACCAGATCATCGTCGTTGGTCACGCCGTAAAGCAGGTGCACCGGCTGATCGCAGCCCTTTACGCGAAGCTCTTCCAGCATGGCCAGGAAGGGGGCCAGGCCGGTGCCACCGGCCAGCATCAGTACCGGCAGGGCCAGCGGGCGCAGATAGAACACGCCCAGGGGGCCGTTCAGGCTGAGGCGGTCGCCGGTCTTGGCCTGACCCACCAGCCAGGAGCTCATCAGGCCGCCCGGTACGTTGCGGATCAAAAAGCTCAGCTCCCGGCTGCCCGGCAGTGAGCTGAAGGAGTAGGCGCGTACTTCCTCGGTGCCCGGTACGCCGATGTTGACGTACTGGCCGGGCAGAAAGGCGATGTCCTGATCTGCGGTCACCTTCAGCTCGATGGCGGTGGGCGAGATCAGGTTGACCTCGGCCAGGGTGCCGCCGATCTCGGCGGTGCCGGTCTTGCACAGGGTGGACGCGGCCGGAATCTCCACCACGCAGTCGCTGACGGGAATCATCTGGCAGGTCAGGATTTTGCCGTCGGCCACTTCCTCGTCGGTCAGGGCCTCGTCGATGTATTCGTCGCCGAGCTCAAAGTCGCCCTGATGGCAGCTGCCCTTGCAGGTGCCGCACACGCCGTCGGAGCAGTCCATGGGCAGGTTGATCTGGTTGCGATAGGCCGCATCCAGCACGGTTTCGCCGTCGTTGCAGGTGATGAAACGGGTAACGCCGTCTTCAAAGTTGAGGGCAATGTTGTAACTCATAATGCTTTCCCCACCTGTTAAAGGTGATAGATATCAATCACCTGATTGATGTAGTCGTTGTTCAGAATCACCTTTTTCTCGGTGATCACCGGCTGCTCGCCGCTGGTGTCCAGGGTGTAGAAGGAGGTGCCGAAATAGGTCTCCGTCTTGTGGTAGCGGTGGCTGTGAGTCTGCCAGTTAAAGCGCAGCTTCACGGTGTGGCCCTGCTGCTCCAGGATTTCCAGGTTGCTGGTCAGGTGCGTGGTGCGCGGCTCGGGCAGTGAGCTGGCGCCGGAGCGCTCGGTCTTGATGCGGTACACCCGATCTTCCAGGCCTTCCCGGTTGGGGTAGTAGATCAGCGAGATCTCGGTCTGGGGGTCTTCGGTCAGCTTGTCCTCATCGTCCCAGGCGGGCATCCAATACACCGCCTCGGGGTGGTAGCAGGTCAGCCACTCGTCCCACTGGCGATCGTCCAGCAGGCGGGCTTCGCGAAAGACAAAGGCCTGGATCTGTTCAACGCTCATGCTCATGCGCAAGTCTCCTGTTCCTGAATGGAAATCAGCTGGGCGCGCTCGGTGTCGACCGCCTGCAGCATTTCTTTTACCCAGTGCTGGTGGTGGGTGACATACAGGCCCTCGTCTTCCGGCCTGGCGCCGCTCAGAATGGGCTGAAGGCCAATGCGCTCGGCACCCGCATCCGGGCCCTCAATCCAGTGGGCGGCGCCCCGGCTCATGTCGTTCCACTTCAGGCCGCTGGCCTCGTAGCCGTTCTGGCAGGCGCGGAATTCTTCCAGATCGTCCGGGGTGCCCATGCCGCTGACGTTGAAGAAGTCTTCATACTGGCGCAGGCGTTTGGCGCGATCCGCCGCCGGCTCGTTCTTCGGTGCCCAGCAGTAGATGGTGATTTCGGTCTTGTTAACGGAAATCGGGCGCAGCACTCGAATCTGGGTAGAGAACTGATCCATCAGATACACGTTGGGGTACAGGCACAGGTTCTTGGTGGTGTTGACGATGGCGTCGGCCCGGGCTTCGCCCAGCTCGCCCTGCAGCCGTTCCAGGTGGTTGAACACCGGACGTACCTGAGGATTGGTAAGCCGGGTCCACAGCATCATGTGGCCGTTTTCAAAGGAGTAGAAGCCGCCTTCGTTGGACCAGCTCTTGGCGTCCACCGCCTCGGTGCCGCCCTTGTCGTAGTTGCGCTGGCCCATGGTGGACAGGTAGTTCCAGTGCACCGTGCCCACGTGGTAGCCGTCGGCGCCGTTTTCGGCGGTCAGCTTCCAGTTGCCTTCATAGGTATAGGTGGAACTGCCGCGCAGGATTTCGAGACCGTCTTCCGCCTGATCGACCATGTTGTCGATGATCTTGGTGGTTTCACCCAGGTAGTCCTGCAGCGGCTGCACGTCGGCGCTCAGGCTGCCAAACAGAAAGCCGCGATAGGATTCGAATTTCGGCAGTTGTTTCAGATCGTGGGAGCCGTCGGTGCTGAAACCCTCGGGGTAGCCACCTTTCTTCTGATCCCGGGCCTTGAGCAGTTTGCCGTCGTTCTTGAAGGTCCAGCCGTGAAAGGGGCAGGTGAACGAGGCCTTGTTGCCACGCTTCTTGCGGCACAGGGTGGCGCCCCGGTGGGAGCAGGTGTTCAGCAGCGCGCGCAGTTCGCCGTCCTTGGTGCGGGTGATCACCACCGGCTGGCGACCCACCGTGGTGGTGTAGTAATCACCGGGATTTTCCACCTGGCTTTCGTGGGCCAGGTAGACCCAGTTGCCTTCAAAGATGTGCTTCATTTCCAGGTCAAACAGCGCCTGGTCGGTGAAGATGCCACGGTCGCAGCGGTAGTGGCCGGTTTGCGGATCGGCTTCCACCGCGCCACGGATTTTTTGTTCGAGTCGGTCGAGTTGGCGAGTCATGTCTCTCACTCCATGTGATGTTACTGCCCGGCCCGCCTGAAGCGGGCCGGCCGGCTGAGGCAGCCGTGTCAGGTTCAGGCGATGTCGTCTTCCAGGGCGCGCTTGCGCTCGTGGCGCTGCTGGTGCTCGGGCTTGTCGGACGCCACCAGCCGAATATTGAATTCCACTCGAGTGAACGGCTGGTTCAGGCCGTACTGCTCGGCGGCGCCCGCGTCGTCGATGCGCACGGCGTCGCACACCAGCTCTTCACGGGTGGCAAAGGCGAAGTCGTCGTAGGTGTATTCGTCACCGGCCAGGTTGATCTGGGTGGTCAGGTGCTTGTAGCCCGGCTTGGACACGAAGTAGTGAATGTGGGCCGGACGGCGGCCGTGGCGGCCCAACTGGTTCAGCAGCGCCTGGGTGGCGCCCTCGGGCGGGCAGCCGTAACCGGACGGAATGATGCTTTGCGCGGTATAGCGGCCATCGGCGTCGGTGCGAATGCTGCGGCGCAGGTTGTATTCGCTCTGGGACGGGTCGAAGTAGGAGTAGCCCCCCTTGAGATCGGCGTGCCAGATCTCCACCAGGGTGTTGGGCAACGGCTGGCCGTCCTGGTCGGTGACCACGCCGGTCAGGATCATGGTGTCGCCGTCCTGAGTGCCGTCGTCCATGCGGGCGAAGCCCGCGGACTCCGGGGCGCCGGCCACATACAGCGGGCCTTCAATGGTGCGCGGGGTACCGCCGGCCAGGCCGGCCTGCTCGTCGGCGGCGTCCATGCGAATGTCCAGGTACTTGTCCATGCCCAGGCCGGGAGCGAGCAGGGCGGCTTCGCCGTTCTTGCCCAGGTCGTTGATGTAGTAAACGGCGCTCCAGAATTCTTCCGGGGTGATGTCCAGGTCTTCGATGAGCTGGAAGACGTCGTGCATCACGCGGTGCACGATGGTCTTGACCCGCTCGTTGCCACCGGCCTGGTTCAGACCGGCGACTTTTTCCAGTAGTGTTTTGACTTCCTGCGTCTGCATGGTTTTGACTGACATTGCCTTGGCTCCTTGCATCTTTTTTATGATTTGGTCGTAGGGGGGACGAACGTCGGTTAACGGTCATCCTGATGAATGGAGGACGGGTGCCGGCACAAGGGCGCCACCTGAATGTCCATGTAGGGAAACAGCGGCAGGTTGCTGATCAGATCCTGCAATTCGGCGTTGTCGGCCACATCAAAAATGCTGACGTTGGCGTAGCTGCCGGCCACCCGCCACAGGTGGCGCCACTTGCCCTGGGTCTGCAGCTCCTGGGCATAGGCCTTCTCCCGGGCCTTGATCTCGGCGGCCACCTCGGCCGGCATGTCGTGGGGCAGATTGACCTTCATTTCGACTTTAAACAGCATGGTTGTCTTCCTGTTACGCGTGGGGGGCGAGTGATGACTTGCGGCGGTATTCGGCCAGCTTGTCTTCGTTGAGGGTGACGCCCAGGCCCGGCCCGGCGGGCAGGGTGACG
>NZ_NBIM01000015.1 GCF_002242685.1 Oceanimonas doudoroffii
ACCAATAAGTGGCCATCGAGCGGAGGGGAGGGCGTGGCCTGTTGAGAGAATGCAGATGTCACCCTCTGCCCGCCTAGACTTCATTTAGCGAGAAAGTTAGATTGATCAACAGTCGGAACTTCGAATCAATTTGATTTTTGGTCTTGAAAAAAAAAGTTTGTTTGAAAATAATGTCTATGGAAGAAATCACTGTGCTTCAACGGAGGGAACCAAGCAAAAATTTATGTCTTAATACTGATGCCACTTGGCATAACTGCATTTGTTCCTTGTGAATGGAAGAAATCCCTTGGTTGTCACAGGGGGAGGCAATAAAATAAATCCTTCGAAAGTCACATTCGGCTCTCCACACAAAATAATTCAGGCTGCAGTACTGGAAACCACAATCTCATTGGAATACAGCCTCTCCAACAGGAGTTCTGTAGCGTTCGATCTACAGCTGCCAGTTTCCGCAGGGGCCTATGCTGGGGTTATACTGAACTTTCATGAGGAAAACAGCACAAAACTACACATTTCCGGCGGAGCAGGGTTGTGTCATCTGCGACGCATACTAGCAAGATGTCTGTTTCAGCACAAGCAAAAAAACAACTATGGACAGCTGCTGGTGGTCGGAGCATGCCAAAGGTCTCGAAAAAAACGAAGCAAAACACTTTTATGACATTCTGTCTAGCTTATGCTTGTGTCAGAATTATTTGTTCTGAACATATTTTAATCGCACAGTTTCAATGTTTCATAAATCTTGGGGGAGTTATGCATGCTTGAACATAATTACAATAAAAAAATCACTCGGTACACATTTTGCAGAAACCTCAGTACCCATAAGGTCGAGTTGTAAAATCAGGAAGTGCCACTCGTTTACAGTAAACAACCTTTTGCACCTTGCTAGTTGGAACAGTCACTACATTATGATTTTTCATCCGTTGAATTTGGTTTTCATAAACAGTCACTCTATCGAGATTCCTGGTTTTCACAAAGTCTTTCACCTGTTGTCTCATTCTTTTGAAGTTTATGTGTGCGGCGTTAGCATAGTTGAGAGAAAAACCTTTGACTTTAGTGATGGTTTTGACCACTTTTCCAGAGGAGGGATCTGTGACTCTAAAACTGTATTGTTTGGGGCCACCAGATACAAATTCCGAAATGAAGCATCCTTCGCCATAGTCACACAACTCATCAGTGAGATCACCCAGGTGATCACCTACACTTGGCATGTATTGATCAGTCATTCTGGTTAGGAAGATCACAGAGTCCTGAAAAAGCGTGTTTCACCAACATAGTTTGTTTTTCAATCTTAGTTTTCAAAAATGCATACTGTGTCATTTCAGGCGGGCATGTGCTGTTACAAAACAGGCCACCACAACCGAAGTGTTCGGGTTCACTTTTTCATATAGCTTTTCTTTTTTATAGTTGACAGCTACCATGTCTGGTCCTAAGTCAAGAGGGTAGGGTGCTTAAAAAACAATCTCGCCTCAGTCTATGCCACTCTAGCTTACCTAGGCTTCTCACACTGGACACCTGGTTTTCTCTATCGAATACCAGATAAAAGAAAGTGACTGGATCAGACAAAAACTCCGTGTTACAAAAATCTGATCACTGGGCAAATTTTCCCCAAAAACTGAAACATAACTGCATCCAATCTTTGTGACATATTTGAAAGAGTTAGTTGCCTGTTTTGTGATCTTACGAGTTAAGGCATAATTTTGCAACAGCCCTCAATCCGGCGTTTTTCTCAATTTGCTCCGGGTCGAGCCTTATGCCCTCTTTTTCCTCATAGTCTAAGATGTATCTATCTTTATCAGATTCGGTTTTCACCTGAAATTTCTATTTTTGGATTTGGAATAATCCATTGGTAGCGAAGGCAAATCGAATACTGACCCACGACAGCCATCCACTGGCCTGTTGCTTCAGTTTGAGAAACTTGTTTATGTATGCAGCGAATAATCCTGAATCTTCATTTTCTCCATTATAAACAGCTTTTTCATCATAGTGCCACACCTCATACACATCCAAAACCTGGAACCATTCCACATGTTATTAATACCGAAATATGTCACCCCACATGCAGATACCTTGTAGTTCAACTGTAAAGCTTTGTCTAGTTCAACGCTGACAAAAGTGGAGGTAAAGCTTCTCTCCGAGTCAGTATGTGAGCATTTTTCTTGATTCTGCTCCTCCAAACATGAGCGACAGCAAGTGAAATTCAACCTGTCATTGTATCTGTAGGGAAGCACAGGATGTAACAGGCCTCGAGGAGGTAAAACTCGACAGCTGAAATTTTTGATAAAAAATCAAAATGCTATTTACTCATAATACCCTGGAGACACACTAACCAAATTAACCCAAAATATGGATTTCTTTCTTTTGTTATTGCTTCAAACATCTCCGTTATCACTGTCGGATGCTTCAGTGGAAAAGCACAGTATTTGCATACCCATGGATACAGTCTGACAAAAAGCGTTTACCAAATTAACACATCTATGTTTCCGTGCTTTACTTATTCACGTGTTCACTTACGAGCACACATCATAATAATCTATTCGCTCTCCAGGGTGGCATTTCTTCCACAGTACTGTTGCATTTGTTCTACCTGGTAAAGAAAAAAATTTTTAGAAGGATAAAAAGCACTAGGAAAAATTCAGAACATAAATCACCTCCAGTCAAAGCTTCTCTAGGGTCTAGTACTGGTTTGACCTTTAGATTTTGAACAAATTCGTGAATTCTAGGATCAGTATGTTTCAGATTCTCCCATTCACACTCCCACATCTACAAAGCCACTGATGTTGAAGCTTTATCCAAATTCTACTCCGATATGGACACCCACTTCGATCAGTTGGTAACCCTGTTTTTTTATGTAATCTGCTTTATCCAAAGTTCTTCAATAAGCCTCTTCGCGTGTGAGGCTGGAGTTAGGCACTTTCTCATCACGTTTCTTGTAACATCTAAAACTCGAAATTTCAT
The DNA here is from genome assembly GCF_002242685.1 of Oceanimonas doudoroffii. Classification (NCBI taxonomy): domain Bacteria; kingdom Pseudomonadati; phylum Pseudomonadota; class Gammaproteobacteria; order Aeromonadales; family Aeromonadaceae; genus Oceanimonas; species Oceanimonas doudoroffii. The sequence continues at coordinate 2,953 of NZ_NBIM01000015.1, forward strand.
GTAACTTTTGCACTATGCACTCTTCATGCATATACTTTGGACACCCGTGGTATGCACATCCATTGAATTCCATCACCGTGTTAGCAAAAAATCCATCAGCTTTGTATTTGCCAATAACCTTCTCTTTTCCATTTCGAGCATGGCGAATGTAAACTCCATGCTCCTCGCTGACAAATTTAATCCATTCCAGAGCTACCATACTTTGACGCTCCCTCCCCCTGTAACCTCCTACTGGTACCACCTGAAAACCATATACAGTTGACACAGTTATTAAGGACATAAACGCATGGAAAAACTACCTTACCCCAATAGTATTTTTCTTCAGAAAATTCTTCCTGAAGACGTGATTGCAGGCCTGAGCTATTGTTATGGCTACCTCCAGAGGGTAGACTCCGGTTTCAGCATGGAACAAATCGTTAAACTTCAAGACACATCGGAGCAAAATGTCAACATCAGATTCAGTGTACTCCCTCAGCTCCTTTTGGAAATCAAACACTTTATTTTTGTGTGCATTATACCAAGTGTAAAAGTCATTTCTCTCTGCAGGTTTCATTTGAGATGGGCAATACTGATCTGCATCGGGATAGGCTCCAACATAGTTCCAATTTTCAGATCGACAAAAGAGGTATGGGAAGTATCCTTTTTTTAATTCAGGTTCATTCATGGTTTTTGGTAGTGAAGAAAGTCTCTGTGGCAGAAAAGAAATGGAATCAATTATTTTCACTCCCATTGCCTCCAAACTGAGAATTTTCAAACCGCGTGGAATAATTTTTGGGATTCTCTTTTGAGAGACCAACCATTGAATTATAAAATGTGCATCGAACCCCTTTGCATTATGCGCTATAGCCGTTGTACCGCGGTGGCATTCTCGAAACAGAAAGTCACAAAACTCCTCTTTGCAGTTATCTCCATAGAACCTGACACAGTGTTCCACACATATCCGACACTCGGGTTTGCTTTTCTGACAATCTTGGCATGATCGTGACTTGCAGCTTCTATTTTCACATTGTGAAAGCCAGAAAACTTTGCATAGCATGCAAGCTTTGCGCACAATGCAATAATTCGGTTTATGGAGATAGGAGGGACCGAGTGCATTGCTTTCTTTAGCATATTCCTGTTGTTGAGTTGTTTCAAAGTCCCAGAATAGATACTTTGAAACCTTGTCAGTTGCGCCACTGAATTTTTGGAAGTGTTGCATCCTGCCGACATCAGTCTCTCCCTGTCTGTTTTCTTCTTCTCTCACCAATGAATCAATATCATCGGGTTGAACTTCCATTTCCTCCTGTAGCAAATCTGATTTTTCAGGCTCTGCATTTTGCTTTGTCTTTATTGGTTGCATGTAACACTGGTGAATGGCCTCGTTTTTATCCCATATTTTGCAAACTGAACAGTATTTTTGGCCACATCTGTGTTTATATGGGGGGAGGAGGGATTTGGACGTTGTTCTCCCGCACTGAGTACACAGTTTCAGTTTCGTGCATGTGTTTTGACCCATAACTTTTCTGCGTTTATTTTTCGCCCCTCTGGTAAACTTCTCAGGTTTCTTGAGATGGTTGTCGAAACACTCCTGTGATTTGAACCGACGGTTGCAATCTTTGCAATGAATCCATCGTGTCTGAGGGCATTTACCTTGCATTTTACAACATGCACAATAAGCAGAGCATTTGTGAGCCTCTTTCTTGTTGTATCCCTGATTGCACATGTCACAAAAATAATTGGTTCCAGTAAGGATTCGAGGGGAACTCATGGGAGTGAAATGATTATCATGGTGGTATATGTAAAGTGGAATCGGACCAACTAACTCATCATCAAAAATTCTACTGTCGAAGTGGTCATGCGAAAAAATTTTCAACTGGAAACCCTCTGGTACCAGCAGGTTCTGTATTTTCTTGAACTCTGGGACTCCGCAAGTTCTCTTTTGACCACCCAACAGGCCTGCTCTGGTCATCAGATCTAATGCCAATATTCTCTGTGAGCTCCGTCTGTCCGAATCCCCCCTTCGAATCGTATCCCATTTCACAGACTTGTCACCCAGTGTATAGTACTGAATGCGCGCCCTGGCCACCACAACTGCTCGCGCGAAACAAAGCCAGTCATTGTTTTTTATCTTGATGAAAACCGATCCGTGACCCCCTGAGTGGCGCGTGAAAACGTCTTCAAATCTCCCCTTAATCATTTTCCGATAACCACTGCCTTCTGGAGGTGTGACTCTGGTTACTTTCACCTCCATTGTGTCATCAAAATCGAGTTCTTTTTTGCTCTGTTGAACGGAGGCAATGACACTCATGATTTTCTCTGTTGTAGTTTCAGTCTTATCCCCGAAAAGAACCAGGATTTCATGATCCAGGCAGGGATGATTAATGGACACACCCACTAAGTCTCTAGGCGCACCCTCACGAAATGTGTCAGTTAGAACTTTATCGAAAGCAGCCCTAGCCACTGCTTCTGCATCCACAATGTTGTCTTGGTTATGGAAACGAAAAAAATGCGAAGCGCCTGTCAAACCGAATCGAGGAGCTACATCAACAGTGACTGTTTCACCGAATTTCACATGATCGATAGGGTTTGACTCTAAATCAATACAACAAACACTAGGCTTAATCAACATAAGATTCATAAAGTTAAACTCACGCTCAGGTAAGACATTCTCCTCCTCAAAATCACTAATGTCAGCAGCGGCCAAATCCTCTAAAAACTCAGACCCCTAACTAAACACAATAAAAACATGTCGGCTTACGCAACATGCTTACCATTTTCAACATCGGATGGGAATTCTTCATCAACATCAGACCCCCATTCGGTTTCAACGTCCGACTCCCACTCCTCAAAATCCTGAGACATTGCAAATTAATCCGTAAAAATTATTACTGCAGAAAAACGGCAAGAGATAAAAATTTTGTCTGCTGAATAACAACAATGACAGTTAGACAATGCATTATGATCCGATTACTCGTTAATAAAATATGGGTCAAGAGAACGCCGACACAGGACACCTGTGGCCACAGTAAAACAGTGCACACAGGCGGCGCCCCCGACACAGTAACAAAACACCAAAACGACCCCCTACCTACCTATACCGTTATCCTTGCGTTCAAATACAGTTGTACTTGGTTTTATGCCTCACAAGAAAAGAATAACTGCACTTGGAGAGGACATTCGAATGATGCTAAACGTAGTATACGTCGACAGCTGCGGCGCAAAGTACGGTAACTCCCCACGGGGGCGTAACTACGGTATTTCTG
>NZ_NBIM01000016.1 GCF_002242685.1 Oceanimonas doudoroffii
GTTTCTTACTGCTGCTGCTGCTGCTGCTGTTGCTGTTTGTGCATAACTATTTTTGTATTGATAATGATGACTATAGATAGTAAACAACCTAAACAAACAAAAAGACTGGGGTTTTCTTAGTATGTAGCTACATAGTTGCACATGTGAATTATCTCGCATTCATTTTCTCCATCATCTAAATCATCCAAACAAATCAAGTTGTTACATCCCTGTTTTATCAGAGATCCGTCTTCCAGTTCATTTTTGCTAGGTAACCCCAGATGGTAAATGCACACACTCCCTGCTTTGTTGAACCACTCTTTGTATATGGAATCAGCTACGGCAAAACAAACCACAATCTGGTCAAATTTCCCATTGGACTTGTCTAAGTTGCCACAGTTTCTTTTTGATTTTTTATGATGTAACTAAAATCTGGTTGATTTTATGTTTTAGTTTGATAAAAATAACAGCAAGCAGTAATAATTACTCGAACATCCTGGTTTTTCCTGTAGATGTGGCCCCAACAGCCAAAAGTCTAAGAAACAACAGCAAATACACATATTAACATATACAGAAGCAAAAGAAAATACCAAAATGGATGTTGTAGTTTTATACAAGACAAATCTTCATCTGGGTCTTCATTATCTACCATCATCATCATCATCATCAATACAAAAATAGTTATGCACAAACAGCAACAGCAGCAGCAGCAGCAGCAGTAAGAAACAACATCAGGCCTCAACCAAATCAATAAATGGGGGCATAATCTATGCTCGCCTGTCTGAACTTGTCTAAACAACAGACCATTTTGTATTCGCAGCACAAAACCAACATGATGTTATTTTCCAGTGGGGTTTTCCAGTGAATGTTCAGCGAAAGGTTTCCTGAATTTCCCTCGGTCCAATGCAAACTCCCCGCCTCCATATCTCTGGTGCTGTCAAAGGCAAAAAACACACAGTTGTTGGAGAATTGCTTTCGGGAAAATGGCATCCCAGTAAATCCCAATGAATTTTTCATGTTTTGAAAAAATGATATGTAAGCCCCCAAAAGCTCCTCCTCATCCCAGTCCATGGTCAATGGGTCGGCGGGAATTCTGCAATGCCCCGCGATCATTTGAATGGTGTCCAGTTCAAAATGGGGAAAACGAAGAAATGATTTCGTATAGTCTCCTTCGAACCCCTATTCGTCCACTTGACACATTATCACTCGATGAGGCAAGGGCCCGCTGATCAGGGTATGATTGAAATTCGAAGTATTTTCTGGCACCAGCACAGACATCATTCTATGTTCAATGAAGTAATAATCGAGATCGATGCGAGGAAGCGCCGATGGTCTGACGCTAATTCGGGGAACTTGCAATATGGCTTTGGAAATTTCCAACATGTATTCTGCATTCAGTTTGCTGGACAATAGGCAAAATTCTGGGTTTTGCTGGGTGAATGTGAATTTCAGGTTGATGTCATCTCGCAAAAGGCGGGATTGGAAAGCCAGATCGAACAAAATGTTTCCCATAACCTCGTGATACTCCCCCCTCAAATGCATAGCAGTTCGCTCATTCCATTCCGACACGATGTCCTCCCCATCATATCCAGTGTGAACCATTTCTGTTTTCATAGTACCGTCTTTTTGGGTCACCTCTTTTGATTCCCACATTTGGTCCAAATCTTTGTGATCATTGTACTTGTAAATCGAACTGTACAGTACAGTTTTTTCATTGCTAGGAATTTTGAACAGAAGCAAAAAATTAGCATAGTAACCGTAGAGAAATTTTCCCCAAAACATGGTTCGGTTGTTGAAGTTCACCTGAAGATCCCGAAACATCGAATACAATATAGCTGACTGGGTGGTGGTGCGATCGCTCCCAGCCAGAACGCAGCCATTTTTCTGCAACAAATGATTTTGGATGTGTAATTTCAAAGTGCGCATATCGATGTAGAACCCCTTTTGCACCGGAACATCAAAAATCAAAGAATGATCATCCTTGATAGGTAGAATGGAAGTGGGATAGATGTTTTCATATTGGACAGACTCAATGTCATGCAAAATCAGCAGTCGAGAACCAGATAGGAGTTTTTTCTCTGAACTTCTACCCCGATGGGGGTAACCCCAGCAGTAGTGGGGATGTCCGTCATCTCATTTAGTTATTTATTTTTTATTGTTCCTAACTTCTTTCAATTTATCAGTTGATAATTTTTGTTTTCCACCAACACTAGTATCAGTTTTCCACCACTCTGGAATGGTCAGCCCTGCTGCTGTTTTCTTACCAGTTTTACTGCCAACTGTTTGTTGCTGTTGCACTGGTGATAAATTATCACCACTATTTGTGATAGAAATTTTTTCCTCAGCAGAAAATTTTTCTGTCCGCAGTTCCTTTTTTTTGTTGCACTTCTTCTTGATCTTCGTTCACCAAAATCCATTTTTTTCCACCTCTGGTTTCGTTTTCATTTCGTGTACTGTCACCACGATAACGATGATAGAAGTAGATCAAATCTGGTTCAGTGTCTCGATCACCCAACTCACCACAGTTCCACTCTCGACTACACATATGATAATGATGATGATAGGTCTAATGTACGGATGAATGTTCCACACGATGGCGAAAATGAATGTGGAGAAAAATTTTTCGAGATTTATCAAAAATCAATCCTTCATCATTTTGATCTCTTAAATGAAATGTAAGCGAATCCACTCGTGGTAGTTTTATAGTTTTATATTCAAAAAGAGGTGGAACATAGGTTTTTCCAGTGCCAACTATGTCCGACACATCAAAATTGGGAATCACAGTGAGTATAGGCTGAATTTCTTTGTTGAAAATGGATCCTGCAACCAAACTTTCACACTTGACATAAATTAAACTTGTATTCTTGTTTTCCGATAGTTTGCTACAGTAAAATTCCACCAAAGCACATTCAAAATTGCCAGATTTTTCAAAATTCAACACAGTAGGTAATTGAACTGTAAATTTATACAAAGAAGAAGTATCGTTGTTGCTGTTGTTAGGGGGTGCCGTCAGTCTGATGGAATAATTATCATCATGAAACATTCATAAAATACAGATGCAAAAACATGCATAACATCACTATATATATATATATGAAGAATAATGCGAGACTAAAAAAACATTTCATCATCGTAATTGATCTGTGCACATTAGGTTCAATAATTATGTTTATATTTTTAACAAACATCGATTTAGTTTATCTCTTCTTCTTTTTTGTTTTTCCACTACTACCACGATGGCGACGATGATGATAATTGGTTTTTACCATCCATCCACTTCATTTTATTGTTTTTCTTTTTCTTTTACCACCACTTTTTTTCTTCTTTTTACGATATTTTCGCACCACTACCATTGCTAATTTTGAAAAAACTTCCCATTAAACAGTCATCAATGAGTGACTTTTTGCAATTCTTCCGCATACCACAAGCCAAGAATTTCCTCTCCAGTGTCCGAGGTGCTCAACCGATATCGAGGCAGGGTGTTTTCGGGCTATACTTTGGAGACTCGATAAACATTTGGTTGCCAAGCAGGTAGATAACCATGATGAAATTGTTGAAAATTTTTTCTCACCACTACTCGGTCTCCTACACGAAAGGGCAGCCGCTGTTTACCACTACCTGTAGTTGCAATATTCCATGGAGAATGATGATGATGCAGCGTCTCTTCAATGGGACCCGGGTAGAGTTTGCGAAAAACCAAGGGGGTGTTTTCCTCATTAATATCTATTGGTCGAAATCCTGTTTTTGGATGAATTCTGTGATTGTGGGCACATTCTATCTCTGGCAATTTATCCACATATTTTTCTGATCCCATTTGAGTAATCATTCTATAGATAACCCTTTTCATTTTACGTATATTTACCTCAGCCACAGACGCTTTCACTTCTCTAGAGCCGTTAACAAAATGATGAATCCCGAACTCTTCCACCAGATTTTGAAAAGGATAACTGAAAAATTCGGTGCCTTCATCAGTTTGTACTCATCTAGGTATACAGTTGGCTGGCATTCCATTTCCCAGCACATCTCTCATCAGTTGAGCTACAGTCGATGAAGTTTTCTCTTTTGCCAGTCTTAACCAGATCCTTTTCGAAAGAACTGCTGCAACAAGCAAAACATATCGAAAACCTCAGTTTTTTCTGGATAAACTTTTCAGATCTGCCAAATCACACTAAAAATGAAAGCAAATTGATCCATAGAAAATCTGCAAAAAAAAAACTAATAATAACCTGAACTAAGTCTAAAAATCCATAACTGATAATTTTTTCTTGTTTAAATTTTTTCAAAACCCAATGATGCATTGTGTAGCCTGGTTTTCCTTGAAGATATTGTTTTATTCTATTGAGAGTAATATGGGGTAATCCAGCTGACTTCGCAGAGATGTACAAGTCTTTAGCAGTTCGAAATGCTCCAGGATTAGAAGGATCCAAATATATTTTATCCAATCACCATCATTATCAGTACACCCATTTATCTTTTTTTGGCATTTTGTACTTGCGCAAAAAAGCCAAAAACAAACAGGTGAACAACAACACAACTGCATTCAACAGCGAATGAACAACAACAATAATATATTTCAAAGCCAATAATCAATCACATTCAACAGGTTCACAATTTCTTCACTGGTTGCATAAAATGTTTTCTTAAAAAACCCATGGGTCAATTCACCCTTACCACCTTCATTTATCCCGTAACAAATATCCACAATATCAGCCTAGGAATATTTCTCAAAACAGTCATTGCGATAAGATAAACAAGAATTAGAATTGGTAGAAATCTTAACAGCCTTGGAAAAATCTTCACAATGCTTTCTTTCATTATTAACAACACAATAGTAAAAAAACATACGCAAATCAAAAGATTGATTTCTTCGCACAATCAACTGAAATTGTGGATCATCCAAATGTTTCAAAACCAAAAGATCGTACAGTTGAGATGATGCAACAGAATTACTACCACCACCTTGTTGTTATGATGAAAATTTACTGCACATTACCACTTCGAAACAGAATGATAAGGAAACCTCTTTTGCACAAGTTTTGTCAACTACCACCACCAATAACAATGAAGATGGCAGTGAGCAGCAGTGGGTTGTTTTGAAAAAGGTGAACAACAGCACTAAAGATAGGAAGGCAGTAGATTTGTTGAAGTGAATGGGTGATTTTAACCCTTCATCCGCTGTGAATTTTCCCTCAGAATGTAAGCGGTGGGGATGGGATTCAATGTGCCGAATTCCATTGGATTTACTTTCTGTTCATCCCTCAAAATTAGTGGTTTTTCTTCGTCCTTCCTATAAAATTGCATCAATGACTACAGCAACTGATCGATCTGTTCGAAACAATGGTGGTGGTGGTGGTGGTGGCGGTGGTGGT
>NZ_NBIM01000017.1 GCF_002242685.1 Oceanimonas doudoroffii
GAATCTCGTTGCGGTGCTGCTGCGTCAGGCCTTCGACGCGGACGCCAGAACTGCGTGGCTCCTTACGACTGACGCACAAGCCTTCTTCGAGAAGACCGGATTCAACCTTGTGAGCCGCGAGACCGCGCCTGCCGCGATCCTCGCCACGCGCCAGGCCGTTGAACTGTGCCCGGCCACAGCGATTTTGCTCTCACGCCCCATCACCCCGTAGCTCTTTAGCCGCTTCCATACGATGTCCACCGATCTTCCGAACGTCAGTCTTTCTCATCTCGACACGCCCGATCTCACAAAGCTCGAACCCCGGACGATCTCGGATCATCCGCCGCGCATCTTGCTGCTCTACGGTTCGCTCCGTCCGACCTCCTATAGTCGCTTGCTGACACTCGAGGCTGAGCGCATCCTTCGCAAGTTAGGCGCCGAGACCAGAGTGTTTGATCCACATGGTCTGCCACTCGCCGACAGCGTGCCCGCCGACCATCCGAAGGTCCTCGAATTGCGCGAAGCGTCCATCTGGTCCGAAGGCCAAGTTTGGTGCAGCCCGGAACGACATGGCGCGCTGACCGGCGTGTTCAAGAACCAGATCGACTGGCTGCCGCTCGACTCCGGAAGCATCCGGCCGACGCAAGGGCGAACACTCGCGGTCATGCAGGTGTCGGGCGGCTCGCAATCCTTCAACGCGGTGAACGCTTTGCGCGTGCTCGGCCGCTGGATGCGCATGGTGACCGTTCCCAATCAGAGTTCGGTAGCCAAGGCGTTCCAGGAGTTCGATGAGAGCGGTCGCATGAAGCCCTCGTCGTACTACGATCGTGTGGTCGATGTGAAGGAGGAACTGTATAAGTTCACGCTACTCGTGCGCGACCGCTCAGATTACCTGACCGACCGGTACAGTGAGCGTAAAGAGAAGGCTCCGGCATCAGTTTCCGTCCTCGCCAATGCAGCCATGAGCCATGAGCACAGCGCACAGAACGCCGACACCGACGACAGTGAAGTCGAGTAACTCGACGGATCGCGCCGAATCGCTGGCCACCTGGGCGCTCGCGCTCGCCCAACTGGTGTCGTGGGGCTCGGTCTACTATTCGTTTTCGCTGCTGGTCGTACCCATGGAGCAGACCATGGGCTGGAGCCGCACGTCCACGAATGCTGCCCTCTCGCTCGGACTGCTGGTCTCGGGTTTCGTGGCGTATCCGGTGGGCAAATGGATCGACCACGGGCTCGGACGTCGAATCATGGCCATTGGATCGCTGATCGCGGCCGCAATGCTTCTGATGTGGTCGGCCACATCGTCGCTCACGATTCTCTTCGTAGCGTGGATCGGCTTGGGCCTGTCGATGGCTGCGACCTTCTATGACCCGCTCTTCGCCGTGCTCACGCATCGCTATCCGCTGCGATACAAGACCAAGATCACACTGGTGACGCTCGTTGCGGGATTCGCGAGCACGGTTTTCATTCCGGTCACGCAGTTCCTCGTGGATCTGGCCGGTTGGCGTCTCGCGCTCGTCGCACTTGCCGCGTGCAATCTAATCATTTGCCTGCCGATTCATGTCTTCGCAATCCGCTCCTCACGAATCGACCCGAACGCTGCCCAGCCGAGCGCGGAGCGCACGGCGGTCGATGCTGCGGCAACGCGACGTGCACTGCGCACGCCTACCTTCTGGGCGCTCGCACTGTGCTTCACAACCTACTACGCGACCTTCGCCGCGCTCACATTTCATCTGGTCCCGTTGATGGTCGAGCGCGGCGTCACCAACACGGTCCTGGACATCACCATGGCGCTGATAGGACCCGCGCAAGTCATCGCCCGCGCGGTCTGGTTCGCATTCGATCGCAAGGTCACCATCACGACAGTTGGTTTCATCGTGGTGACACTCTTTCCCGTCTCGACGGTCGTCCTGATTGTGGCTGGCAAATCCGCTGCGCTTTTGTGGATCTTCGCGCTCTGCTATGGCGCCGCCAACGGAATGATGACGATCCTGCGCGGCACGATCGTCCAGCAGTTTCTGTGGACGGAGGGCTACGGCGCGATCAGCGGCATGCTGTCGTTTCCGTCGAACATTGCGAAGGGCATCGCGCCCATCGCAGCGGCCAGCATCTGGGGATTGACGGATGGATATGTCGCCGTCGAATGGACGGTGTTGCTTGTCTCCGCGCTATCCGCCGTCAGCTTTTTTATCGCAGCGAAGTGCGCGTCGGCACGTCCCTCTTATCGGTGAGTCGATTCGGGAGCAGCGATGACTTACAACGGTCAACGTGGTGACTTAAAGCGTGCGTAGAGTGTTTGCTTTTTCTGTCGAGCGATGTTCGTCAGCATCAAAGCAAAGGTCCTCACGGACGAAACCGGCGTCTACACTGAGATCCCCGCCCTGCTCGCCGCGACGGGGATACTCGAGCCGCTGATTGATTATTTCCTGCATAGAAGCCACGATCGCAGTCTGGAATGGATGCGCAAGGTGACGCGATCGGTGCGGCTCTTTCTTGAGTACATCCAACTCAACCCCGCCGAACGCGACCCTCATCGACTGTTTCAGAATTTCGCGAAGCGCCTGTATACAGGAACGTTCAATCGCGAAACAGGAATCGACGCCACGGGCCTTTGCTGGCCGCCTCGCTCGCCGCACGACGCGGCACGCATCATCATCCATTTGAGCGACTTCTTCAATTGGTTGGGCGAAGTTCGTCCTGAAGCAGCCAGCGTCAATCCTCGGTACGTCGGCAGCACGTTCGATCGACAGATCGATGAAGCCGCTTACCAGTATCGTAGAAGCAAGGCCTTCCTTGGACATACGTGGGCGTCGAATGCCACCGCGCGCGCCACAGGATATTGGCTTCGCTACCGGAGAATCCCGAAGGTCGCGCGAGGTGAGCCGCCAGCTTTTCCAGAACGTCACTTTGAAGCGTTGCTCTTCAAAGGCTTTCGCAACGGCGATCGTTACGACTATCGTGGCATCTTGATCACGCTACTGCTCCATGGCGCGGGATTTCGAGAGTCGGAGCCTTTTCACCTTTACGTTCAGGACGTATTTCCAGATCCACAGGACCCGCGTCAAGCCAAGGTCCTCATCCACCATCCGCACTACGGGGCCGCGCCTGCTGACTGGTGCGACGAGCGAGGACGACCACGTAAATCGAACCGAGCAGAATACCTCGGCCAGCGCTTCGGCCTTGTGCCGCGTACAGACTTGATGGACCGTCGGCATGCTGGCTGGAAAGGCGGCATGCACGACGGTCCGTACTACAAGCAGGCGTACTGGTTCGTGCCGGAGTACGGCGAGTGGTTTCTGGAACTTTGGCATCGCTATCTGAAGCAGCTTGCGCATTTCGATCGGGATCATCCGTTCGCTTTCGTGAACCTGCGGCGCGCACCCTATGGTGCGATATACACCCTCACGCAGTACAACAAGGCTCACGCGGCCGCGTGCAAACGCATTGGCCTCGAAGTTGGCAAGGCGCTTGGCACAACTCCGCACGGGCACCGACACGCCTACGGCCAGCGTTTGAAGCACGCGGGAATCGACAAGCCGATGATTCGCCGCTTCATGCATCACGCATCGATCGAGAGCCAGGAGATCTACACACAAGCAAGCTTTAGCGAAGCCCGAGAAGCACTTCAGCAAGCGGCGCACCGGCTGGATGGACTTCTTACGACGCCTCTGTCCGATTTGGTCCGTTCATCTGACTAGCCACATCTCCACGTGACCGAGCAAACACATGTACAAGACCTCTCCAACTAAACCCAAGGGGCGTCGCAAGGCGGCAAGGACCGAGCGCAGCATGCGACGCGATTCGGATGCAACCCTGACCTGGGTGGTGGAGTTCTATCCAGAACTTGCAGCCTGGAGAGGCTTCGCCTTGGAGTGGCTCGGTGGGGAAACGCATGGTCTACACCAAAGGCTGCAGGCCCTATCGACTTTCTTCGAGCGCTACCTCATTCTGCAGAGCCTGCCGCTGGACCCGAGTGTATTCCTGGCGCAAACGACACAGGTTCCAGAATTTCACCGAACGGCGTGTCCTGACTCTCCTTGGGGCATCAGCGCGAACAATCTTATCCACGCTTTTCTGCAGTTTGTGTTGCTTCGGCATTTCAGTCAGATTGGTAAAAACGATAACGCCGTATTAATGCAGGGCTATCACAACCCGGTACGTCGTATGTCGAAAGCGGGGTTGCCGAAGCGCGGCGAGAGCGTTTATTCACCACTGCCTTATGGCTACATCGACCAACTTCGGCAGATGCTGGCGGCGGGACCCCATTTTCGCGATTGGCAATGGGCACATGGTGCGCTCGGGAGCAAGATCGGCCATATGGGTGCGAGCGCGCCTGATTGGCTCGACGTGACTGAAGACGAGATTGATCGCGACGATCCGGATTGCGTCTGGCGCATACGTAAGCTGAGTCGAAACTATCGCGGTGGTCAAGTGTTGCAGATGTGGAGTCCAGTCCGATGGGTTGCACTGCTTGTGAAGCTTATCTTGCCCTTACGAACTAGCCAGGTCCGCGTACTTGACTCCGGAGAGGCAGACACCTGGCGCTATGCGGCAGGACGTTGGGAGCGAAACAGCAGCGAGATAGCAG
>NZ_NBIM01000018.1 GCF_002242685.1 Oceanimonas doudoroffii
TCAAAATATAAACTCGTGTCAAATATACGCAAAGTGTTCTATGTACAACAAAATAAACTCTCGCGCCATTACTATACGAAACATCAAAATAAACTCGCGCCAAATATATTCGTGTACAGCAAAATAAACTCTCGCGCCACTTTCTGCATAAAGCATTACTTACTTTTCGAAACATAAAAAAACTCGCGCCATTACTCTACTGTACGTTTTTTCCTCAAGCTGCCTACGTAGCCTATACGGCGGTCAGGCTCCCTCCGCCCCTTTCTTCTTTCAGCCGCAATGAGGAAATACTAACGGTGCACACACTCGCTCGAAGAAGAAAAAAGTTTTTGTTAAATTTGTGTGTTCAGTTTTTCAAGGGAAATTACTCATGTCTGCTGTTGTTGGTACGCCCTTATCTTTCAGCCGCCCACTTCAACCTATGTGTTTAGTACATTTATGAGGAAATAACGGTAGCTACAGCACACACGCGTCCTACGAAGAAGAAGAAAAAAAGTTTTTGTCAAAGTCGTGAGTTCAGTTTTGGAGGAAATTACTCATGTCTGTTGTTGTTTGTTTCAGTTTTGTAATACTGTAGAACTTCGATAACCGGCAAGCAATTGACTACGGGACAGAGTTTCGACAGTTGGAAGGATCTTTAAAGTTAACAATGTGTGCTGAAGAAGCAAAATTGGGAACTTCAAAAATCCTTCCGACGTCTAACTCTGCCCTGCCTGACAATAGCGCGCCAGTTACCTCTGAAGTTTTTTCTCAATTTTAAATCTTTTTCTGCTTCTTCGTTCTCAAACTGCAAGTGGGGAACAGCTCGTCCTCGCTGCTGCTCGCTCCCCTACTGTAGCTGCCGAAGATTCCGTCGGACGGAGGTTCCTGTTTGACGGTGTGGAGCTGCTGAGATACGAATCCGGAAACAGGCGTGGGCTCATGTCGGACGATCGGGGCCAATGCGTACTGCTCCTGTTTGATGGGGGGTCGCACCAAACTGGCCACGTTCAGCCTGGGACCGGCAGCGGCGAGGCTGAGATCTACCGACTGGTCTCCGGCGGCGTATCGGGGATTTCCGGGCGGATTTTGATGGCTGTTTTCCGTGTCCTGAACCAGAAGAATGTGCCCGGCTCCGCGAAGCGACTGAATGCACCGCCGGACGGCTCTGTAGATCATGTAAATGAGAGCCAAACAGCAAACCAGTCCGACGACCACCCAGAAAACCTTGCTTTGCGCGATCTTCTGCATAAGCGGAGGACTCGGGTAGGAAGTGGTGTTGAATGGAGGATAAACGTTGGTGCTGTAGCCGTCGAAACCAGTTCCATTCAGAGCAGACGTTACCTCCGGAGTGGTTACGGTGGTGGAGATTTCCGGTTCCCGTATTTCCATGCCGGGGGTGACGGAGTGGTTCATTTCTGGTTCGTGACACTCGAGGACGATCTGCAAAAACAGTTCGTCACAACGGACTTCAACTTCCTGTAGTTGGAATGCTAAGATTGCCCAGTTCAAACGAGCCTCTATCAGGTTATAGCAAAGGCCAGCAAAACACTCCCACACGTGCTTGTAATTGGGGTGTAGTACAAACAAGGTTATCAGGGTGCCCGCTAGGCGGCGCTGCCACGGTAGCTACCGTAGACTTGGGGGGAGTTTTAACACAGTAATGTTGTTGAAGCATTATAGGCTTACTTAAACAACAAATTTGCATACGTACCCTGTGAAGGCAGTGCTTCAACGCGGATCGAACCTCGTCGCAGGCCAAGTTGGTGTTTTTGAGTATCAGATTGGTGATTTTCTTCAGGTTTCTGCAGTTGAACCAACCAATTCGAAGTCCGGTGGAACCTTCGAATTTCAACGTCTCCCAGCCGCAGTGGCCGCAAACAACGAAACACAAAAAACAGATGAGATCGTAAACGTGAAACATCCTTTCTTTTCACTTTTTTTCCAACCGACCGGTGATGAAAAACCAACGAGACGTTAGCTTGTTGCAAGAGGAAAGTGGCGGTGTGCCTTTCAGCGGTGATTTCTTCACGTGGTGTTTGGGGGGCCCCTAGTTAGTGTGTCTGTATTGCAGTGTTCATGGCGTGTGGGTCGGGTGTGTTTTCGGGCTTTTCGTTCCGATAAGCTTTTGGTATGTGGTGGTTCATCGGAGAGACATCTTTTCCGTCTGGGCCGGGCTGAGCTTTAGCTGCGCACAAGTTTGTGGGGCGCGCGAGCTTGTTAGCCCCCACCAAGACTGTCCGAAAATTTCTTTGGGCCTGGCAAAATTTCTGAGCAAAAAGACTCTCGTGTTTTTTTTTAATCTTGGGAGAGTTTTTGAAAGACAAGATTTTTTGCACTTGTTAGCGTAAAAGTGGAGAGATTTGTTACTCGTTAATTGGGCCTCCCGCCCCTCTGTTAATGAAAGGAGGCCAAGTTCCGGTTCCGAAGAAAGCGCAGGCCTGAAAGAGAACAAAAAGCAAAGAAGAGATAAACCAGGCGCACGCGTTTTTTTTTGCACAATGAAAACACCATAATGACGCGTGCATAATACATACATAATGACAACGTAATGAAACACCAAACCCTAATGAAACCAAGATGAAACACAAAAACCATGATGAAAACACCAAACCATAATGAAAACATCGCACCACAAATGTTTTTTGCATGATTAAAAAAGCAGTAACAAAAGTAAGGTTCCTTCCTTCATCTTTCGTCCACGCTCTTCGTTTTTTTCTGTTCTCAATCGAAAAAACAGCAGAAATATACGTCCCGAGCGTTTTTTTCTTCAGTCCACCGCTACCACGACAACAACAACAAACAACAAGGGCATCTTTTTAAAGTTCCCAATTTAACTGTTTTACATTATTAACCCAAGGCGTACCTACCCACCTGTAACTTCTTCCACTTCAGGCTGCAAGGCTGCCAATCGGCGCAGCACTGCAAATCCGCGTTTCGACGACTTGGCTCGATGATCGTAGGCCGATATTTCTTTGAAGCAGACGTAATCGGCTTCGCATTCCACCGCTTCAATCAGCGCCGTGTACAAATTGGCCACGACTTCATGTGCGCCCCGCACCGTTCCTTCTATCTGCAAACAATAGGCCTGTTCACACCAAAGCATCTTTTTCGGAAGCTACCTTGCAAGTCACTTCAAAGCCTATTTCAAGTGAATTTGAAATTTACATGCCACAAGAGATAAAAAAATTACTGCGCAACAATAAAAACATACATACATACATACATACGTAGTTACTAGATACGTTTGAAAATAAACAATCGCAAAACCCACCAAAGAAAACAACGCGTAATTTTTTTGATTAAATTGTAATATACTGTAGAGTGCCAGTACATGTAAGTATAAGACGCTCACCTCGCTCACCTTCCTGCAAAAATCTGTGGAGGAGATCGGAAAACCGTTTTCCTGTGAACCTGTCAAACTTGGCCAACTCTATTTTTGAAATGCAATGTTTCGCGTAAATCAGCAGACTGGGTCGGTCGGCGCAGCACGTGTCCATCATTGTGTCAAAATACCGTAGTGCATACAAGTTTTGCAGCAATAAATAGTACAGTAAAAAACTTTTTTCGCAAAAAGGGTCGCACTTTTCGTGAGAAGAACAAGGTTGAGCGAGAAGAAGAACAAGACGTCCTCTGAGTCTATGTTTCGAACGATTGTCACTCCCCCACGCGTAGGCACACGCTGGGGGAGAGCTTACAGCAGGTGGGAAAGTAGCCATAAATATTGTACATACGTACAGTTGCGTTTGAGGTTGCAGAAATCGTGTTAATTACTGACAGGCCGAGCAATACTTCAGACGCGCAAAAAAAAAAGGCCGCTGTCACTTTCGGCCTTATGATGATGTCTCATAATTATTGCAGCGCCGGCTGTTTTAACCACTATGCCAGGTGTGCGTGTCCTTTTTTTATTGTTTAAGACGAAACCACAAGCAAGAGACAACAGAAAAACAAAAGACAAAGATAATTTTTAATGAAAAATCATTATAATCGCGAGTGTTGTTCGCCCTCGGTTATGCAGAGTCTGACGCATAAGTCTGTGGGGAGATCCACGGCGTCCGTGAGGTCCAAATTGACCAAGCGAATCCACAAGGAGTCGTGAATTTGTTGTTTGACACGTAGGAAGGGTTTGTCGTGCTGGGCGTTTGCTTGCAGGTGCAGGACAGTCAGAATCGGCGCTCCCCAAGTGTCCTCGTGCCATTGACCCGCTACCAAAGAGCAAAGAACCACCAAGGGTCTGTTGGGCAGCGCCGGGGGGTCTGCTTTTTTTTCATCCGAATATTGGAGGACCGTTTCGGCCCTGACAAGATAGTTTTTGTGTCGTGCATCGAGGACAGCAGGCAGATTGCAGTGGAAATAATGTTTGCTTTCTTTATTCTCGGTAGAGGTCAGCAGAGTTATGGGG
>NZ_NBIM01000019.1 GCF_002242685.1 Oceanimonas doudoroffii
ATATCAAATAATCGGGAAAGTGCCCCAAAAAGGGGCATGAGTTGGTCGCCGGGGTGGCTCCCTGGGCAGGATCGCCGAAATAAAAGTTGGAAACAAGAAATGACAATCGCTGAGGACTTTTGACTCACGAAATAAAAGTTGGATGATGATTTCCAAGTAGCGGCGTCCGAGTTCGAAAAGTTCTTTAACGCTACGGGAAGGAACAAATCATCCATAGAATCAGTGTTACACTCTTGCGAAGACGTAGTTTCTAGCTGCTCGATCGGAGGAGAAGAAATGAATGGAAGAAACTGTTGTTCGGACATGGAATATCTTGCGACCCCCAAAGGAATTTGCTTTGTTCGTCATTCCCAGCAACACCAGAAAGAACCGGGAGTGAGCCACGGTATGAAGTTCCACTTGAAAATCGATGCCTACACAAACAAAAGCCGAAATCAAACTGACAGGGACGGATTCGACCTGTACTTATTCGACAGTAACACGGAAGTGAGTAGCATCCAAGCTCCTCTCACCCTTGGATCCGGTAACCGCTACATGGTCGAAATGGAACTCCAGAAGAAAAGGATGTTCACTCACAAGTGCAGGGAAGAGAGACAGAAGTGGAAACGTCATCGAGAACTAAAAGAAAACATACACACAGACAAGAGATTCCGGTGCTTTAAAAGTAGGATCAAAGAAGAATGCGGTTGCGTCCCCGTTGCGAGTCTATGGAGCAAAACAGCAGAACCAGAGGCAACCTGCCCCATTTGTACCACTAATCAAACTGAACACTGCGCAAGAAAATGGCTGGAGAATTGGAGCATTGAGTTGGACGCGGAAATGGAGTGGCGAGACGGGATCCGGGAAAAAGATCGTTTGTGTAAGCCGAAAGTTCCTTGCAGTCGGCTTTTCTGGAGTACGAAAGAACGACATTTCCCAATGAAAGTGCTCAGGAGTGCGCTGGAAATTTGTTACTTGCGCTTCATAAATTTTTCGCCAATACCTTTCGATACCTGTATTTTTCATGTTCGACGCTTAACAGGATGCTCGGATGTTGACCCGTTGTAACTTTTATGTCGTTTGCAGATCATTTGCACGGTTTGGAAAGCATTTCTCGAAAAATGTGCATCCTCTGTTTTAAGATGCAGCAGCAATTGTACTGTTTGTGGCATGGGTGGGAAACTCGTTTATTCGTGCAAGCACTGCAGGATGTCGACGATACAGTACTATCGTGTCCCACGTGCTGGCAATCCATTTCTAAACGTCGATTCATGAGCAAAACAAAAAATACTTGGTTGACAGAAGTAAAACACAACAGAAAGTCAAAATTGAGCTATCGAGGTTTTCGAATTGCTTTTTCCACAGAAAAATACCAAACAAATCACTTTTTCCATGGTGCCCAAAATTTCCGTCCTTGTTTGCCTTTAGGGACTTTGACGATGGCTTTGATCTTGTCTAAAAAAGAGCAAGTTATGACGAGGACCGAGCATCATTAATTAAATACCTGTTGGAGGCGGTAGGCGATCTTCTGAATAATGCGACAGTGAACTGCTCTCGGACCACGCTTCCCCCACGCTGCTGCTTTTGTGCAGACTGTACATCGTCAACATGGGAGGACCCGACCCCGGTTCATTAAGCGACAGAGTGGACGGTTGCCTCGGAGCTGTATCACTACTTTTAGGTGGCTGCGACTTCAACCTCCGCAGCAGATTCTTGATGGGATTTTTCGAAGAAGCTTCTATTGGTGCCGGTAGCTGCTCGTCGTCTCCACCGAGTTTCATGCTGTTAATTTTGATAGCACTGGGATGCCTCAGAGAAATGCCTGGATTTCGCCCAGCCGCTTTCCCCTCTGGCACAATGACGTTGTCGTAATCGTCATCCGCATCGTGTGCTTTCTGCTTGGAGCTCTTACTTTCTGCAAAGTCTTGTGGTTTCGGTGGCGGAGCAGTAGATGGGACCACTGGGACGATAGCTCGTATCGGAAGCATGTCACTCAGATTGCTCGAGTGAATCTGTTGGAAAGCCCTTCTTGAAGAGTGTCTTCTCAGTTGTTGACTGCGTCCCTTTTCACTGGGCGCCTGATAAAGGTCATAGTTTCCAGTTAATGACGTTTCCATGGATGGCCCAGCAGGGATTCTCGACTCCGTCGGCCTGAATGGAATAGGCGCAGGAATTGTACCTTTCCCTGGCGGCTGCGAAGTCACAACGGGCAGTTTTGGAGGAGATTTCTCATTTTCTTGCATGGGTTCAAACATAGTTTTCATACTGACAACTTTCGATTCCCCCAGTTTTTCCTGGTTTATGGTCATGAATGTATTTCGGAATCCATTTTTAACATCATTAAATTGATCGCCACCACGGCTGTATTCTTCTGCTTTGAACTGAGGGCGAAATATGTCACTGTTATGCGACTGAGTCTGGCCAAGGTTTCCTCGTTCGTACTGAGACTGCCCAAAATTTGACAAAGTGGAATCCAAGAGAACCTTCTGTGCCTCATTGAAATCTTCGTAAAGGTTAACCCTCTTCGGAGTTTTTGGCTCCGGCTTCTTCTCCGGCACTGTGCTAGTGATAGGTTGTTCTGGAACGAATGTCTTTGCACTCTGAGGCTCAGGTACATCTTCCGGAAGAGCAGAAAAATCCACCCCATATTTCGCAATTCCTGCAGTAGGGAAGGCTCTGGAGGACAGCTCTTGTTCTTCTGTGTTCAGTTCCAATTCTGCCACCAAGTGGTCAACAGTCTGCAAAGCTTCGCTTCCGAGGTTCCGTTTATTCCTTAAGAACCTTTGATTGTGTTCAGGTTTCTTCTGATTTCGCGAAGGTTCTGCTTCAGTCAACGTGTTGGAACTGGAGTAGTTCATGCTTTGCTCACCAGTCTGGGGAGCTTCCAACACTCTTCCTGGTTTCTGTGGCGTGGGTTCAATATTTGCTTGTTTCTGCTTCCGCCACTCCGGGTAACTGTTGCCTCTAATGATTGGAAGACTTCGAGTTGACTCCGCATAACGGTAACTGTGCTTCTGCTGCAGGCCCCCGTCTTCATCTGACATGTTGAAAGCCTCCGGTTGCTTTTGAGGCGTACCGACACTCTGTTGTTTCAACTGAAAGTAGGCGGAGTGCGGCGGTTTCTTGTCTGCCGACGGACTTCTTCTTCCGCGGTCGGAATCATTATCGCTGAGTCTTCCGAAGAAATCGGCCTTGCGCTTTACGTGTCCAAGATTGGCTTTCACATCCAACAATCGTTCGTCTGCACAAGCATGTCTCTCTATAAATTTCCCCACTTTGACTCGAGCAGAATCCACCGATGACAAGGAATCTTTTCGTGGCGGCGGAAAGGGAACCGAAACATCTTGGAAACTTGCGTACCTCACTGGAGAAGGTTTGATCACAGCTTGATGCTTCTGGGGAACTAAATCTGGAATTTTCAGTGCTGCCAAGATCTCTTTCCCGGTGATGGCTGCAATTTCGGCAGAAGCACTGCCAACAGAATGCAGGTCGGCCTCTGCTGGACCGAACTGAAGGAGATCAGGTTTCGGATCTGGGTCAGTTGCCAAAGAATGAAGATCATCCTCCAGCCACTTTTTCGTAAAATCGAGTTTTCCATTCTCAGTTGGAGGTGCAGTGTTGGTCTGCCGGTTCTGATCAGGATCGATCTGAGGAACACGTACAGCTTTTGAGCTAGGAGTAAACAGTTGGAATGAGCGCTCGTGACTATCGGCCTGCCTTTCCCACCTGAAAATAATAAGAAGCTTCACGTTCTTCCACTTCACGCTTGTGCCCAGAAAGGCAAGAAATTCATACTGTTATCTGTTAACCATAGAAATGTGTGCATGGCATTTGTTGAGCAAGGATAGGTTTCGATGTTCGGGGAGCATGTTCGCGTGTGAAATTTTGAATTGATGGAACACTTACCCTCGCCCGACCAAAGTATTCCTTTGCGGAGTTTTCTTTCCAGCGTCGTCTGCTTCTTTTCTGATCTCTTCGTAAATGTGATCGAGGTGATCCATAGCATCCCTGAATCTACTTCTGTTCTCTTGATGCTTTTGTCTGGCCAGCCTTAGCATTTCATCAACTTTCTTGGCAGCAGCTTCTAATGAGCTGCTTTTTGCACTGCCTGCCGAGACCCAAGAATCATTACTGGCTGTTGAAGCTGTTCTCTGAAGGGCCGGAAAGGAACCGGGAAACATTTGTTTGTTCTGAACAAGCCCAGATGGTTCTGTTAGCGAACCACCACCTGGCTCCACATGTCCATACTGTGGTTTCGAAAAGTTTTCAGAACGCGGTCGAAAAGGCTGAGGTCTAGCAGTGAGTACAAAAGTGAGATCTTTCATGCTGCTCGTCTCCGAATTTGCAG